>DATKRE010000206.1:0-56725 GCA_035532335.1 Xanthobacteraceae bacterium | reverse complement strand
AGTAGGTCGCTGCCAGGCCTATCAAGCTCCGTCAACGCTCGCGCCATTGCGTGAACTCCCTCACACCATGTTCCTTTTTGTCCTCGGTTGCCGCGGGGTGGAGCAGCCCGGTAGCTCGTCAGGCTCATAACCTGAAGGTCGCAGGTTCAAATCCTGCCCCCGCAACCATTCCAAGCCTCTGAAACAACACGTGTTTCAGAGGCTTTTCGTTTTCTGGATAATCCTGATTCCGTGGTTCGGGTAAGCGCAAGGTAAGCAGGCAAATGCGACTTCTCGCCTCATCTATCACATCGTGCATGCCTCAGCCGCCGCGTGGGCACCGCAGGGACCGCGATCTGGACCGAGGACGATGAACTGATTATGGGGCCGCAACTTCCGCAATGGGGTGTATGTGGTCGCTGTAGCGAATTTTTGCCGAGGCAAAAAAGCCGCCGCAATTTTCCTTTTCCCGGCAGCCTTCGCACTCCGGCATGTATTCATTTTTCCAATCGCTGATGGACTTGCGAGCGAATGGCCACAGGCGTCTGTCCAGAACGCACAACTGATGATTATAGATAGAGACGTGCATCTGGCTGTCCGCCAGAAAGCTGACGGCTCGATATAATTCACGCTGATAGTCCGCAGGATCGATCCAAAGGCTATCGAGATTCGCCCGAGTGAAGCCGGTGATTTCAAGGCCCATGAACGTGACATGGTCTACGAAGGTCAGATTTCGTGCGATAAATTCCGCGAGCTGGGGCAGCCGGGCGTAAGTTTGCCCATGAACCACGATGCGAATTTCAACTTTCTGTCCATAGCGCTTAAGATTCAAAATGCCGCGTATCGTTTCGTCAAAAGCGCCGTCCGCTTGGACTACGTAGTCGTGAATTGTCGAAACGTCTGAATAGATTGGTATCCCCACCATCATGTCGAAATGCCGAATGTCGGCGTAGCGTTTTGCAAATTCCGGGTCCGCAAACAGCCGCCCGTTGGACAGAATATGAATCGCGGTGTGAGGCAGATAGCTTTTCATCGTTCTCAGAATGCGGAAAAGATCGTCCCCTAAAAGGGTCGGTTCACCGCCGGTAAAGCCGATCTCTTGCGCCGAGGGATCGATGAGCGGGATCGCTGCCAGCACATCGTCAACAATCCAGCTATCGTCGATATTCTTCGGAGGCTGGGAACACATCAGGCAATAGTGATTGCATCGTTCGGTGAGAAGAAAGTGGTTGTGAAAAGAGGCACGCCGATAAAGCACGCGGACCTCGTTGCTTTTCGTCCATAGACGCAATACGTCGCCATCGGCGAGGTAGCTAAAGTCATCGGGCAGGATCATGGCCTTTGTCTGGGAAGGAAGGCTGCCTAACGCCTTCGCGTCCTTCGCAAGCGCCACATAAATACCGAACCCATCGGGTATATCGCCGTTCGTGACCAGAAACGCCTCGCGCGACCGCAGCGCCCGCGGCCGGTCCTGCCGGTCGCTCACCCGCATCACTATTCTGGCGGGGCTGTCCGACAGGTTGCGGCTTTCAACGCTGCGGCTGGAAAGTGTCAGCATCGCGCGTTTGCCCATCTTACGAAGATGCCGCGCACCTCGGCATCGTCGCGCATGAGCGTAATGAGCCGCCTAAAGATCGCCATGTTACGCTCGCAGAAGGCGGAGAGAGGTTTGCGCCCGACAAAATCTCCCTGCGTGGCATGATGAAACACCGGGTCGGCGCCGCAGAACGGTTCAAACGCGCAGTCGGAGCACATCGGCACCGATGCCGCGAATGATTCCTCAATCGGACCTAACAGCGCGTCAGAAAGGATAATGTCTTCGTAGCGATCTTGATGGACATTCCCGATTCTAAAGGTCTTGTCGCCCATCTCCGCAAGCATGCGGCTTTCGTCGGAGGCGTACACGTCGCCATCGTAATTATAGACGATCGCGGCGATGCCGGTGCCTGCGGGGCTCCGCAGATCGACGAACCCCGGCTCGAATGGTGTGAGCATTTTAGCGAGGATCGTGGCGGCATAAAACTCCGTGAAGGGATAACCCGAGCGGTTTAGCGCGAGGATGTAGTCGAGGCCGGCGAAATAGAATTCGAGCCATTCGTCGGCGTCGTATGCCTTGAACCACTTCGTCTTGACGGCGAATCCATAGGGCGACATGGGCCGAAGAAAGATGCCTCTGAACCCCTGCGCCACATATTCATCGACAATGTCCCGCACCCGCCCGAGGCTAAGTTTCGTAGTCGTCATCAAAGCGCTGACACGGTCGCGGCCGAGGGCGCCGCGTACCTTTGAGATACCCTCGATCGCGCGCTCATAGCTGTCGTGGCCCGGTCGCGGGCGATTTGCGTTGTGGAGGTCTGCAGGCCCGTCAAGCGACGTTGAAATGAGGATGTTATGCTCCCCGCAGAAATCCAGCATCTCATCGTTAATGACGGCGAGATTGGTCGCAATGACAAACTGGAGATCGCGACGCTGCGCGAGGTTCAGTGCCTCCGCGCGCTCAACGACATGGCGTATGAGCGGGAAATTCAACAGCGGCTCACCACCCTGAAACTCAATCTTGATACCGGGCGAAGGCGACCGGAACACCAGCGCCAGAGACTTTTCGGCCGTCTCCACCGACATATCGAACGCTAATCTGTCGTCACTCTGGCGAGAGACCTGACAGTATGGGCAGGAGTGCTCGCACCTGAGCGACACGACAAATATATGCAATCCGGTGAAGTCGGCGAGCCGCTTTAGCTTTGTGCGTACCTTCAGCGCCAGCAATTCAGTTGCCACCGATGAATCACCATCGATGATGAAATGCTTCGACTTCAAATCATCATAGAGCCGATCCGTCGCAGGAAGCTGATGCCGCACAACCGCTTCCAGCGTTTGCCGTTCAAGGACGATGAATTCACTGGCTTGATTGGTCAGAACGTATTCGCTGTCATTCAGCGACGTAAACCGGAAGGGCAGAAGCTGGTAGCCGTCGGCCAAGGGCTGCTGGTAAGCCGATAAGGGCTGGAATTTACTCACTGCCCTGAAGCCCGGTCTTGGAAAGCGCGAAGGCCAAGACGGCGTTGCGGGTGGCTTCTGTCTCTTTCGAGATGATCGATCTCAGGTCTTGGTCAAGAACCTCGTTCTTGAAAGCGGCAGCGATTCTTTCGGCCTGCTCCTCCTCTTTCGATCCTGAAAGAAATTGGAGGACACATTCAATCTCGCCGGGACGAGGAACTATGTCGACCGACAGCACATCCGAAAAGCGATATGCGGCCTTCTTGATCGTCTCGACGCTGTATACCTGCGAGGAAAAGACGAGCGTCCGAGACACAAGCTTGCCCCCGCATCCATGTGGTTCTTAACTCAGGGGATTAATTTCCAGACACGTGGGATGAGTGACTGGAGTGCGACTCGTGGGAGGCATGAGACTCGTGCTGGGCCAACTGCACTCCGCCCCCGGCACTGCGCGTGAGAACGAGGTGATCCACCGCGACCGGTGCAGAGGCTTCGGATGCGACGGCGGCGACCGTCACGGGCGCCGGATCCGTCGATGCCTGCGCCGGAACCGCAGCGCTGGCGAGCAATGCGGCGACCGAGACCGCCAGCGGAGACAAATATTGACGCTTTTTCATGGCCATTAACCCCCAAACGTGCAGATTGCGCGAAGATAACACATTCGCCCATAACATCAAATCGCTGTTTTTTTCGTTAATTTTCGCGCCCATCGCCGTCGAAGTGGCTTGCCTTGGGCCTCATCCTCGGTGCGCTGGTCTGTTCCACGGGTAGTGGATGGTCGTACAAATCGCGAAGGCGCGGCAGCTCGTGGACGCAAGAAGTGGCCCGCCCCAAATGATTTTGGCGCCGTGCTCGCCACCGTCAAGGACGCTCTGCGCCGCCTTCGGCGGTGGCCCGGCGAGGGGCCGGACCATCCTTGACCGGGGCTGTGCACGTCGCCGACCGGAAAATTAGACCGGGACGAAGAAACGACACGCTTCGACCGAACAAAGAAACAGTATCAAAGAGATTTTTCACACCCTATGCACCTGCGGTGCTGACATGTCGAAAGATCGCCGCCGATAACGCATTGTCGCGGAATGACATTGGCCGGCGAAGCGCCGATTACGCCCGATATTATCGCCGCTGACAGCCGATGGCATCGAACGGAAGAAGCCGTTTCCGCACAATCAGTTGCCGTCCCCGATTCCGTATTCAGGCCGGGCAGAGCAATTTATACCGTCGATCCGATGCCAAGCCCCACTCCGTTTGACGGGCGCGGTCAAGGCCGGCGGAGCCGCCCGCCGCGCGGGTCGAGAGCCTTGACGGCAACCGACAAACGGAGACCTTCCGCATCATCGGGTCGATGGCGAGCGCCGCTTCCATTTCTCGCCGTCACTCGCGCTCGCGATCCGACTGGCGAAGCCTGATCTTGACGCCGGGCATGCCGGATGGCTGATCCAGGGATCGCAGGACCTGGCCGAGCTGGCTTCCGAGTTGCGCGGCGGTTTGTTGAACGGTCGCAGCCGTGGCGGGCATCGGCGCAGACCGGGCTGAGACATTGGACGGGCCTGCCGCTGGCGAGAGCTGGGATCGTTCGCTCGCCGCCGCGATCGGCCACGCGCGCTGACGGTCCCGGCTCAGCTCGAACCCCAGCGCCCTGGCTTCCGCCTGCCAGGTCTTGAACAAGCCGTCGAGCTTCGCTTCCCCCTTGGCGCGGCGGGTCCGCAGCGTCGCGAGTTCCATACCCTTCGGCGTTTTGTACCCGTGGGCGCGCGCCGCTTCCTCGATCGCCTGTCGCCGTTTCGAGAAGGCGCGTTCGATGTCGCGCGGGATCGCGGCGACGCGGAACCCGTGCCTCTGGCGATCGAGGCGGTAGCCGAGCCGTTCCAGCTCGCCGGCCAACTCGCGACGGTACATCGCGCCGGCATCCTTCTGCGCCTTGTACAGCTCGCGGCTGACGATGGCGCCCCAACTCCCGTCACGACGGGGCGCAAGGTTGAAGATGAAGGAGTGGGAATGAAGCTGTGGATCGGATTCGCGGCTGGTGTGGTGATCGAACTGAGCCATCAGCAACCCGGCCGTCTGTTCTCTCATGCTGCCGGCCCGGCCGCGTCGCGCCCAGGCAGCGGTGCGCTCGAGATGCGCGGTCGCCGCTAAGACGGCGGATTGATGCGCGCGCTCGATCGCCTGCCGGTCGGTTCCTTCGGAGAGCGCCCAGAGGACCGACACCGATTTCGGCGCGCTGAACGTCATGTCCCAACCTGCCGAATGCTCGCGCCCGCGACCGCCATGCTGAACGAGCCGGTCGCCGGTCTTGGGATCGACGCCGCCCAGCGCGGCTTCGAATTCCGCGTGCGTCACCGGCCCGCGCAGGCTCAGCCGCTCGGCGCCTTCGCCGGCCCAACGGCCGGGCGGCTCGCCGCCGCGCGTATAATAATCGTCGCGGCGCAGATGGTCGTAATAGGCGAGAGCCGCCTTGGCGCTGCCGCGTGCCGAGATCGACGCCACCATGATCAGTGCCGCGTCTGCCGAATGAGATCGGCCAGGTCCGGAGTCAGGCGGGTCGGTGCAGGCGCGACCGGGGTCTTGCCGTTGGTTCCCTTTGGTGGTGACGGCGGCGGGGTCCGCGTCCAGTCCGCCGGCATGATCGGCTCCCGGAATTTCGGCAAGGTGATATAGGGCAGTTCCAGCTCATAGATGGCGTCGCCCAGGCCGATGAAGAGCACGCGAACGCCGCGCTCGGTCGGGCCGAGGCGGGAAGCGAGTTCCGATGCCGTGACGACGCGGCGGATTTCGCGGTGGATGCTTTCGGTGATGCTGACACGCCCGCCGGAGCGAGTGGCGCTTTGCATGCGCCGTTCGACTTCCTGGTCGCCGATCAGACGGCTGACATCCTCCGCCGCTTCGCTGGCGTTGATGCGCGTCATGATCTTGGTGCCGGTCATGCCGAACCAGGATTTGGCCTGGTCCTGTCCATAGACAGCTCGGATTTGCGCCGTGTCCTGCGCGCCGATGACGACGGCGATGCCTTTGGAGCGGCCCAGCTCAAGGAAGGTCGGGAACTGCTTGATCGGCGGCAGTTGCGGAAATTCATCGAGGAACAGCCACACCCGCCGCTGCCGGCTCTCGGTCAGCGTTGGACTGCCGACGGCGGAGGCGAGTAGGCCCAGCATGCTGCCGATCCAGATGCGGGACAGCTCGGGATAGCCGGGATCGTGTTGCAAGATCAGCGGCCGACGCGGCACCGGATTATGCAGCCAAGCGCGAATGGAGAACCGCCCGGCCGATTGATCGGGCCATGCTTCCGCCAGCACGGAAACGATGCGCATGTGCGTTTGAAAGGTCGTCAGGATGCTCAGCGTCGTCTTGCTGTCCGGCTGGTTGAGAAGACGCAGGGCGTTGGGATTGTGGTTGCGTGCATGCTCCGTCAGCGCGGCCACATCGGCGGTGACGACCGCTTCGAGATCGGCCCAGCCCCAATTCTGGCCCTTGGTCGCTTGCAGATGCACGATGCAGGCGACGAAGATTTCCTGCGCTGCCTGCGACCACATGGGATCGGCGCTGGGCGGGATGAAGCGAGCGGCCAGTTCGCGCGCGTCTTGCTTGATGCAGCAATCCGCCGCAACGTCCCAGACCAGCGATCGGCGATCATGCGGGGCGACGAGGAGCGGTTCCGGCTGAGCGGGAAGACCCGCCATCATGTCGCCCTTGGTGTCGAGCACCAGGACGCCATCATCGCGGGCGATCGCCTCGATTATCAGGTGCAGCATGGTTTGCGTCTTGCCGCCGCCGACGCTGCCCAGGATCAGGAAATGCCGTGTCTCGCGGTCGCGGTCGAGCGCGATGGACGGCACCAGCTCGACGCCGCGCCCGTGAATCCGGCACTCACCCACGCAGGCCCGCGCGAAGGCTTTCAACCCGGCCGAGCCGGCGTGCAGCCGTGAGCCGCGCGTGACCTTGAAGGAGGGGCGATCGGCACGAAGGCAGAGGGCGAATCCGAACAGCGCCAAGAGGCCGATCGCGGCGCTGCCGGCGACGGCGATGCAGCGAAGCTCGAAAGCGTCCAGCGCACCGTAAGCCATGAGCCGTTGCCGACAGGCTTGCCAATTATCATCGGCGGTGGCGTCATCGAGGAGCGCCAGCGCTCGCGCCTTGAAGCAAGCTTGAACGCCGGCCGCGTAAAGCGGCACGCTCCGCCCATCGGCCAGCGTTGTTCGCGGCGGCCACCGCTCGAATCCGAGATCGTAAGCGCCGGCCATCGCCGCGAAGCCGGCGAGAGTTACAGCGAACGCGATGATCTTCAGGCGCCGGCTCATGCTGCCCTCCCGGCGCTTTCGCCGGTCAGCGCCTTGAGAAGGGCATCGAACATGGCGAGCAGATCGCGCGCGGCCTGGTCGATCGACAGTGCCTTGGCGTGGGTTTCGCGGCCTTGCTGCTCCAAGGCGACGAGGCGCCGTTCGATCAGCATCAGCCGATCGGCGAGCGCCTTGTTGTCGCCGCCGGCAAGGCCGGTGCGGATCAGGTCGCGGGCGATCCCGGTCATGCTCGCCGATAGGGTATAGGCGCGCGCCTGAAGCTGTTCGATTTCGGCGGGCGCGAGCCGGATGGAGACGGGCTTGGTCTTGTCAGCCATGATCGCCCCGGTCGTCTGCCGTGTTGCGGCGCTGACGTTCGGCCAGCCATTGAAACAAGGTGCGGCGCTGATAGCGTACCGAGCGGGGGCCGATCTTGAGAAAGGGCGGGCCTTCCCCGCGCGAGCGCCAGGTGTGAAGGGTGCAGACGGGAAAGCCGACAATCCGGCTCGCTTCGGCGGTATCGACCGCCTCATCGAGCCAGCCAGGGCTGTCCTTCAAAATCTCGCCGAGGCTCGGCAGATCGATGGTCGAGAGCGGCATGACGTGGCTCCGCAAGGGTGGAATGCGGAGATCAGCCAAGCAGCGACCGGGGAGGCGTAATAGAGAAATGATTTCGTCAAATGCGGATCAATGCCATCGATGGTCCGCTTACGTCTGCTAACCTTCAGGTCCCAGGATGGTTTTCATCTGCCGGGTGACGGTTTCGAGCGACGGCAAATCTTTTTCGTCAAATTCCGTCGCGGCTATTTTATGCGCATCATACGCCAGCACACTGCGCGGCGAATCGGGATGCGCGGCGTGCATTTCGCGGATCAGTTCCTCGACGCGGCGCCATCCGGCCTTGCGCGGACGACCGCGCAAGGCATCGGTCGCAAGGGCATCGACACGTATCGCGGCAGATTTCGCGATGCCGCCTTCCTTCGCGGCGGACGCATTGATGTCCTTCAGAAAACCTGGCAACTCGTAACCCTTGAAGATCATCCAGGCGTGGAGCTTGTGCTTCGCCAGCAGGATGTCGCCAAGGATGACATGCGCTTTCGGCGGGAATGCGGAGTAGGGGATATGTGCCAGGGCGCGGATCATATCGCTCATCACGCCCGCGCTGCGCGGAAACTGCGCAAATGCCGCCCACTCCGCCGCGCTACCGGGAAGGGCATCACGTTCGCTCAGTATCTCGGCGACGGTCGCACCTTTCACGGCGAAAAATTCCTGCGGCTGAGCGTCGAGCGGGAGACGGGAGACGAAGCCATTACTCGGCGGCGCTTCAATCCGCAGCAGGGGCAGGTTCCGATCGTCGATTGGCTCAAGCCCTCGGATACGGCATTCCTCACGCTCGAACTCAGCCGAGAAGATCGAATGCTTGAACAGCTCCATGATGTCGTCCGGCTCGATGCCGGGCTGCTCGCGCGCGATCAGAAGGGCGGCTCGTTTGAGCGAAATGTAGTTCCCATCGAGGGGTGAAATGAACGCGGGCATATGTGCGCTCCGTGCCCTCGCTTATGGAATCAGCCTCGTGCCCGAAACACGGCGCGGGCCGTCAGGCGGCGACGGAGAGCCGAAGCCCAAGAGCCTTCAGGACTCTGGCGACGGTGGCGAACTCCGGGTTGCCGTCCGGCGATAGCGCCTTGTAGAGATTGGCGCGGCCGAGGCCGGCGGCCTGCGCGATCTCGGTCATGCCCTTGGCGCGGGCGATGTCGCCGAGCGCGGCTTTCAGTAAATCGGGATCGCCGTCCTCAAGCACGGCATCGAGATAGGCCGCGATGTCCTCTTTGGTCTCCAAAGAGTCGGCCGCATCCCAACGGGTCGTCTTGCGAGCCATGTCGTCCTCTCTAAACCTCTTGTGCCAATTCGAGGGCACGCGCGATGTCGCGATCCTGGTGTCGTTTGTCGCCGCCGCAGAGCAGGACAACAACCGTGTCGCCGCGCCCGACGAAATACACCCGATAGCCAGGGCCGTAATCGATCCGCATCTCCGATACACCGCTGCCTACCGGCTTCACGTCGCCGGGATTGCCGAGCGACAGACGGCGGATGCGGACCGTGATCCGGGCGCGCGCCTCGCGATCCCGCAGCCCCGCAAACCAATCCGTGAAAACGTCAGTCTGCCGAACCTCTACCATTAGCATTGTCTCTTATAAAGGACATTTTGTCAAGATTCCGTTGCCCTCGTATCCGGTCACGCATCTTGCGTCTGCCCTTGTTCGGGCGCTGCGGGCGGCTTCACAGCGAACAAGCCGCCGATGACATTTGTCGCCTGCTTGAGCGGATCATTGGCAAGATGGGCGTAGCGGGCTGTGGTCTGGACGCTGCGATGTCCGAGCAGTCCGCCGATCAGCGCGAGCGGAACGCCGGCACCGATGGCGAAGCTCGCAAAGCTGTGCCGCAGATCGTGGATGCGAACATCATCGAGACCGGCTGCCTTGCGCACGCGCCGCCAGGGCTTTTGCAGGTTGATGAGGTACTTGCCCGTTTTCTGCCCGACGATGACGTAAGGGTTGTCATCGACGCGCGGCAGATCGGTCAGAATCCCTAGCGCCGGAGCGTTGAGCGGAATGATCTTGGCGCCGTGCTGATCGGTCTTGTGACGCTCCAAGACGATCCGGGCGTTTACCAAATCCACGCTATCCCATTCGAGCGTCGTAATCTCGCTCAGCCGGCACCCGGTGAAGATCAGCAGCCGGATCGCGGCGGCCTCATAGCGATCGATGGATTCATCCGTTTCTGCCGTGTCGAGCGCATCCATCAGCGATTTGAGTTCATCCGCGCTTAGAAAGCGCTCCCGCTTCCGTTCCGGGTAGGGCTTGATCACGGCGGCGGGATTGCTGCCGCGCGGGATCATCTCCCAGCGTTCGGCGCAGTTCAGCATCGCACGCAGCAGGCCGAGCGCACGGTTCGCGTTATAGGGCGTAGATTGCAGGTCGGCGTGCATTTTGGCGATATCGACCGGACGCAGGTCGAGCAGCTTCCGTTTGCCCAGCCTCGGCTTGATGAGTTTGTTGAGCAGCCAGGTGTGCGCCTCGATCGTGCGCGGCTTGCAGCGGCCGGCGCAGTGCTCCTTCATGTACACGTCGGCCAACTGCGTGATGGTTTCGCTGCGCAGCCGCATGCGCCGCTCTTCGGCAGGATCGGTTCCGGCCGCGACCTGTCCCATCAGCTTCACCGCTTCCTTGCGTGCCTGATCGAGCGTCACCTTGCCGAGATTGCCGAGCGACAGGCGGCGGCTGCGCCCGCTGCGGTTCCGGTATTGAATGACGAAGGTCTTGACGCCCGACGCCTTGGCCCGCAGGCCGAAGCCGGGAAGGCTGCTGTCCCACACCACCACATCCTGGTCCGTCGGGTTGATCGCTGCGATCAGCGGCTTTGAGAGCTTGGGCATTCGGCCTTCTCCGGGTAAGCGCCAGGTAAGCAGGCGATCTCACGATCAGTCGAAGGCCATCATAGCCGATCAAAAATATGCCGTCCACTAACTCAATGAAATAATGCGATAAATCGTACTACGGCGTACTAGGGCGGCTACGGGATACTCCCGGCGGCGTGGTCTTATTCATCTCATAACCTGAAGGTCGGAGGTTCAAATCCTCCCCCCGCAACCAGCCAAAAAATAATTAGATCAAACAAAAGCCCACCTAAAAGGTGGGCTTTTGTTCTTCGGGCTTCCCAAAGGAAGCATGCAGGAGGCAGGTGTAAGCTCACCACGCAGCATTCGGCGGGTGGGGGAACTCGCAGTTTCTCCCTTGAGCGGCTATGGACAGCGCAAAGGAGTGTCATTTGCATTGACGTCAAAGCTGGCGGGCTATGCGGATGAATTCAGGCTCCGCCGTCAGATCGTGACCGTGCGTGGCGACCGCGAGCACAGCGAATACGCATGCCAAGCCAGCCCACGGAAGGGCGATCTGCGCGTCCGCAGGGCGCGAGGCTGCAAGGATTGCAAGGCTGCCGGTTCCGATCACAAACGCGACCGCGATCTCCTCCGGCGTGTGCAAGTGCAACATCAAGCGGGTCGCGGCGATGGCGATCACGAGCGCGACTGCACTAAACCAGGCCGCAAGGCACAGCACAAAAGAACGCCGACCGGCCAACAGCATCGCGATCCCGCCGTAGAATGTCGCGCTCAACGCGATATGTCCGCTGGGGCTGCGGATGTGGAGCGCGGGCACCTCGCTACCCCAAGCCTCGAATCCGAGCTTGGCGATCACGACAGTGGCGATACATACGGCAACCGAGAGCGCCCAGGCGCGTGCGGCCGTTCGCTGGTTTGTCGCCAGCAACACCAGGAACAATATGGCGCAAGCCGGCAGTAACAATGATGCGTCGCCCAGATCCGTGATTGTCTTGATCATGCCAGGCAGGGATCCGCGAGCACGCTTTGAATGACGGTGCCGCCGACTTGGAGCTCGCGCAGTTGCGCTTCGATCTCGCTCCGATACTCCGGATTCATGACGACGACCCATTCCGGGCGGTATTCGCGCAGAAACTCCGGAGGCACGATGCATTGTCCTGTGCCCGGAATGTAACGGCCGGGTTTCCGTGGATTGATGTCGACGACATAATCGATGCCATAGCCCGCGCGGATGCCGAGCATGTTGAGAAATGCCACTGCCTTGGTGCCGGCGCCCCATAAGACAACTTTTTGTCGGGCCTCTCGCCACTCGGATACCTGCTTCCGCCAGAACGCCATGGCTCGGGCGAACGACGCCGGGAAGCCGTCAAAGGTTTCCGTAGCCGGCATGCTGACGCTGTGTGGTTCGGCAATGGCCTCGGCATCGAGATATTGCCCACCGAACGTGCTCTCGACGTGGAGGACCGAGAAACCTGCCTCGGTCAGCGCGCGGCGCAGCGATCCGGGCGAGAAATACGAAACGTGCTCATACGTCAAATCCCAGATGTTGAGATTGCGGAAGATCGTGTCGGCGTTGGGAACTTCGAAATAGCCCACGCCGCCGGCGACGAGATGCGCGCGGGCCCATCGCAACGTTTCGACGGGCTGCCGCAAATGCTCCAGCACATGCTGAGCGCAGATCGCATCGACGATGCCCGGTGCAGCGTCGCCGAAGGATGTCCCAACGATTTCAACCGAGCCATTTCCGGCCGGCACCGCCGGCTGGCTCGGCTGGGAGGGGTCGTAGCCGATCCCGCGATTTCTGCCGGCGGCGCAAAGCTGGCGCAGGAAATCGGCGCTGCCGCAGCCGATCTCGACGACCGTCTTGCTCCGCAGGTCGTATCGCTCGATCAGTGAGCTAACGATGGTGTCGATATGAGCCCGGTGACGCCGCGAGAATCCGAGGGAATTCTCGTAACCTTGCCTATAGGCGATCCGTTCGGGCTCGAAGGCTCGGTTGAAGACATGATGGCATTCGCGGCAGGCGACGATATCGAGATCGCCGCGCCCGACGGCGAGCGCCTCGGCGCGCGACGCGGCAATTTGACACCCGATCAGCGGCACGGCGCGAACCAGAACGAGTTTGTCGTGCGCGATTGTGCCGCAAACTGGGCAAGGCAAGGCGGTCATCACGGCCACGGCTGGCGTGTTGGTTGCGGGAACTGCTCTGCGGGCGCGTTGATAGTATTGGCCGCGATTGTTCCCGGATATTTACTGTAATTGAGCACCGTGGCGATGGTCGTGCCCACGAAGTTGTTGTCGTGGACGCTGAACCCAGCGCCGTAGACGATCGCGCCATATTTGAATCCGTCGGTGAAGTTGTCGGCGATCTCGCCAGACCCCGCGAGCTCGATGCCGATATCGCCCCGCTGTCGGGGCCCGGCGATCGCAAAATTGTGAATGATCCGGGTATCAACCCCTTTGGTCGGCACCAGCGAATACGCGACGAATGTCGACATCGTCTGGCCGGGATCGGGGCCCCGATTGTCGAAATCGGACGCCCAGTTGTCACGAACAATCAGGTCGCGCGTATACGCATCGACGGGTCCGACCTCGATCGGCATCCGGCGCGTGCCAATGAAGATGTTTCGCTCGATAACGATGTCGCGACCGCGCGAGGGGGCATCGTTGAAATCGAGGCCGATGCCTTGCGCGCAATTCACGAAATGGTTGCCGGAGAAGGTCGAATGATCGACCGCCCATCCGCCGACGCTGACCACCGCGACGTTGTCGTCGAAATCATTGTTGATGATGAGGGCGCCGCTCGCACCGTCGAGCTTGATCGACGCCATAGCGCCCTCGAAGCGGCAATCGCCGACAGTAACATCCACGGAACGGCTGATGTCGAGCGCCGCATTGCGGAACGTGATGCCGCGCACCGTCGTTGTTGGACCTTTCGCGACCACCGTGCCCAAAACGGTCGCGCCATGTGGTGCATAGAGATAGGAGTGCGACGGGAGGACGAGGCGGGAGACCTTGTAAGTGCCGGGTGGCAGTACGACGGTGTTGCCGGGTCCGAAATTGGCGAGCACGGTGCGCAAAGCGGCCGTATCGTCGGCGGCACCGTTGCCGGTCACGCCGTGATCCGTGACACGGATCATGCGGCCGGGGAGCGGCGGCTCCGCGGCGACCGCAGGTCCAAGGCCGGCGCCGGCGGCGATGAGAGCGGCCAGAATACCGAGACGGAGGAGCGCCCGGAGCGACTGTGTGCCCGCCGGGCGTTTCGACGGCTTGTTGCCGACCCGGACAAGTTGTTCGTGGCGCGGGATGGTCTCGGGCGTGAAGCGCGATCCGATTTCCCGCGCCGGGTTGCCGGCGACGATCGCGTAGGGCGCCACGTCCCGGGTCACGACGGCACCCGCCGCCACGATCGCGCCGCGGCCAACGGTCACGCCAGAGAGCACGATGGCGCCATAGCCGATCCACACGTCGGAGCCGATGATCACGCGGTGACGCTGATTGACGTCGCGCCGGGCGTCGGTCGTGTCGGCGATCCACGGCGCCTGCCGGATCGATACGCCGACGACGCGGAAATCGTGATCGTAGCGGCCGACGATGCCGACGGCGTTCGCGATCATCACGTCATCGCCGATCGCACCATCGCATTCGATGGTGCAGAGCTTGCCGATATAGACGTCGGTGCCGATGGTAAGGCCGCGCGGCGCGGCGATCTTCGAGCCGATGCCGATATGGAGCCGCCTGCCGACCGTGACCTTGCCGCGAATGGCATAGAGCCGGAACAGCCGGAGCCACAGGGGTCGCAGGAGATTCAGCACCAACCGCATCGCCGTGTCCTTGCCGCGTTCACTGGGAGGAAGCCCCGGCCTTGCGCGCGAAATGCTGCGCCGGTGCCGGCGCGTCGGTCTTGATACAGGCCGACTCGTTGAACGCGTAAGCAATCCTTAGCGCCATACCCCATAGGGTATAAAGCGGGATTGCGTGATATGGCTTTTCAAGGGCGTCCTCGCCGATGGCTTCGATCAGGACGAGCACGGCAAAGGCTACGATCATCAGCAGCACGATCTCGCCGTCTTGCCACCGCGCGCGCTGGGATGCGCGATAGGCGCGCAACCAGCCTCTGAAGAGTTCGACCTGCATCCAGGCCCAGGCAACAAAGCCCAGAACACCGAGGCGCGCGACGACCGAGATGTACGAATTGTGCGGCTCGCGAACGAGATCGCCGAATTCGTCGTGGAAATTCGTGAGGGGAATTCCATAGCCGAGGCCGGTCAGTAGCGTCGCGGAATCCGCAGTCAAGCGCTCATAGATGGTCTCCCACCAGCCGAAGCGCATGTCGACGCCTTGCGCGGCCATCCCAAGGCTGCCCGGATCGTTCGTGCCAATTCCGAAAATTGTCTCGATGTGCTCGGCGAGAAACGAAAATGAGACCTTGTCGCTGAGGCGTCCGGCAATATGCAGATCGAAAGCCGAGACGACGAAGACAAAAAAGAACAGGATCGGCAATGCCACCGCGAGCCTGCCGATGGCGCGCGGGCGGAACAGCAAAAGGATCACGACAATTCCGAGCAGTTGCAAATAGGACGTTCGTGCCTGGATGATCGTGATCACGAATGCGATCAGCAGACCTGCGATCGGCACCCTCAGATGGCGCCAGATTCCCGCCTTCCAGGACACTATCAGGCAGTAGAAGGCCGTCCACAGCATCACCGTGCCCGTGATCGCATAGTCGCCCAAGAGCGGAAGCGGTTCACGGGCCGCGCCGATCACGCTCGGCGATATCGCCTGAATCTCCGACTTGAACGCATATCCCAGTCCGTAGACGCAGGTGATCGCCAGTATGATCGGCAGCCACCGCGCCAGGCGTTCGATGGTATTAGTACCCCCGGCGATGGCAAAGCCGACGATCACGTAAAGCGATTCGATAACTGACGTCGCGTCCCGCAGCGCCCAAAAGCCGCGGCCCATGGCGTCGTCAGCCGCGCGTCCGATGCCGTAGGTCCACCACACCAGAAACGGCAACAGGTAGACGATCGAGCTCAGCCTGCTCAAGACAAGCGGGATATCCGTCGTCATCAGCACGAAAATCAGGAAAATCTCGCCCAACGGAACGCCGAATCCGGACGGCGGAATTCGTATCTGCATGAATGCATAATCGAACAGCAGATAGCCAGCGAGCAGCGCGAAAAGCGTCCGCCGTTTGATGTCCGACAGCGACGTCACGACGCGAATCCGTAGATGCGTTGAACTTTTTTCTGCCACGAGAACTCGCGGCAGCGTGTATGTGCGCCGTTGAAGAGGGCGCTACGCGCACCGAAATCGGCGAGTTCGCTCAGCGCATCGGCGAGTTCGGCGATGACTTGCGTGCGACTCTTGCCCGCGACGTCAATTGCGCGTCCGCAGCTATCATCGACCAGGACGCCCGGACCTCCCAGCTTCAGGCAGACGACGGGCAATCCGTGATTCATCGCTTCGAGAACGACCAGGCCGCCGGACTCGTGAAGCGTGGGAAACAAGAGGACATCATGCTCGGGATAGAATGTCGTCATGTCCTGCTGCCGTTGCCACGGCAGCCACCTGATCCGCGAGGCGATGCCGAGATTGTTTGCCAGGCGTCGCCAATGGGCTTCCGCCGGGCCGCTGCCGATCAATGTCAGATGTGCTGTCGGCTGCGCGGCCGATAGCTTGGCGAAGGCTCGGATTCCCAGATGCATGCCCTTGTAGTCGACGAAACGCCCGGCATAGAGCACACGGAATGGCATATCGGGAGAACGGCGCAGCGGCTTTGCCGATACCGGTTGGAGCTTTCTCTCGTCGCTGCCGATCGCAAGTTCGACGGCAGCTTTCTGCCGATAGCACGGCGGCACGAGACGCAAGGTTTCACTGGACGTCACGTAAACGCGGGTGGCGCGCGCGAAGGTTTGCGCGATTGCGGGCTCCAGCCGCACCGCCAGGTTGGCCAAGTCGCGCAATGCGTCGAATACCAGCCCGTGCAGGGTATAGCCGACGCGCAGCCGCCATGGTGCGACTTCGCCGCCGCCGACCGGTCCGAATATGAACGGAATGCCGAGCCGTCCCATGAAGCTGGGCGAGCGCAGGCCGGCATAGGTCACGTGGTGAACGCAATCGAAGCGGTCGACCGCATTGAGGCGCTGGGCGAAGCGCGCGGCGCAGTGTTGCCAGACGATGTGGTGCAGATGGAGCGGCCCGCGTTTCTCCCAGCGGAACGCCGGCGCCAAGTCGACGTACACGAAGCGGGGTTTCTCCATGCCAGCCGGTAGGGCCCCAAGCGCCTTCTCCACGGCCGGTTTGGAAATGGACCGTGTCAAAACCGTGATGTCATGCCCGAATTCGGCAAGGCCGATCGTCCAATTCCATCCCACTTCGAATTCGGATCCCTTGCCCGGCTCGCAGGCAAAGGCCGATAGCAGGATTTTCAAGGCCGTTCTCCCGCGGGCCGTCGACGCAATGCACTCGAAAACCGTAAGGCGGCATGAGTCAAAAAGAAAGTATTTTCTTTTCTTTTCTTACGCTACAATCGCGGCAGAGGAACAGGGACGGTGCCCGGCGCCGCACCCGCGGGCGGAAGGCAGGAAGGGATGTTTCCTTCAATCCTTCCTATAGCGGTGCCGAATGGCGCCGCTGGATATGTATCAGCACGCCTTGTCCGGCTAGGGCCGTGCCACGAGGCGGGAAGCGAGACCACCGCTTGTCGGAGCAAGGAAGAGCAATGAGCAGGGTCGCACTCGGGATTCCAGTCTATAACGGCGAAGCCTATTTGGCGGAGGCCGTCGAATCGATCCTCGGTCAGAGCTGCGGCGATTTCGAGCTGCTCATTTCGGATAATGCGTCGACCGACGGCACCGAAGAGATCTGCCGCCGCTACGCGCGGCAGGACGGACGCGTCCGTTACGTGCGGCAGGCCAGCAATATCGGCGCCGTGAGAAATTTCAACTGGCTCATCGAGCATAGCGGCGACACCGAGTTCTTCAAATGGGCGGCTCATGACGACGTTCTTGCGCCCGGGTTTCTCGCTGCTTGTGTCACCGCGCTCGACGCCGACCCCTCGGTGGTCCTGGCGATGCCGGCAACCGTCCTGGTCGACGAGGACGGCTCGCCGCTGCCCTTCTCGCCCGAGCGTGGTGGCATGATCGACGCCAGCGGCATGTGCTGGCCGGCCATGCCGGAGCGGAACAGCGACGTCGCCTCATCGGACGCCGTCGCCCGATTCGTGGCGATCGTCATGCATACGAACATGAACGTCGAGAATTTCGGTGTGATCAGACGATCCGCATTGAAGCGGATCGCGCCACTGGGGAATTTCCTGGCGAGCGACAAGATCTTTCTCGCCGAGCTCACCCAGCAAGGACGCTTTTGGCAGGGGCACGAGCCACTGTTCCTCCGGCGCTGCCATTCGCGCCAGTTCAGCGTCGCGGCGATGGCCGATGACCGCGGCGCGGAGCGCGCAAACTTGCCGGCGGCGTATTATGCCGATCGCCGGGCCGAATGGTTTTTCGGCCGGCCGGCGCGCGCGCTGGCGATACTGCAGTCGGTTTCGGTGCAGAAGCTGATTTTCCTGGGCGCCTACGGCAGAGTCCTGGTGCAGAGCCGGCTGACACTGTGGCAGCGCGTCGCATGCTTGCGCGCTCTTGCCCGTCGCGCCGCCTTGCGTGGCAAGGCGTCGCTCGGCGGGGAAATCGGCGAGTTGGGCGGGTTGTATCCGACCGGAGAGCGCACGACCTAGGTCGCGACGTACCCCTCGATACCGGCGACGCTTTCCGAAGGCGTGGTTGCAGGCTAGCTTCCGCTGTTGTCGATGATCGTTTCGCTTTTCGCGATCGGCATGGTCATTGAGACGCGCACCGGACTGAATGCGGTATCGGCATCAAATACTTATCCGCAAAACACCAAACCAATGTCAAATTCGCATCAATCGTTTAGAAGCGGTTCGCAAAACTTTGCCCATACGGTCGCCTCAAATATGATCGGCCTGATGTCCTTAGGCCTCGACCGAAAGCCGCAGGCGCAACGTTGGGACTCGAGGAAGCGTAAAGACGAAACCGAAGGGACGGCATGGCGTTTCCCTAGAGGCACCGAGCAGAGGCCGGCAGCAGAAGATGTGGCGGCATCGCGACGCCGTGCATGATGCCGAGTGTGATTAGGGAGGCTGCGACGAGCGGCGTGGTCGTCGGGTCGGCACCGGCCCCGGGGTTAACTGCTAGTGCAAAGACTTGTTGCGGTCACGCGCGACAACACGCAGCTCAGATCGAAGCTTGGCGTATCGCTCGTGACATAAATCCTGGCCGTGACATCGCCAGCGAGGGTGACCGGCCTATCGTAGCGTGTCGAAGTGAATGTCAGCACGTCGGGTCGCGCTTCGACGCTCTGGCGACTCACGGACCGATAGTGGCGGCACTCGGCGCCGCGGCGCCAAGGATCATGAACAAGGTGCTCGATGCCAGAACCGCCCAGCGAGGGTGCCGCCTCGAGCCGGCCGTCGCCACTATCGATCGCCGCTCTCCCATTTCCGGCAAGGAAGAAAGGCCTTGCTGCATTGGGCCACTGGTTGAAATCGCGCGTCAGGACCGTCACCTAATGCCCGAGCTCGGCGAGACTAACGGCCCATTCCGACCGACCTCGAATTCGGGCCCTTTGGCCGGCTCGCATGCGAACGCCGAGAGGAGAATTTTCAGCGCAGCCTCCCGATCCGATCCTGCGAAACCCAACGCCGCGCCCAGAACCAAAGAGCGGTGGCGGAATCGAAAAGAAAATAGTTTCTTTTCTTATCGATACCCTTATATAATGACCCGTACAGATGGAGGCCGAGAGAGCCCTGGGGCTCTGTGGCGGCCACGTTAGCGACGGCATGCTGCCGCCGTGGGAGTTAGTCGTGGAAGCACGGCCAGCATTTTCTCGGGCCCCGACCCCTCGCCGCCACCTCGACAGTACGCAGGCAATAGAAAACACGCGCGTGCCAGGGAGTGCACCGTGAAGTTCCTTCTGTCGAGCCTGCGCCCGCTGTGGCAAATGATCTTCAAGCTCTACGCCATTCGGGCGAACGTGAAGACGGGCAGGAATCTTTATATCGGCATTGGCTCCAAGATTGCCGCGCCAAGACATCTCGTCATTGGTAACGACGTCTATGTCGGCAAGCTCTGCACCATCGAATGCGATGGCGAGATCGGCGATGACGTGATGATTGCTAACGCCGTCGGCATCATAGGGCGCTTTGACCACGACCACACGGTGGTGGGCGTGCCGATTCGAAAGGCCCCCTGGATCGGCGATCCGGATTACCAAGGCGCCGGGCGCAACGTTCGAGTAGTAATCGGGTCGGACGTGTGGATCGGTTATGGTGCCACCATACTCAGCGGGGTGACAATCGGGCGGGGCGCCATCATCGGTGCGGGATCGGTCGTGATGGGCAACGTGCGACCGTATGCGATCGTGCTGGGAAATCCCGCCCGCATGGTTGGCGCGCGGTTTGCCCCCGATGTGGTCGCGCAACATGAAGAACTCATAGCTCTTGGAGCTAAACAGAGCCGCAACAGGGCAAAGGTGAAAGTGGCAGTGTCTAGGCTGATCGCGGTCGCTGCCGCTCTTGCTCGCGACACGCTTGCATCCGCCGCCCGCGAGGAAACCTCTACAGGGCTCAAGACAGGGGGCCACGATCATCGCGATCTCCGACCGGTCGAGGATCTCAGGCAGCAAGTTGAAGGATAGCGGCAAATGCATCAACCACGTGTCGTGGAGCCAACGATAGATCCAGCAATACAGGTCACGTCGACAGCAATCGCCGCGACGAATATCGACTGCCCAATAGAGTCCGCAAATAACTTTGAGGTAATTACAAGGATTTGTGGACTGAGATGGACTGATCTCGGTCAGACGGATCTCTTACGTGTGGCACAGTCTTATTATTTCTTTTCTGTTCAGTTTCGAGAAAACCTCCACATTGCCTGTGGGTTATATCCCTTCGACGCGAATTTAAAGAAACTCGAAAGAGAGGAATGCAACACAGCAAATCTCTCTCCATGGCCGGGCGTCGCGGCGGCAAACGAGAAGATGAATCATGACGAGTTTATGCGTCGATTACTGAACTTAAGCCCCGCTCGTGAGTCACGAAGTTCGCATGTGGACGAACTCGGTCATTCCTACCTGGCCGCTATCCGCAAAATCACCCCCGCCATTCGCGCAATGAGCGTCGGCAGCTATGAAGGGGGAGGTCTTGAAAAGGTTTTCCGTGCGTTCCTTAGCGCCCCGGATTGGGACAATCCCACTCTGGAAGCTTTCCAGCATTTCCTGATCGAACATCTCAGGTTCGATAGCGACCCGGAGCACGGTCACGGCGCCCTCAGTCGGCATCTCGCTCCTGACGAGCGCGTCATCCCCTCGTGGACGGAATACGAGCGCCTCCTCATCAAGTCCGCTCCGAAATTGGCGACTTAGGTCGACAGAGCGCCACATGCGTAGCGAAACAATCGCGATCCATGGCGGCTTCAGTTCTGATCCGACGACACGCGCCGTCGCCGTGCCAATTTATCAAACCGTCGCTTATGCCTTCGATAGCGCGGAGCACGGCGCAGCGCTTTTCAATCTCGAAGCGGAAGGATATCGCTACGCTCGGATCTCCAATCCGACCACGGACGTCCTTGACCGGCGCATTGCCGCGCTCGAGGGAGGTGTGGCGGCGATGTGCGTGGCTTCCGGCCAAGCCGCACTGCACTACGCTGTCCTCAATGTCGCCGCACCGGCCAAAAACATCGTATCGGTTCCCCAGCTCTACGGCACGACCCATACGCTTTTCGCGCATCTTTTGCCGAAGATGGGGATCACCGTGCGCTTCGCAGCAAGCGATGCAGCCGAAGCGATCGCAGCGCTCATCGACGACGACACCTGCGCGGTTTTCTGCGAGAGCGTCGGCAACCCGGCGGGAAACATCTGCGATATCGAGGCGCTGGCAGATGTCAGCCACGGCAGGGAAGTTCCCCTGATCGTCGACAACACGGTGGCGAGTCCGATCTTGCTGCGGCCTATCGAGCATGGGGCCGACATCGTCGTGCATTCGCTCACGAAATACTTGGGAGGCCATGGTACGACGCTTGGTGGTGCGATCGTCGACGGCGGAAAGTTCCCGTGGTTGCGGCATGCCAAGCGGTTCCCGATGTTCAGCGAACCCGATGCCTCCTATCACGGCCTCGTCTACACGGAGCATTTTGGAGCAGCGGCCTATATCGGACGCTGCCGCAATGTCTATCTGCGAGCCACGGGCGCGACCCTCTCGCCATTCAATGCCTTTCTGTTGCTCCTCGGCATCGAGACAGTCGCGCTTCGCGTCGACCGCCATGTGGAAAATGCCCGAAAGGTCGCAGAGTTCCTGCGCGCCGATTGCCGCGTCACATGGGTCAGTTATGCCGGCTTCCCCGATCACCCCCACCATAATCTGGTGCGAAAATATCTGGGGGGTCGCGCTTGCGCGCTCATGACCTTCGGGGTCCGTGGCGGGTTCGAGGGCGCCTTGGCGTTCTACAACGCCCTGAGCCTCGTCAAACGGCTCGTCAATCTCGGCGATGCCAAATCGCTAGCCTGCCATCCTGCTTCGACAACGCATCGGCAAATGTCGGCCGAGGAGCAGCACAATGCCGGCATCACACCCGATATGATTCGTCTCAGCGTCGGGATTGAGCACGTGGACGACATCATTGCCGATTTGAGCCAGGCCCTGGATGCAGCGATCGGCATCCGGGCCACGGGCACGAGGTAGGGATGACCGCTGGCTTGCTCGCGCGGCATCGGTCGATGGACGGCACGGCGCTCGGGCGAAAATCGGGGCTGCCGCTCAGGGACCGCGATGCGCTCGTCATCGGTCTTGTGAACAACATGCCGGACACCGAGCTTGGAAATACCGAGAAGCAGTTTGGAGACCTGCTCGATGCGGCGTCTTCCGGCTTGCCGGTCCGTCTAAGACTTCTCGCGCTCCCCGAAGTGCCGCGGTCCGACGCAGGACGCGCACAGATCTCGGAACGCTATGAAGATCTCGCCGCATTGGCGGACAAACATATCGATGGCTTGATTGTAACGGGTACGGAGCCGCGTGCGCCCAGCTTAACAGAGGAGCCCTTCTGGCCAGCTTTTACGAGGCTCGTCGATTGGGCGCAGGAACACACACTATCGACGATCTGGTCATGTCTCGCGGCGCATGCCGCCATTCTTTACCTGGACGGCATCGAACGCCATGCGTTTCCCGGTAAGCTTTCAGGCGTCTTCAAGTGCGAGAAATCGGCCGATCACGACTTGGTCGAGAGTCAGCCCTCGGAGTGGTTCGTTCCGCATTCGCGGCATAACGGTCTCGCCGAGGATATGCTCGCCGCTCGGGGTCATCGGATCTTGTTGCGATCGCCGGAGACCGGTCCCGACATGTTCGTGCGGCAGAGCCGGAGTCTGTTCCTCTTCCTTCAAGGGCATCCCGAATACGATCGACACGCGTTACATCGGGAATATCGCCGCGACGTCGGGCGGTTTCTC
This sequence comes from Xanthobacteraceae bacterium, assembly GCA_035532335.1. GTDB lineage: Bacteria > Pseudomonadota > Alphaproteobacteria > Rhizobiales > Xanthobacteraceae > BOG-931. Next base: position 33,550 of record DATKRE010000206.1, on the reverse strand, counting down.
CGGGGGCGATCCGACGGCTATCCGGAAATTCCCCATGGCTATTTCGATGCCGATACGACGGAAGTTCTTGCGAAATTCCGGGCACGAGCGCTGCGAAACCGCTCTCCGGAGCTCCTCGCGGAATTTCCCGGCATCCCTGACGCGGCGATCGTCCACAGCTGGCACGCGGCGGCTGTCGCGCTTTACCGACAATGGCTGGCCTGTCTTTATGCGGAACGCACGCGATCCGGGTTGCGTCGCTTCCGTTCGCGAAGCAGTCGCCGGGAAAGTTTGACACAAATCGCCGGCATGGCCTGACATGACCCTGCGGGATCGAATTGCATCCGACAGTTTCCAGTGGCGGGGATCGGATCCGGGAGGGATGACATGGGATCCGGACGCACCGCCGGTGCCGGCGTTCTTCCCCAGCGAAGACGACCGCCGTTACTGGGACGATTTCCTGAGTTCCGCCCTCGCCGCGACCAGCGCGCGGGTTGTCGCAGGCCCGGTGACGCCGACGCTTGACGAATCATCCATTCGCGAGGCGCTGCTCCACTTCGATTTCACCGCGCCCCGACCTCTCGAGGAGCTTCTCTCCTGGGTGATCGCGCAGATGGAGGCCGGTGTCGTCCATTTCACCCATCCAGGCTATCTCGGCTTGTTCAATCCGGCTCCGACGTTTCCGGCGCAGTGCGCGGATCGCATTGCCGCCGTCTTCAATCCGCAGCTCGCCACCGCCACCACGTCGCCGGCGGCGGTCGAGATCGAGCGTCATACGATCCTTGCCGTGGCGCGACGCGCGGGCCTCACGGGCGAGATCGGAGGACAGTTCACAACCGGTGGCACGGAAGCGAACTATACGGCGCTCCTGTGTGCCCTGACCCGAGCCTGCGCCGGCTTCGCGGCGGAAGGCGCGCGCGCCTTTGCCGGCCCGCCGGTCTTCTACGTGTCGCGCGAGAGCCACCTCGCTTGGCTCAAGATTGCGCACCAGGCCGGGATCGGCCGCACGGCAGTACGGATAATCGCGACCGATGGGACCGGACGAATGCGTCCGGACAGTCTGGCTGCGGCCATCGAATGTGACCGCACGCAAGGATGCACGCCGGTGATGGTCGCCGCCACCGCCGGAACGACCGGCGCCGGCGCGATCGATCCGCTGGTCGCGACGGCAGAGATCGCGCGGGATGCCGGTCTTTGGTGCCACGTCGATGCCGCCTGGGGCGGCGCGTTGGTCGCATCGGACCGCCTTCGTCACCGGCTCGCGGGCATCGAGCGAGCGGACTCGATCACCATCGACGCGCACAAATGGTTCGCGGCGACCATGGGTTGCGGTATGTTCATCACGACGCGCGCGTCGCTGTTGCCGGAAGTCTTCGGCGTGTCAGCCAGCTTCATGCCGCCGTCCGGCGCCCTCAACTTCGATCCCTATACCAGTTCGATCCAGTGGTCGCGCAGGTTTTCCGGATTGCGCTTGTTTCTTGCGCTTGCCACCGCCGGATGGGCCGGTTATGCGGCGCATGTGGAGCGCGCAGTCGCGCTCGGGCGTCTCCTCGGTGATGCGCTTGCTGCTCAAGGATGGCGTATCGCCAACGAGCCCGCCCTTGCCGTCGTATGCGCCGAACCGCCCGCCGGAGCCGAGCGCCCCAGGGAGGTCGTCAGCCGAGTCCTCGCATCGGGTCGCGCCTGGGTGTCGGTAGCGATGTTCGAAGGACGCGAGGTGGTCCGCGCTTGCGTCACCAATGGAAAAACGACTCGGCGCGACATTATGGCGGCCGTGGATGCACTACAGGCGGCCTGCCGCGGCGCATGAAAATGTTGGGCGCTGGGACGCGGTCGTGATGGACAAGCAGGCGATCGCCTCACCTGAAGTAAGCAGAAGTTGGGCGAAGGGCGCCTGGATGCGTGCGCTCGAGCGGACTGCGCCGATCCTTCGCAATCCTGCTCTCACTCTGCCAATCCTCATCGAGGAATTAGCCGAGAGGTTCGGCGCCGCGCCGGCGCTCATCGACGATACCGAAATCCTCAGTTACCAATGGCTTGCGGAACGCGTGAACCGCTACGCGCGCTGGGCGCTCGACAACGGCGTCACTGCGGGCGACGTGGTCTGCGTGTTCATGCCCAATTGCGCCGATTATCTAGCGCTTTGGCTGGGCGTCACCCGGATGGGCGGCGTGGCCGCACTCGTCAACACCAACCTTGTCGGCGCGTCGCTTGTGCATGCCATCGATACCGTCTCGCCATGCCATGTGGTTGTCGGTGCGACGTTAGGCGACGCGTTCCTAGCGGCCCTGCCGCAACTTCGGTCTGGCGCCCCCTGCTGGGCCCATGGCGGGGAAATTCGGGATTTTCCGCGCGTCGACATGGAGATCCGGAATAACCGCGAAGCGCCTCAACTGGCCCGTGACCTCGCTCCAACGCTGAGAAGCCCGGCGCTTCTCGTCTACACGTCTGGGACGACGGGCCTCCCCAAGGCCGCCAATGTGAGCCACCTACGAATCCTTCAGTGGAGCTACTGGTTCGCCGGCATGATGGATGCGGGCCCCAACGACCGAATGTACGATTGCCTGCCGATGTATCACAGCGTCGGCGGGATCGTGGCGACCGGCGCGATGCTGGTCAGCGGGGGATCCGTCGTCCTGCGGCCCCGCTTCTCGGCGAGCCGGTTCTGGGACGAGATCGTCGCCTGGGATTGCACGTTGTTCCAATATATTGGAGAGCTGTGCCGGTTTCTGATGCGAAGCCCATCGCATCCGCTTGAGACCGCCCATCGCCTGAGACTCTGTTGCGGCAACGGATTGCGGCCGGATATCTGGCGCGCCTTTGAACAGCGCTTCCGCATACCGCGCATTTTGGAGTTTTACGCCGCGACGGAAGGAAGTTTCACACTCTACAACTGTGAAGGCGAACCGGGTGCGCTCGGTCGGATCCCGCCCTTTCTGCCTCAGCGCTCGCAGGTCGTGCTTGTTCGCTTCGACGTTGAATTGGGAATGCCGCTCCGCGGCGACGACGGATTTTGCATTCCATGCGCCGCGAATGAGATCGGAGAGACGCTTGGCAGGCTGGACAGCGGCCGCGCCGAGCGAGGCGGTTCGTTCGAAGGCTACACCGACCCCGAAGCCACACAACGCAAAATAATGCGAGACGTTTTCGCCCGAGGAGACGCCTGGTTCCGCACGGGCGACCTGATGCGCAAGGACGACAGAGGATATTTCTATTTCGTCGATCGCGTCGGCGATACGTTCCGCTGGAACGGGGAGAACGTCTCGTCGCAGCAAGTCGCAGAGACGCTCGCGGCCTGCCCCGGCGTCGTGGAGGCGGTCGCGTACGGTGTCGCGGTGCCAGGGGCCGAGGGCCGCGCGGGCATGGCGGCGCTCGTGGTCGACGAGCGTTTTAGGCTCGACATGTTATGGCGGTATTTGGCCGAGCGCCTGCCGCGCTATGCGCGCCCCGTCTTCGTCCGCCTTTGCGAGGCGGTCGAGGTTACGTCGACATTCAAGCCGCGAAAGCAGCAACTGGCACGAGAATCCTACGATCCGGCCGCGACCGCGGATCCGATCTTCATGGAAGACGCAGCGACCCAAAGTTTTGTGCGGGTCGATGCCGATCTCTACGCGCGCATCGAACGGAACGAAGTCCGCTTCTGAAGGCGTGGAAGGCAAAGAGCCTGCTGGAGAAAAAGCGTTGAAAGACCCTAGGCAGTTCCTCCCGCGTCCACCGTCATCACTGTCCCAGTAATATTTCTTGCACCATCGCCGAGAAGGAATGCGACGGCATTGGCGACGTCATCGACCTCGGCGAGTCGGCGAAGCGCGCTTCGACGCACGATCTGCTCGCGCTGTGCTCCCGTCAGGGTCTCAGTCATCTTTGTCTTGATAAATCCCGGCGCCACGGCGTTGACGGTGATATCCAAAGAGCCGACTTCGCGGGCCAACGACCGGGTGAAGCCCACGATCGCCGCCTTGCTCGCGGCATAGACGGCAAGGCCCTGATATCCCGTAAAGGCTACAATGGAAGCGACGTTTACGATCCGGCCGCCCCCATCGGCCATCATCGAACGGAGAATGTATTTGGTGAGGGTCATCGGGGAGAGGAGATTGAGCCGGACAAGCTGTTCGATCTGGGTATCGCGCATGTTCGCGAGCAACCCCCTGGTTCCAATGCCTGCATTGTTGACCAGCCCGTAAAGCGATCCGAATTCCTTCCGAAGTTCTTTGGCCAGCGACGGCAGGGCGGCAATGTCGGCGAGGTCGGCGGCTTTGAAATGCAGCGAGCCCTGTTGCCCCCGGTGCAATTCCTCGATCGCGACGGCGAACGCCTCACCCGAGCTGCGCGCTACCGCGATCACCTGATGGCCGGCCATGGCGAGCTTGCGCGCGACACCGAGCCCGATGCCTCGCGTGCCGCCGGTGACGACGATGCTAGGCAAGGGAACGCACCAGCTTGCCGGAGGCCCCGACATCCAGATTGGATACAAAGCGGATGGCGACCGGCACCTTGTACGCTGCCAAGCCACGGCGACAGGCAGCGATGATTTCGTTTTTCAGGAGTTCGGAAGCGTCAGGGCCCTCTGGCTGAGACCGTGGAAGCACGTCGGCGGCCAGGAGGAAGCCCGTGATGGGATTCTTCCGCGCCCTGACCAGCGACATCTGGACCTTGGGATGGCTGTTGATGACGGCTTCGACTTCTTCGGGATGCACCTTCAGCCCGCCGACATTGACGATACCGCCCCTGCGCCCAATGAAATAGTAGCGATCGCCTCCCTGCTCGACCATGTCGCCGGTATCAACGAACCGGTCCTCATCCGCCAACGGATTTGAGCCGTTCAAATAATGGAGTGCGGTTCGCGTCGAGCGGATGCGTAGCGATCCGTCATTGACGCGCAGTTCCACCGCGCCGCCTTCGTGTCCGATCAAGCTGGCGGGAAAGCCCGCCAGCCCGTCCCGGACTTCGAACGCGACACCAGCCTCGGTCGACGCAAAGGCATGCCCGATGGCGGCATAAGGATAAAAAGCCCGGAGACGATCGAGGATCGCCTGATCCGCAATCTCGCCCGACAACCGAACATAACGCGGCGCAATCCGCCGTGCGGCCGAACTCATCAGGGCGCGTCGCCAATGGGTAGGCGTACCAGAGATATGAGTAACGCCGACTTCGCCCGCCCGCTTGAGAAAATCCTGTATGCTTTCGCGGACATCCGACATCACAAGAGAGCCGCCGCCGATCAACGCACGAAGAAGAATCTGCAGGCCGCCATAGCGGCGGATGTCGTAGAACGTGCTCCAAACGGGAACGTCGCCCGTCCCGCTGCCCACAGAGATCGCTCCCGTCAGCGTGGACAGATTGTGGACGACCATTTTCGGGACACTTGTGGTGCCCGAGGTGAGGAGAACCCATCCCGTCTCTTGGTTGCGCACTGGCGGGAGGTCAGGCTGGGGTTCAAGCCTGGAGGGTTCGATGCACTCCAGACCGCGCGCGGCAGCGCTTAGCGTCTCCACATCGGATATGATCGCGTCCGCGCGGGCGCCGGCCGCGATACTGGCGAGATGTTCCGGCATCAAATCAGGCGGACAAATGACGACGCGGGCGGCAAATCCATCCAGCTCGACAAGGATGGATGCCGCCGTGAGTTGGTTCGCGGTCGCGACCAGCACCGAGCGCCCATAGAGTGCACTTGCGCGACCGCCGAGAACCGTTTCCTCGAGCAACCGCGTTAGAGCGATCGTGCTGCCGCAATGCCACAAATAGCGCTCCGCCGGGCGTCCGCTGGCGTCAGTCAACTCCCAAAGGGAGCGCCTCATGGGACGGCGCGTTCGTACAAGCCGATGAATTCTCCGACCGTTACAGGAAACGCCAACTCTTCAGCCGAATTAAATGGATCGACTCCGAAAATGTCTTCCAGACGCGCAACGATGATCGCAAAGCAAAGGGAATCCAGTCCCGAATCCAGAAGGGTCGTTTCGTCGGCAAAGGTCGTGTTGGGCTTGTCGTGTTCCAGCGCTACCCGTTTGAGTTCCTCGATGATAGTGGATCTCACGGACATCGCGTTAACCTGGGATGGAGACGTATCGTGGCGTGGGCGCGACTAAAAACGCTTCGGAGCCTAAAAAGTTCCGAACGAACGGACCTCTCGCGTTTCAGCGATCGGCCGGATCTGTAGTGGCGGCCGTTACTACCAACAATCCCAGCGCGCGCTTTGGTGCGGCGAGGCGGGCGAACAGGTAGCGGCGCACGCGACGGACCTGCAACGCGAGGGTCACGAAGCGGACGATCTCGGTGAAGACGGCGCCGGCCAGGATGCCGATCACGCCCCCGAACCGTGCGAGTGGATAGGCGAAAACGATCGCAACGACCGCCGCCGACGCGTAGGACACGAAGATGGCTTTGGTCCTTTCGAGCGCGGCCGCTCGGATGACCAGCACGGCGCTCATGCTGTAGATGAAGCACGCCGCGCTATACCAGGGCACCAGATAACCCAAGCCATTGTATTGGCTGCCGAAGACCAGGTGGATGAGGTAGCCGGGGTCGAGGTTCAAAAGGATCACGACGCCAGTCGTCAGTGCCGCGACGCCAATCGCGAGGCGACGCAGATAGGTGCGGAAAGCCTCATGCCCGGCGAGGACGAGCGCGCGCGAGGCCTGCGATGGTGCGAAATTGTCCAGGGCCAGCAACAGGATATTCACGACGCCGAGAATGGTCTTGGCGGCATTCATCGCCCCCGCCGTCGCAGCGCCGAGTACCGCGCCTGCGACCAGCATCGAAGTTTGGCCCGCCAGCAGATACATCGCCGCCGAGGGCAGGGCCCATTTGGCGAAATGCCAGTGTCGGCGCACGGCCTCGGTCATCGCCGCCCGGTTCCAGTGCACCCGGCCGACGAGCCATCCGCCAAGCACCGCCGCAAGCATGGCCGAGCCGCCGACGATCCAAAGCGCGGTCGGGCCGCTCATCGCCAAGGGCATGCTGATGGCCAGCCCGATCGTCGCACCGAGTTGGACGACATAGCGGCAGCTGTCGATTAGGAACGCGATGCCCGGCCGCTCGCGCGCAAAGAAATAGCGCCGGACGAAAAATTGCAGCTGGTGGCCGGCAACAGCGATGCCCATAGGCAGGGCGAGATCACCGATATGCAACGATGGATAGAGACGCGCGACGGCGGCGGCCCCGCCGCCGACGAGAAGCATGCAGACCAGGCTGAAAGCGCCTTGTTGTATCAGGGCGGCGTCATAATAGCGGGCGGCCTCGCCGTCGGCCTGCTTCGGACCAACGTTGAGCATCGGCTGTAGGATCGCGGCATATTGGAGCGAAGCCGAGAACTCGACCACGATCCACGCCAGGGTGAAGCGGCCGAACTCGAATAGCCCCAAGGAGCGCGCAAAGAGGATGCCGGCCGCGAAATTCGCGCCGCTGACCAGCGCTTGGTCGGCGAACGCCAGATTGACCTGGTGTCCCTGCACCAAGCGATCCCACGGCACTCGCCACGCCTTTGTCAGCCTAGAGTTCGTGGCCAGCGTCATCTCACGCGCTCGTCAGCATGGCGTTCCCGACTGGTCCGTGCACCGTCGTCCGTGAGAGCGGAGCGTAATCGGTCGCACATGCAGCATCGGTATATAAGAAAAGAAAAGAAAAGAGAAGGACTTTCAAATCTGATTTCGTGGGCAGCGCGAAATCGTCGCACGCGGCATTGGGTCCCACACTGCGGCCGGATGGTGAACGCCCGGTCATAGTGGCCGGCCGGCGCCGCGGCTCGGGCGCGGCGCGGCGGGCGCGTCCAGAAAAGAAACGGGTGTCGGCCCAGGGCGGCCCCGATCGCTCAACGGCGTATGGCTCCCTTCGCCATTCGCCGGCAAAATTGCAATGTCTCGCGCGCCTTGGGGAGGGTACCCGACAGCAGCAACTTGAGCAGTGGCGTGTTCTGAAACTCGCCGTTGATCGTCAGTCTCGGCAGCGAATGAAGATGCTCGCGGTCCGCCGGAACGACGGTCGCCATGCGGGTTGTCACTGCCGAGGCGAAGCCGAGCTTGCGGCAAAGGTCGAATTCACGTGGTCCGGCCGCGTGCGCGGCGCCGTAGGGATACGCGAAGTGATGAACGTTCTTGCCTAGAAGATCTTCGAGCGCGTCCTTGCTGTCGGCGATCTCCCGGCGCGCTTCGGCGAGCGGCAACTGCCGAAGGTTCGGATGGTTGACGGAGTGAGCACCGAACTCGACCAAACCGCTGGCTTTCATCTCGGCAATCATCGCCGGTGTCAACGACTGCTGGATCATCATGCCGATGAAGTCGACGCCGCTCGTCTCCGCGAGGCGAGAACAACACTCGTAGCAGGCTTGCGGCGAAGCATCGGCGAGGCGTCTCGCGACGACGAAATATGCCCGGCGCTTCTGCGCCGACGTCCGCGTTGGAATACGCTCCGTCGCGCCGTCCCAAGGGACTTCTATCTCCTCGTTGCTTGCAACGGCCTGCTCGAGGCCCAACCACCACATGGGAATGGTATGCGACCACGTCCGTATCGCTCGCGTCAGGAACCCGGTCAGGGGATAAACCACCATTGGGACTTGGAACATTCGACAGATGCGGAACGCGACGGCGCATGTATCATCGTAGCCGTCGTCGAACGTCAGACAGACGAATTTGCGCCGATCGGACTGCGGAGTCTTGAGGCGCTGCACCGCCTCGTCCATGCCGACGAAGTCGTAGTTGCGTTCGCGAAGAGCCAGGATGATGCGCGTGAAAGTGTCGGGCGCGACCGATGCGCGCTGCGAGCCGAATGCGTATTTATAATCGACGTGACGGATGCGATGGAAAGCCAGGATTGCGCCCACGCCCGAATAGCGGCGAGCGAGTAGTTTCGGCAGTCCAGATGCGGCCAGCGTCCGAAGCGCCGCGCGCTGCAAGGCAATAGAAGGAGCGATCGCGTGCGGTGCTCGGCCCTCGATGTCCGCGGTCGATCCGTTCGCGTAACGACGTTGCTGCAGCGCTTGTGTGCTGGCTTGCCCGTGTGCCGTCGCAGGCAGAAAAGCCGGTCGCGGCGTTTCCCGCGCGCTGCGCCGATTGCCGAGCGGCGCGTCGGTAAACCGGTTCCCGCACGATCCGGCGCCAACCCTGGCCGATGTGCTGCCCGCTGAATGTTCCGGTAAGTAGCTCATCGTGCCGACTAAGCGGGGGAGCCACTCACCCCCACCGCGGCGGCCGGCGGCTGTGCCGTGCTGTGAAGTGCGAACGATCCGTCGCCGACGGGTTGCGTCGGCTCAATCACACGCGGTTCAGGGATGGGGATGATGAAGCGACCACCGGCTTCACGGTAGGCCGCCTGCTGCTGAAGGATTTCGCCGGCAAAATTCCAGGTCAGAAGCAGGACGTAGTCAGGGCGGTCGGCCGCCAGGGTCGCCGTCGGATAGATCGGAATATGCTGCCCCGGCATGAACTTGCCATGCTTGTACGCGTTGGCGTCGACGACGTAATCGAAGAACCCCGGCCCAAGGTCGAGATAGTTGACCATCGTCCCGCCCTTTGCGCCGGCGCCATAACAAGCGATCCGGTTGCCTTCCGCCTTGAGCTCGCGCAACAGGGCGCGCAGGTCGTTGCCCAGCGACTTAACGCGGGCAGCAAATTTGTCATACCAGTCGAGATTGCCGACGCCGAGAACGCGCTCGCGGGCCATCATTTCGTCGAGTCGCGCCGTGCGCGTCGCGGCTCGGCCGACGAAGACGCGCAGCGAGCCGCCGTGGATGGGCAGATACTCGGCATCGTTCAGGCGCAGACTGTGGCAGCTAAATAGGGCGTCGAGACTATGCAGCGTGTGGTAGAAGACGTGTTCGTGGTAGATCGTGTCGAATTCACAAGCCTCGATCAGGTTCACCGCGTAGGCACATTCGAATACGGCGACGCCGGTCGGCTTCAAAAGGCGCTCGAAGCCGGCGACGAAGTCGTTGATCGACTCGACATGCGCGACGACGTTGTTGGCGATAATGACGTCGGCCTGGCCGCGCGCCGCGAGGTCTTCGGCCAACCGGACCCCGAAGAAATCGCAGATCGTCGGCACGCCGACGCTATTGGCCTGCCGCGCCGGCGCTTCGGCTGGGTCGATCCCGAGGGACGGAATGCCGCGCGCGACGAAATTGCGCAGCAAATAGCCGTCATTACTGGCCACCTCGATGACCAGGCTTTCCGGTCCGAGTCCGCGCTCGGCGATCAGGCGTTCGGCAATTCCGGCCGCGTGACACAGCAACGCCGGCGATGACGAGGAGAAATAGGGGAAGTCGCGGCGATACAGGATCTCCGCTGGAACCGTTTCACTGACCTGCAACAACAGGCAGTCCTGACAGAGCAGAACGATCAGGGGATAACGCGGCTCCTCCTGCGCAAGCATGTCCGTCGTCAGGAGGCCGTTCGAAACCGGATGGATACCCAGATCGACGATGCGCCGCAGCCGTGCGCTGTCACAGGACCGACATGTCGTGATCGTCATCTCACTCTCCTCGTTTCGTCAGATGGTGCGAACGCGCCTCAGGCATGGCTCGGCGGCTTCGAGGGATGAAGCAATTCGCCAAGCAGCCGAAACGCGAACTGAGAATTGGATTTGAGATAGCGCTTGAAGAGACGTCGCGGTTCCTGAGCGATGCGGAACATCCATTCGCAACCGGTGCGCTGAAAGATAACGGGCGCGCGCCGCACCGTGCCGGCCAGCATGTCGAACGCCGCGCCGACGCCGATCAGCACCGGCGCCCGCAGTGCGCTGCGATGCGCCGCCATCCAGCGATCTTGCTTGGGGGCGCCAAGCCCGACCCAGACGATGTCGGGATCAGCCGCGTTCACCAGCTCGACGATTTGAGCGTCTTCCGCCGGCGATAGCGGGCGAAACGGCGGCGAATAGGCGCCGACGATCGGAGCGCGCGGAAAATCGTACGCCAGTTGGTGGCGCAGCTGCGCGAGGGTGTCTTTGGATGCGCCGTAGAGAAAATGCCGATACGGCCGTGTCTCGGAACGGCGGAACAGCGCCGGCATCAGATCCGGTCCGCAAATGCGCTCGGCCGTGGGGCAGCCGTGGCGGCGTAAAAGCCAGACGATGGGCATGCCGTCGGCGGTGACGACGGCGCCCGCAGAGCCATAGACGCGGCGAATCTCGTCATCGGCCTGGCTTTCCATCAAGGCGTGAACGTCCACGGTGCAGATGAACTGGCGTGCGCCGTTCACGATCCACTCGTCGATCATGCCCAGCATTTCGGTCATCGATACCGCCTGCACGGGTACGCCGAAGACGGTGGCTTGTGGGCGAAGCGGCATGCAAATCCTCGGTCGTCCGACTCCTCCCTCATCCGGTCGGAACTCTTGCTAGTCGGGAGCGGTCATCTGGCTTCCGTCCCGCGCGCTGCCGTTCTTGTCAGACGGCGACGCGCGTGCTCGCCGGTTCGGCGAACGATTCAGTGAGGCGACGATTTGATCCCACGCTGACGAGTTCGGCGGACACACCTTGGCGGCGGAGTTCAGCGCCGATTTCGCCGCAGTAGATCGGGTTCATGACAATCACCAAGTCCGGCCGGTACTGCGCGAGAAACGACGGCGGGACGATTCTCTGGCCGGTGCCGGGAACGAACCGACCTTGCCGGAACGGGTTGATGTCGACGACATATTCGATCTCGTCGCGGATACCGAGTGTCGTCAGGAATGCGACGGCCTTGGAGCCCGACCCCCAAAGCACAGTTCGGCGTGACCGGACGATTCGTTGATGAAGCTGCGCACGCCACTCGCCGGCAATGCGATCGACAGCGGCGGTGAAATCGGCGGCTTGGCCGGCGAGCGTCTCCATTTCCTGCCGTTCTGCAGCGATGGACGCTACGTCCAGTCCATCCGTCGCCGCACGCGCCTCAATCATCAGATATTGGTCGTCGTAACCGGTCGACGTACGTAACACCTCGAAACCGGCATGGCGGAAGAGATAGGCCAAGGAGGCGGGCGAAAAATAAGAACAGTGCTCGTAATAGATGTCCCAGAACGCCGTTTCACTGAGAATCCGTCGGACGTCCGGAATTTGGAAGAAAACTACCGTGCCGCGTTCTGCCGACGCCAGGCGACGTACCGCGTCCACGAAACGGCGGGTCTCGCCGATGTGCTCGAGAGTCATCTTGCAGCAGACGAAATCCGGTGGCGATTCGGCCGTCGACTCGGTGAAAAAATCGCGGACGAAGCGGATTTGCTGGGCGTGTCCGTCGAGTCGCGCGGGAACGAAGCTGGGGTCGTAGCCGACGCCGCGATTGCGTCCGAGCTCACAAATCAGCGACAGGAACTCGCCCTTCCCGCAACCGATCTCGAGCACATCCTTTTCGTGGAGTTGATGACGCTCGACCAACTCCTCCGCAAGGCGCCGATGGAAGGTGTTGAAAGTCGGCGAGAAGCCCTGTGTTTCCTCGTATTGCTCCGAATAGACCGTCCGATCGGGCTGCCACAGGGCGTTGAAGATGAAACCGCACGTCTGGCAAAACGACAGGGCGATATCGCCCGTTTGGAAATCGAGCGCCTGTTGGCGATCAGAAACCAACAGACAGCTGTTCGTGGGAACACCATGGACGGCATAGAAGCCGACGCAGCGTTCTGATCCGCAGTTAGGGCATGTCGCACGCATGGTCGTTTCGCGCGCCACGCGTCAAGCCGACTGCTTCAACAACGGGCTTCGACCGGCGTCTTCTGCGGGTGCATGCCGCCAAACCTCCGCCGGCGGCAACCACCGCAGCGTGCTGTCGATGAATCCCCGGCTCAGCAGCGACTTGAGATAGGCCAGGCGCTGGTAGCGGGGTCCTTCAAAATCTTCGGACGCCAGGCCGAAATCGGCGTACCGCTGGTAAAGCTCTTTGGCCCCGGCCGGTGCCGTCCACTGCGGCCGGAAATTGGGCAGGCGCCTCGAAATCTTCGAGCAGTCGACGCGATACGACCGCTTGTCCGCTCCGGCGCCCTGAGCATAGGCGAGAGACGAGCCCGGCACCGTAGCCTTGACGATCTCGGCGATCTCGCGGACCCGGTAATTCTCGGTCGTTACGCCGACATTGAAGACCTGGTTGTGCACGACCTCGCGCGGCGCCTCGAGCGCGGCAATGAACGCGCGACTGATATCCTCGATATGGACGATCGGACGCCACGCCATGCCGTCGCTTTTCAGGTACACCTGCTTGCTGGTGAAGGCGTAGGCCATGAGATTGTTGAGCACGAGGTCGAAGCGGATGCGCGGCGAGAAGCCGTACGCCGTGGCGCTGCGCAGAAAGACCGGCGAGAAGTCGTCGTTGGCGAGGGCCGCAAGGCCGCATTCCGCGTCGTATTTGGAGACGCCATACGGGGTCACCGGATTGGGCACCGCGGTCTCATCGACCCAGTCCTGGCCGGCGGCGCCATAGACGCTGCAACTCGAAGAAAATACGAAGCGACGGACGCCGGCCGCGGATGCGAGCTCGGCGAGCCGCACCGTCGCACGATGGTTGATGTCGTAAGTCGTCTCGGGAATCAGGTCGCCGAGCGGATCGTTGCAAATGCCGGCCAGATGCGCGATCGCATCGATGCCCTGAAAATGACTCGGGTTCAGCTCACGAATGTCGGCATCGATACAGGGAATGTCGCTGCCGTCGTTGCGGCCGAACGTGCATTGTGAAAAGAGTTCGGAATCGATGCCGACGACCTCATGGCCGGCTTCGACAAGCATGCGCGTCAGCGCGCATCCGATATACCCACTGTAGCCGGTCACCAATACGCGCATCGCCGTTACTCCCATGTTTTCCAGGGTGCATTGCCGCTATTCCACAGCTCATCGAGGAGCCGCTTCTCGCGCAACGTGTCCATGCATTGCCAGAACGCGTCGTGCCGGTACGCAACGAGCTGTCCGTCAGCCGCCAACCCTTCAAGCGGCTCGCGCTCCCAGACCGTGTCGTCGCCGGCGATGTAGTCGAAGATTCCAGGCTCAAGCACGAAGAAGGCGCCGTTGATCCAGGCGTCGCCGTTCGGCTTCTCATGAAACCGCCGGACGACATTGTCAGCGCCGACGTCAAGGTGCCCGAAGCGCGATGGCGAACGAATTGTCGTGACGGTCGCCAGCTTCCCGTGCGTGCGGTGAAACGCCAGCAGCTCCGTCAGATCGACGTCCGACAGGCCGTCGCACCATGTCAGCATGAAGGTGCCCGTGCCGACGTGCGGTGCGAGGCGCTTGATGCGCCCGCCGGTCATGGTGTCGGGGCCCGTATCGATGAGATGGACGGTCCAGTCGAGCTCGCCGTCGGTGCCGTCATGAAATTCGACCGAGCCGTCCCGCGTGCGGACGGTGAGGTTGCGGTCGACCGCGTGGAGGTCGAGGAAATACCGAACCACCGCCTCTTTCTTGTAGCCCAAGGCGATAACGAACTCGTTCATGCCGAAGGCGTAGTAATGCCGCATCACGTGCCAAAGGATTGGCTTGCCGCCGATTTCGACCAGCGGCTTCGGTCTTTGGTCGGTTTCTTCGGAAAGCCGTGTGCCGAGTCCGCCGGCTAGGATGGCAACCGGTGGAAGCGCACTGGTCCGGGTACGATCACGGACCAATTCAAGATCGGACGCTGGGTGCAAAACTGTCATGCCGGTGATCCCTGCCGAACGGGTGGCCGCAAGGGCCGGCTATAGCTATATAAGAAACGATAAGAAAAGAAAACTGTTTTGTCGCTTGCTGGCGCGCCCGAGAGCCCGTATAAGATAAAAAGCGAGAGACCACAGAATTATCACGGGCCGCGCACACAAAAAAAGAAATTGCGCGGGGGTCGCGACGTTTTCATTTTGATGAAGAGAAGAAAGGAACAAATTATGGGCAATCCGCGCGCAAGGGGTAAGATCGCACATTCGGAATGGCCGAAAATCGCGGCCCGGGTCGGCACGGGCGAATCGCTGGCGGCGGTGGCGCGCAGTTACCAATGCACGGCGCCTGCCATTCGGTACATTGTGCGTCGCATGCCGGACGCTCAGACCGCTGCTGGGGGCGATGAGGGACGGCGGCGTCTCCAGGCGCCATTGGCTCTGGCGGCAGCCGGCCGTCAGGAGAGTTCTTCGCCGCTATCGCGTTCGGCGCGCGGTACGGCGCTTGATCACGCGCTTTGGTCGCGCGTGAACGGCGACATCGCCGCATTTCTCTCTGCGGTGGACGCGCTTATGGCGGAGCACACGGCCGAGAACGAGGAAGCGCTGTTATCGGCAACCGACGGCCTGTTGCGGGCCACCGCGCGCACGCGTGTAGAGATCGAGAAGGCGATGGGACGCTATCCCGCGCTCGAACGACGTACGGGAAGCGACCGCTGACCGGTCGCATTCAGACGACACATTATGACGACGCTCCACCCGATGACCTGTAAGGTCGGTGCGCGATTCGGATAACAACAATGAATAAGAACTACATTCGACAATTGCGGCAATGTCGACGACAACGTTGCCTTACTTGTTTGTAAAACAACGATACAATTTTGGCGATCACCCGTAAGATGACGTCACTGGTTTGGCGGTTGCAGGCTGATCATTCCAGACGGGGGAAAGCATGGGGGGCTACCGTTGCTATTTTCTCAAGGACGGCCATATCTGCGCTACCGAAGAGCTCAAGTGCGACGATGACATGCAAGCGCGGACGGCCGCACGTCTGCTCCTGACGCGCCATCAACAGTTCCACGGCGTCGAAGTGTGGGACCAAAGGCGAATGATCTACGCCTATTCGGAGAACACCCGACGCGCGGTTTGAGCGCCGCCAAGGCGACGATCGCTATGGGAGGCCGAGCGCGAGGGTTCGACCTTGTGTGCACTTGGCGCCGTCCCTTGAGCCGACGCGCGTGACAGTGCGCGGCGCAAAATGGCGGCGACGGTCGTATCGAAGTCGTCGGCGATGACGGCGATCAGTCCCAGCAAGAGGCTCACGGCCAACTCTTCCCGACGCTCATCGCCGTGCGGGAGCTCGATAACCTTGATAATTCGCTCGCAAAACCACGTGTAGCGCAGGACCTCGAAATACGAGACGGCCTTGTTGGTGACCGCCTCGGCAAATTTGTCACATTCGAAATTGATGCAAGCCAACTCGATTTGGAGCGGTATTTTATCCTCGCCGTTCTTGAGCTGAAGCATCCGCCAATATGGCAGGCCCAGGGCATCGGCCGCCGCTTTCCAGGAACTGAGGTTGTGCCTTTTCCGCCACGTATGGAGTTCGCTCGATTTCATCTCGCCGCGATGACCGATTACCCAGCTCTCCGCCCTTTCGTCAGTAGGCATTCCGAGCCCAGACCACAGCCGGAACCGTCGTCACCAGGACCTTCAAGTCCAGGAGGAGGGACCAGTTGTCGATGTAATAGAGATCGTGCTGAAGCCGCAGACGCATTTTCTCAACGGTATCCGTTTCTCCGCGGTGCCCGTTGACCTGTGCCCATCCGGTGATGCCCGGCTTCATCCGATGGCGGCCAAGGTAGCCGTCAATGAGCCGGCCATATTTCTTGTTGTGAATGGTCGCGTGCGGACGTGGACCGATGAGCGACATGCTGCCGCCCAACACATTGAACAGTTGCGGCAGCTCGTCGAGGCTGGTGCGCCGAAGGAACGCGCCGATACGTGTAACGCGCGGGTCATTCCGGCGCGCCTGCGGCACGACCGAATCCGGGTCCGGATCATGATACATCGTTCGAAACTTGTAGACCCGTACGCTGTTGTTGTTGAACCCGAACCGTTCCTGGAGAAAAAAAACCGGACCGCGACTGTCTAGCTTGATTAACGCGGCGATGAGCAGAAGCAGCGGCGCAAGCGTGCAAACGAGAATACTTGCCAAGATGACGTCCTCTGCACGCTTCAATGGCGCGCCCCAACCCAAGAGAGGCCTGCGTTGAATCGGGAGTGTCGGCAGCAAGTCGTCGGATTCGATTCCGCTGCGGTCGAGACCTGGTCCGGGTGCGCCGGCATAGAGCTTCACGTCCACCGGCAAAACACAGAGCTTACGTATCGCCGCATTGAGTTCGACCGGCGACGGCCAGGGAAGGGCGATCAATATCTCGTCGATACCTTCTGAATTCACGAGGTTATAGAGGTCGTCGATCGTTCTCTTTCCTTGAAGGGGACAAGAGCCAGCAACAAAGACCCCGACGATATCGACGTTGCCAGCGACGGCCTCGAGGCGGCGCGCTAGATCGAAAGCCGGCGTGCCATCGCCCGCGATCGCAACTCTTATTCTCCAATCGCCTCGTCGGTGGTGATGGTCAATCCACAGCCTGATCGTCGCCCGCCATCCGAGCACCGCCAGCCAAGCCGCCAGAAACCAAGTGATAGCCCACGGTCGGATGAGGCCGCCATTGATCGCACCGATCCAGCTGATAGGAAGAAGGCTCCCGGTCGTACAGGCCCAAGCCAGCGATACCCCGGTGAGCTGAGCTGTCCCACTCTTCAGCGCCCTGAACCTATAGGCGTGACCAAGATCGGAATAGTTCACGAAGATGATGGCTGCCAGCACGATCTCGAGCCAATCGACCGCCGTAATCGGGCCGTTACGCCCAGGTCCAAAACGGTGGGCGACAAGCCCGAGGCCAACGACGATCAGCAGCTCGACCGTCCGGACGAACCCGGGCACGCGCGCCTGTATGTCGAGGCCCGAACGTCGCTGAATGTTCTGGGCGTCGGCCCGCCCCGCTTTTTCAAGAAACCGGGAAGGAGCCGGATTCCAGCGGTGGAAAGAGGTCGTACGGGCCTGCAGGGTCAAGCCGGCGTCCTCCGAACGGCCCAATCTTCACCGAGGGCCACTTGTTTTCTTTTCTTACATGATCGGTAAACGAAAAACAACAATCGATTGCCTGCACGGTAGACGCGACCGCACGGACGCTGCAAATCGCCGATATGTTGGCAAAGCCGACCACCGCTCGCTCCCAGCGCCCAGCCCGCGGCACACGAACGAAAAGAAAAGATATTGCTAATCCGATAACTTTAGCCGATGATTTCTTATCGATCGCCAGGCAGCACACAGCCGGCATCAGGGAGCAGGATGATGACGCAGGCCGTCGAAGTTCCTTCCTCCGGGCAACCTTCCCACCCGATCTATTACGCGCCGGCATGGGCCTCAATTCATCAGGCACGGGGAGGCGATAACGCCGGCGAAGAGATCGACTATCTCTCGGTCGTTCGCCGCCTGTGGCGGCGGAAGTTTCTCATCCTTGCGGTCTGCGCCGTCGTATCCGGCGCTTCTGCCGGCGTGGTCGCTTTCCTGCCGCGCCACTACGTTGCGGATGCGCTTGTCGTCGTCGAAAATCCGAACGGCGGCATATCCACGCTGCTCATCGGGAACAATGCCAACAACCCGTCGCCCTTGCCGCCGCCCGACGCCGAAGCGATACAGACCGAAGTCCAAATTCTCCAGTCGCCTGCGCTCGCGGCCGAGGTCATTCGCACCCTGAAGCTCGAAAATCAACGAGAGTTCAATCCCGCCGTTGGAAAATCACCGCAGTCCGCCACCACGAAGGAAGGGGCAGCGGCCCAATTGGCGCAGACCGTGAAGAATTTTCTGGCGCTACTGCATGTTGATCGAAAGGGGGAATCACGGATCATCGATGTTGGGTTTGACGCCCGAGACCCGAAACTCGCGGCAGCGATCGCGAATGCTGTTGTCGATCAATACATCGCCGATCAGCAGGACTTGCGCGCGAAAAGCGCGACACAACAGGCGCAATGGCTTCAAGATCGGATTAACAGCCTGCAGCAGCAGGCCACCACGGATGAAGAGGCGATCGCCAAGTTCAGGGCGAAGGCAGGCCTATTCTCCGGACCCGGCGGATCACCGCTGCTCCTGAAGGAAATGGCCGATGTAAGCGACGAGCTGGCCAAGGCTCAGGCAACGCGGACAACGCTGGAAGACCGGTTGCGACAGCTGCGCGCGTCGCTCTCGTCGAATGTCGATGCGACGAGCGATCTGCTCGATTCTCCTGTCATGCGCTCGCTCCGCACCGAAGAGGCCACGCTGCAGGCACAATTTGCGCTCAATTCGGAGAACTATGGGGCGCGCTATCCGAAGACGATCGCCTTGGGCGCTCAACTCGCCAAACTCAAGGGCGAAATGAAGCTTGAAGCCCAGCAAATCGCCGCCGCGCTCCACAACGAGGTCGACGTCGCCCGCATGAACGAACAGCGACTTACCGACCGCCTTGATGCGTTGAAACAGGAAGTTACGGCGATGAACGGCTCGGACGTAACCTTGGCCGCACTTCAGCGCCAAGCCGAGGCCGACCGCCTCGTCCTCAGCAATTATCTCGCGCGCTTCAAGGAGGTCGGTTACGAAGCCGGTAAGTCCGCAGAGCACCCAACCTCCGAAGTGGTGTCGTATGCACAGGTGCCGGTGAGCCCGACGAAACCCAAACCGGCGCTGCTGATTGCGATCGCGGCGGTGTGCTCGCTGGTGGGAGGCTGCGGCTTCGTTCTTTTCCGCGACAAGACCGATCGGAGCTTCCGCAGCATCGAGGATTTCGAGGCCGCGACCGGTATCAGCGGATTGGGCCTCGTTCCTTTGGCGGGCGCCAGCATGCGGTCGCCGGTGGGAATCTCCAAATACGGCAGCGGATCGTCTTACCGGGAAGCCCTCAAGGCGATCTACACGCGGCATTTCGTCTTGTTCGACCGACAATCGAAGACGACGCTGGTCACATCGGCGTTTCCGGGCGAAGGCAAGACGACAATAGTTCTGAGTTTGGCGACTTTGGCGGCTCAGGCCGGCCATCGTACGATCGTCGTCGATGCCGATTTCTGGCGAGCCGGCGCGAGCAAAGCGCTTGGCCTGCGGTTGCACGCGCCCGGGCTTGCGGAAGTGCTCGACTCGAAGGCCAATCTCGCCGACGCGGTGATAGCGGACAGCGGTTCGGGCATCGACATCCTTCCGCCCGGCAAATTCTCGCGGACCTCGGGTCTGACGCGCGTCGACAACCTCGCCCGCCTGCTGGAAGTCCTCGCAGCCCGTTACGAGTTCGTGATTATCGACTCGCCGCCGGTTTTCGCAGTTTCGGAGGCGCTGGTGTTCGCCGCCCATGCCGATGAGACCATCATGACTGTTCGGTGGGCCAAAACACCGCGGGGCGCGGTTGCGTTTGCATTGAAGCGTCTCCGCGAAGCGGGCGCCAGCGTCGCGGGCGCAGTTCTTACGTTTGTCGACGAGCGTCAGCACGCCGCATATGGCTATGCCGAATCCGCGTATTTTTCGAAGGAGATTGTCAGCTATTACGCGCGATCGGGCGCGATCTCGTGGTCGTCCGGTTCGTCGCGTGCTGCAAAGCGATGGAAGATAATGCAGAGAGTCGCAACTGCGGCGCTGGGCGCGGCAACAACCGTTTCCGTCGAGAAAATCGGTCGACTAATTGGGCGTTCGCGCGCGCCCATCCCAAAAGTCGAAAGAATTCCGCACTATAAAGATCCTCGGTGGGCGCTGCTGGTGCTCGGCGTACAGGCAGAGTTCACGGGTGCCTCGGCTTGGTACTCCGTTCCAGGCCGTGCTGTCGCGCAGCTCATCGAGATCGTGAACGACGTGGCCAGGAAGGCCCAGGATAGCGGGGTGGTCGTCGCCTACGTGCAACAGCAATTGGCCCGCAATGCTTCGAATATCGTGGCGCGATACCTGCTCAGGCACGAAGCCGAAGCGCGGCCAACGTGCGACGTTGACCCGCGTGTGCAGCGGGTGTCGGGCTATTCTTTCTCGACACCGTTGGCCGACGCCTTTTCCAATCCCAAGCTCGACGTGTTCTTACGCAATCGTGGCGTCAACCACATCTTTCTGATGGGCGTCGATGGTGTCACGTCCGTTGCCCGCACCGCGAAAAGTGCCCTCGAGCGCGGTTACAACGTCACGTTCATCGGCGACGGAATTGTCACGGCATTCGAGACAAAATGGGGGCGCAAGCTCAAGGCCTTCGCGGCAGACGACGTCTTCGCAATTACGGGCGAGGAATTTCGCGATCTGCTGGATGCCGAGGCATCCAACGGCGGGCACCACGCGAAAGCTGGCAACGGCGCCACCGGGCCGCGTCGCGGCCGTGCAGTGGAGGCCGCAATGAACGCCGCCGGCGTCGCCGAAGAGGTCTAATCGCAAGGATGCTGTGCTGCCGGCTCACGGCAGCGCGGCGCACGCCATGTCGTTTATTTCTCGACAGTGTGGACGGGGAGTGCCAATGCCGCGATCGGGGGCACCACCACGCGCCATCTGCCCCAAGGCTGCTTGCAGACGACGGCGGTGGCGTCAACCGCGGCATTATTGACCATCACCGATTGAACGTATTCGCGGCAGGGCGCGCCCATCGAGTTAGGCGCGCGCGCCTTCAGCCAAATCGGACCATCGCCCGGCGCGACAAAACCGCTCTGTTCTAGGGCTGCCAATGCATTGGCGTCGTCCGCGCTCGATGTCGCGACGAATGGAGTGGTTCCTGTCGTCGCGCCAAGAGCTGTTCCTGCGGCGCCGAGCGTACCGGTGGCGGCACCCAACGTATCCGTTGCGGCCGTGCCGATTGTCGTAGTGGTGGTGCCGATCGCGCTCGTGGTCGCACCCAACGCGCCTGTGGCCGCCGCACCGGCTGCGCCCGTGGCGGCGCCGACCGCGCTGGTGGTGGCACCCAACGCGCCCGTCGCCGCGGCACCGGCTGCGCCCGTCGCGGCGCCGACCGCGCTCGTGGTCGCACCCAAAGCACCCGTCGCCGCCGGTCCAGCTCCCGCGATACCGCCGACCACCGCGGCAACCGGATGACTTTGGCCCGACAACAATCCCGCCGCATGGGCCACACCGATAGCTACACGGGCTAGACCGACGAACCCCGGCAATGCTGCGCAAGACGCAGCAGCAGCCACAAAGAGCCAAATGTAACGCGTGTCCTTCCGCGTCTCCGGATACTGCCGCCGCTGCCGAGCGAACTCTAACAGGCGTGTACCCATCGGCTTACTCCGATTCGTGTTGTTGACTCATCAACCACCACCGGCCGGTCGCGTCGTGACAGGCGAGCCCGGTGACGCGCGCGGCGTGGCCGGAAAAATCGACTTGGGATAGATACGGCTGGCATGTGGGCACCGAGGCCGCCACGAGTTGTGTGTCGCTGCGTGCGGGCGGAGCTTGCGCGGGAGGAGGGGGAACTGTCGGCGCAGCCGCAATTTGTGACGGTGATTGCCCGTCAGTTTGGGCAGGGCGTTCGGGCGGGAGCGGCTTGATCGATCGCGTCGGTAGCGGGCGGTCGTTCGAACGTCGAGCGGTCGGCACCGCATGGGTCGGCGCGCGATGGTTGCCATGCGCGTGGCGTTCGGGGCGAGTGGTAGATGGCGTTGCCAGACGGGCAGGTGGCGGTTGGTTGTGCGACGCTGGGTTCAGCGCGGTGGTCGTTGTGTCTTTGTCGTCTTGACGAGCGCTCGAATCGTCCACCATCGCCGTCTGCAACGAAGGCGCAGGTTTATATGCACCGATATCCTGTCCGATGGCCAAAACCGATTGCGGGGCCAACCGCTCGAGCGCGGCGCCTGTCAGTGCAGGGTGCTCGCTTCCGTCAAAAGACGGCGTCAGTGACCAGACGGCGACAATCAATGCAACTGTCGCAATCCGCACCATCGCTCGCGGCAAGACCTTGCGGCTGACAGCATTTCGCGATCCGCGTAGTTCAGCGTTGCCGCTATTGGGAGGCGCATCGCCATGCGCCATTGCGCTGCCAAGTCCGTCAGCGCTGCCGCTGAGCATTTGCGCGGCCTTGGCGACGTACGCCAGGCTTGGCACCGGTTCGTCGCTGTCGCGAGCCAAGCGGCGCGACCGGCCCCATAGGAACGCCAGCGCATCGGGATTGGCCCGGATATAGTCGCCAATGGCGGTAAGTCTTCCGGGCGCGATCGCTCCG
Source organism: Xanthobacteraceae bacterium (assembly GCA_035532335.1). Taxonomy (GTDB): domain Bacteria; phylum Pseudomonadota; class Alphaproteobacteria; order Rhizobiales; family Xanthobacteraceae; genus BOG-931. The sequence continues at coordinate 10,728 of DATKRE010000206.1, read as the reverse complement.
ATCGCAAAGTCGTGTGGCAATCGGCGAGCGATGATCGAGCGAACATCCATCTCGTCGAGCGGCTCGAGCCGACAACGAAAGCGCACACGCGCATTCACCGTTGCGAGGTCCGGTTGTTCGAGGCGCTCCTGCAGTTCAGGCCGGCCGACCAGAACGGCGCGGATTTTCGCTCCGTCACCGCCCGCATCGAGTACGGTCGCAAGCTCGCGGATCGACGAATCGCCAAGGAGGTCGGCTGTGTCGATGAGCAGCACCGGCGTCGCTGAAGGCTGCCGCTCAAGCGCTTCGGCCAGGCGTTGACACCACGCCGCGCGATTCCCGCCATCGAACTTGATTCCAAGGCGTGCCGACAGCGCAGCCAACGGACTTTCTAGCGACGCAGCGGGACGCCGATCAAAGCCGACGATACAGTCGGCCGCACGCAACGTCATGGCGAGGCGATGGGCAAATACGGTTCGCGCCTCGCTGGTCACCAAAAAAATGCCCGACCGTTCGGTGATGGCTTTTTGCAGTACTTCGCAAGTCAGACAAATCGACCAGGACCAGTCGCACGCCGGGACCGCATGTTCGGCACCGCCAACGTCTGTTTCATCCTCGAGCGGCAGGATGGTAGCGGCGGTGGGAAGCGCATTTACGCGCTGCGTCGTGCCGTAACGACTTTGGCTGCACCATGTGATTACGGTCGCGGTCGCACCGCAGTCGTTGTTGTTGCCGCGTGTGATTTGGCTGTCGTCGCGTTTCGCGACATACGGAGGCGGCAAAAAAATGAGCTCGCCACCGAGGGGGGCCGCCATGTCGGCGATTTTGTTCTCCATTTTTTCTTTTTCTTGATCGTAATCGTAGCGTCTCAACGTTTCCGGCTCAGTTTTTCTTTCTTTCTTTTGTTGTTGAACTCCGGCCGCTGGGAGTTTCACGCTAATCGGTCCTGGCCGGACGGCGACTCGACTCCACCCAGGCCAGTGCGAGATGAGGTCGTGCGCCCGCCCGAGAATCTCGTTCTTCCCCCACTCGCCCTTTTCAAGCCCCACGACGGACGCCAGGCCCAGGACGAGCGCAGCCGCCAAGTCCTTATCGCGCGGGCCTGGTTCAAGTTCGAGAAACCGACGGATCCGCCGCCGAACCGACGCATAATGGCCGGACATTTCCCGTTCAGGGGAGTGATGCTCGTCGCAATACTCATAGGCGATGCACGCCAGCGCCAGTCTTGCGCTGACCCTGTCATCGCTGGCGTCGAGACCGGAAACTTGCGTTTCGGGAAGGCCGAGCGCAGCCGCCGCGTTCTTCGCGCAACGAAACCCGCGTTGTCGGCACCAAGCCATAAATTCCGCGGCGTTCATCGGTGTTCGTCACCGCGATTATCAAGAACGCCGGCGTAGCATTTGTTAACGAACTTGTAATACGTGTTAGCCATATGGTAATACATCTTAACCATATGGTAAGAACTAAAAACGGAACGTCCGATACCGGCGCATGGCATGAGACCTCCGGTGGTTGCGCCAAACTTGGCGTCCGACCCCACAAACTTGGTATCTGGGCCGGGGTAAGATAGCGTATTAATTTCGATCTTTCTGCGCTGCAATAAGACGGCACAGTTTTGTCGCAGGGCGCTGTGGATATCCTGGTGTTATCTTTCTGTGTAAAGAAAAGGGGCTAACCCATGGTGAATCCTCGAACCCGAGGAAAAATACCCCACGCCGAGTGGCCAAAAATTGCTCAACGATTTGCCACCGGCGAGAGTCTGACTGTGATCGCGAAGGACTACCAATGCACGGCTCCCGCGATCCGCTACATCGTTCAGCGCGTGTCGTCGGCAGATCGTGCCGGTAGTGCCGACCGCGAAGCGGACAGGCACCGTCCCGCCGCGGCGCCTCGGCCGAGTAGGCCCGGCGAACCCTATTCGGTGCGCCGCCAACCCCAGGCGGAGACGACCGTCGCCAGTGCGATCTGGTCGCGCGTGAACAGCGACATCACGAACTTTTTGGCGGCCGTGGATGCGCTTTTTGCCGCCGACACTGAGCAGAATCGCAGCGCCCTACTGGGCGCCACCGATCGCCTCTTGCGGGCAAGCGCCCGGACGCGGATGGAATTGGAGCGCACGTTCAGCGCCAGGTTGCCGAGCTCACACGGTACGGCGCCGACATCGAAGCCGCGCAAAGCCGGTTAGATTCAACGGGGGTTTGGGCTGAATTCGGTTCGGGTCGGCAAAAGCCGAGCCGGTGCTGCTCAGAACGTCATGACGTATGCGAGGTAACTGGTAATCTGGTTCGCTTGACTCGCGTTCTGCAGGCCGGTGCCGATCGTGAAGAGGAAATGATGGTGCGTCGTTAGGTTAAACCGCGCACCGACATCGAAGCCGGTTTGCGCTTTCAGGCCGACCTTGCTGGATGTGGCGTGGAAAACCTCGCCGAAGACGGTCCATTTCTCGGAAAGCTCGCGGAGGGTGCCGACCGTTCCGAAAAACCAATTGCGATTATTTGGACCCGGGTTGATCCAATAGCCGCCACCGGTATACGGAATCCAAGGCCCAAAACTCTTTGCAAACCAGAGCGGCAGGAAATAATGCGCGCGGCCGGTGCCGAGGTTCTCGTTGGCATTGCCGGTCGGAAAATCGACCAGCGGATATACTGCGACCGAGGGCCGCCACCCTGTCGGGTCGTCGTCAAGGAACCGATATCGAATTCCAGTTTCGACATCGCCGACACCAAAGTGCGTCGAGCCGCCGCTCACGCGGTCGTATGCCATCGGCACCATCGCATGAAGCTGCAGTCGGTTCGTTGCCGCGTAATCGACCATGACGCTGGGCGCCCAGCCCGCGGTCTCGCCCTCACGGTGCGTATAGAGTCCGCCGATGGTTAGAGCAAAGCGCTGAGGGGCCGGGAGGACCGCCGGCTGCGCTCGTTGCTGTTGGACGGCCGCGCTATCGGCAATCTGAAACGGCTCGGACAGCCTTACCGTATCGTTATCCGCGAACGCTGTAGCCGGAAATAACAATGCACTCAGGCTGGCGGCCAGCACGATATTTCTCATGGCTTTCACCCCCGAGCCAAGCTGGTCGATAACAAAAAGAAAGCGCCGGCCCGCAAAAATGGCGGATGTCCTTTTGCGTATTATTATGGACAAATGCCCGTCATGCACAAGTTAAACGACAACCCATTTCACCAGGCCGCGGGCGGGATATGGTATTCGCTTGAACGCTTCCGGTCGGATTCAGGCCCGAAAGCACGCCGGTGACCGACCGCAGCAGAGGCTCGATCTTGCTCGGGTAGGCGCCGCGAATCGACGGGCGGCCGCATGGTCGCGATACTCTGCAGCTGATGGCTTACGCCGCCGCCCGGATCAGCAAGTGAATTGAAACTGCCACGCCGCGCTCGCATTGTGGTGGCTGTGGGGATGGAGATCCTGATCCGGATTTTTCGCATTCGAATGCGGCCGGGCAGAACCTGCGTTGGTATTTTTGTTGGTATCTGGGAGCGCCTTAGCGGCGAGCGGCGCGGAAAGGCTCGGCAATTTGGTTGCTTTCGATTCCGCCCCTCGTCGCACGAGAGCGCGGTTGCGCGCACGTAGAGGCCGTTGTCGATCTTCAGTAAGGGGCGCATAGAATATTTGCGATGAATCACGCGGCCGCCCGGAACAGCAAGTCAAGATGGTTGCGGTCCCCCGCAACCAGCCAGACGATAATCAGGTCAAACGATTAGCCCACCTCTGAGGTGGGCTTTTTGTTTTTCTGGCTGTTCCATGGAAGCACTGTGAAAGCAGTTGCGGCGCCGCGGTATGCGTATCGACGAGGTGGTAATTCCGATCGGGCGTGATGATCACGACGTGGCCCGAGCGTGACGCGGATCGACCTGTGTACCTGTCATCGCATTTCAAGTGACGCGCCGACGTGCGCCGGCATGACATCGGCGGGCCATCACGGTTTGACGGCGCCCCGCAATGCCATAAGCTATGCCGCACAGGTATAGCTCGCTGCAGGTCATGGAATTTAGAGAGCTGCGCAACTTCATATGCGTCGCACGCGCCGGCAGCGTCAGCCGGGCGGCGCAGGAATTGCGCGTGGCGCAGCCTGCGCTCAGCCGTCAGGTCCAAAAGCTCGAATATGAGCTCGGCGTATCGCTGTTTGCGCGCCACGGCCGCGGGGTACGGCTGAGCGCCGCCGGCTCGTTGCTGCTCGAGCGGGCGGAAGCGATCACTCACCTCGTTCATGAGACCGGCGAAGAGATCAAGAAAGATCGCTCGCCGAGCGCCGGCCGCGTCACGCTCGGTGCGCCGCCGGCTGCCGGACGCATTCTCATCCCCGGCTTTGTCGAACGCTTTCAGAAAACTTGGCCGCAGACCACGCTGCATGTGCGCGAGGGCGTCGCCAGCTCGCTGCAGGAGTGGCTCTTGGAAAAGCGCATCGACATCGCCGTGCTGCACAACCCGCCGCACCTTGAATCGCTGAACATTAGACCACTTTTGACTGAACGGATGATGGTGATCGGGCCGCCGACGCGCCGCCTTAAGGGCGGTAGGCACCCGGCCAGCTTCCGCATTCGTGACCTCAGTGAGCTGCCGCTGATCCTGCCCAATGTGGCGCATACTAACCGGCGGCTGGTCGAGCACGCCGCGCTTGAACACGGTATCCGCTTGCGCATCAAGGTTGAGGCGGACAGTGTCGCCTTCGCCAAGGTGCTGGTCGCGCGCGGCCTCGGCTATACCATTCTCACTTACGCCGCCGTCCAGGACGAGCTCGCCCACGAGCAGCTGACGGCCTATCCATTGCTGCGACCGACTCTGTCGACCAAGGTCGCTGTCGTCACTCTGCGCGATGCGCAACTGTCGAAGCTCACCGAGCGCGCGAGCGACTTGCTGTACGATGTCTGCGCCGCGCTAGTGCGCACCAAAAGTTGGGCCGGCGCGCGGCTGAGCTGAACGCCGATCCGATCCGCGCCGCGAAGCGGCAAATCGACTGTCGGCATCACCATGCCGAAAGAGTATCGCTTGAAACGAGCGCTACCCATTGCCGCGCTGGTTGCCGGCCACTAAGCTTTCCGACAATGAAAAGCCGTTTTCGACCGATAGGGGAGGAATATACATGCCGCGATTTCTGCTTCGTTTCTGTGTGGCGGCTGCCGCCGCATTGGTGTTCGGCGGGGTCAGCCCGCACGCTCAGGCCAAGACGCTGAAATGGATCACCTTCAAGCCGGAGGCCGCCGGCGACGCGCAGTCGATCAGCACCAAGTGGTTCGTCGATGAATTCAAGAAGCGCACGGGCGGTAAAGACGATATCAAAATGTTCTGGGGCGGCAGCGTCGCCAATGCCAAGGAGGTCCCCGACGCGCTGTCGGGCGGCGCCGGTGACATCGGTGACATCATTACCCCCTATTTCCCCGACAAGTTTCCGCTCAACAACGCGGTCGGCTACTTCATCCCACAGCCGCACTCGACCATCGAGATCGCCGAGCTGATGCAACTCTGGCACCGGCAATATCCGCAGTTCGACCAGGAACTGGCCAAGTACAATCTCAAAGTCATCGGATTCCGGCCATTAGAGAAGTACGGCCTTATCTGCAACAAGCCGATCAAGTCGATCGCCGACTTGAAGGGCAAGCGCATCCGCACCTACGGTTTCGCCTATCCGGCGCTGGTGCATGCGCTCGGCGGTACGCCGGTATCGATGACATCGTCGGACGGCTATGAGGCGCTGCAGCGCGGCATCCTTGACTGCTCGCCGATCGGCCCGTCGCTGGCACACGGTTGGAAATACGATGAAGTGGCGAAATACTACGTCGATCTGCCGATCGGCGCCTCGTTCGGCCACATGATCGCCATGAACCTGAACAGCTACAACGCGCTCGATCCGCAGACCAAGGCGATCCTCGACGGGCTCGGCCGCGAATACGCCATGCGCTACACGGTCACCCTCGACGTCCTCACCCAGCAGATACTCGCCGGCTGGAAGAAGAACGGCGTGACCATCACGCATCTACCGGCGAACTCGCTCAACGCGGCGCGCAAGGATCCGGGAGTGCAGGCGGTGCGGCAGGAATGGATGGCTAAGGCCAAGGCCGCAGGCCTGACGGACGATGAGGTCCATACCATTGTGGATGAGATCGACAACCGCTGATCCGCCACACGCAATCATCGTGCGATGCCCGGTGCGCCATGCTCCGGACATCGAGCGGTGATCAGAGACCGGTTGCAACCAATCGAGAGCCATTGCGATGATTGCCTTCCAGCGCCTGTACCGGGGCTATGGCTACCTGTTGCGCGGCTTTGGACTGATTTCAGCCGCCGCGACTTTCGTCATGATGCTGCTGGTGGTGGCCAATGTCGTCGGCCGCTATCTGTTCAATAAGCCGGTGACCGGCACGCTGGAATTCACCGAATCCCTGCTGGTCATCATCATCTTCCTCTCGGTGGCGCTCACCCAATATGACGGCGGCCATATCCGGGTGAATCTGCTCACCCGCCGGCTACCGAAGGCCTGGGCGCGCGTCCTCACCGTCATTGCCATGCTGGTCGGCGCCGTTTTTTTCGCCTGGTGCGCTTATGCCGCGTGGAACTTTGCGGTGCAGGCCTACTCGTTCAATGAGCACGAATGGGGCGAGGTGATGTTTCCGCTCTGGCCGATGAAATTCGTGGTGTTCCTCGGCATTTCCCTCCTCGCCTTGCAGTTCCTGCTCGACGCCATCGCCGAAACCCTGATGCCGATTGCCAGCGACGACGAACGGGCCATGGAGAGCATCTGATGGCTTCGCTCGAACTCGGCGTTATTGGGGTGTTGGCGCTATTTGCCGCCATCCTCGCCGGCTTCAACGTGATGGTGGCGCTCGGTGTGGTCGGTGCGCTCGGTCTCACCGCTGTCGTCGGCTTTCAAGCCGCCACCCTCGATGCTGAGCACGGTGTTCTTCGAGACGACGCACAGCTTCCACTTCAGCGTCATTCCGCTATTCCTGCTCATGGGCATGTTTGCCATGCGCGCGGGGCTCGGCGAGGACCTGTTCGGCGCCGCCCATAGGTGGTTTGGTCGCCTGCCCGGAGGCCTTGCCATCTCCGCCACGCTCGGCGCCGCCGCCTTCGGCGCGGCTTCCGGCTCCTCGATCGGCACCGCTACCGTGTTCACCAAGCTGGCATTGCCGGAAATGCTCGATCGCGGCTATGACAAGCGCCTGGCCGCCGCATCCATCGCCATCGCCGGCACGCTCGCCGTGATGATTCCGCCCTCGGCGGTGATGGTGATCTTCGGCATCCTCACCGATTCCTCAATCAGCGCGCTGTTGATTGCCGGCATTATTCCCGGCTTCGTGTTCGCCGCCGTATTGTGCGGCGCTACGCTGCTCACCGTTCTACGCCACCCGGAATATGCGCCGCGTAGCACGGAAAAATTCACCTTGCGCGAAAAGTTGTATTCGCTGCGGCTGGCCGGGCCGCTGCTGCTGGTGATCGCCAGCATTATCTTTGGACTCTATCGCGGCGTGTTCACCCCGACCGAGGCCGGCGGCGTGGGCGCCGCCGTGACGCTGGTGCTCGCCATCATCCGGCAGCGAGGCGTGAGAAACCTGCGCTTGATGGAAGTGCTGCACGAGACGGTCAAGACGTCCGCGATGATCTTCGCCATCATCATCTGCGCATTGATCTTCTCGCGCTTCCTCGCACTCAGCGGCGTCGCCAACACGCTGGGCGATTTCCTCACCTCGCTGGACGTCAACCGCTGGGTGATCGTGCTGCTTATCACAATGATCTACCTCGTCTTCGGCATGATGATGGATGCGCCTGCTCTGCTCGCTATCACGCTGCCGATCACCTATCCGGTGATGATGAAACTCGGCTTCGATCCAATCTGGTTCGGCGTGTTCGTGGTGCTGCTGGTGGAGATCGGCGCTGTCACCCCGCCGGTCGGCGTCAACTGCTTCGTGGTGCAATCGACCTCGAACGGCCGCGTCGAGCTCGAGGACGTATTCATGGGGTTGGTCCCCTACGTTCTTGCCGGTTTCGTGATGTTGTTTCTGCTCTGCGTCTTTCCGCAGCTCGCGCTCTATCTACCGCAGACGATGTAGCGGCCCATGGTTCCGACGTTTGAAAAGTTCGTGCTGCGCTCGACCTTGACCTCGCCGTTCGGCCGCAAAGTCCGCATCGCCGCTATGGTGCTCGGTCTAAGCGAGCGCATCACCTTGGTGCCGGCCGATACTCGCGACGAGAACGACACGCTGCGCGAGCAAAACCCGCTCGGCAAGATGCCGTGCCTGCTGATCGACGACGGCACGGTACTCTACGACAGCCGGGTGATTATTGAGTTCCTGCAGGAAGTGGCGGGCAGCGAGCGGCTTTTGCCGGCGCGCGGCCTCCGCCGTTACGAAGCGCTGGCGCGGGCGTCGCTGGCCGACGGCGTTACCGATGCCGCGCTGCTTATGGTCTATGAGGGCCGCTTCCGCGGCACCGGCACGCCCGCACAGCTCTGGCTCGATCATCAGCGCGGCAAGGTGGTGCGCGGCCTTGCTGCCTTCGAGGGCGCACCACCCGATCCGACCGTTACCGACGTCGTGTCGATCGGACTGGCCTGCGCGCTCGGCTATCTCGATTGGCGCAAACCCGTCACATGGCGAGCCGATCATCCCGGCCTCGTCGCGTGGCTCGCTGCCTTCGAGGCGCGTGAACCCGCGGCGACCGCGACTCGCCTGATAATGGCTGACGCGGCGGCTGGTTGAATGACCAGGCCCCGGGAGGACGCATCCGTTGCGCCGCCGAGTTGGATGGCAGCGCCGAGCAAGCCGAAACTCAAGCTGCCGCCAGGCGCCTGCGACGCCCATGTGCATGTGTTCGGGCCGCGCGCGCGCTTTCCCTTCGCTGCGGAGCGCAGCAGCACGCCCGCCGATGCGCCGAGGGAGAAGCTGTTCGAGCTGCATGATCTGCTCGGCGTTCAGCGCTGTGTGATCGTGCATACCGTGGCGCACGGCTACGACCTCTCAGTGACCATCGACGCGCTCGCTGCCAGAGGCGGCGCCTATCGCGGTGTCGGGCTGATGCCGACCACGATCAGCGACGCGGAATTGAAGCGGCTCGACGCGCTGGGCTTCCGCGGCGCGCGCTTCCATTACATGGAGGATCTGGGCAAGGGCACGCCAATCGACGAGGTCATCGCCTTCGCCAAGCGACTCGGAGACATCGGCTGGCACCTCGAAATCCACATCGCGGCCGAGCGGATCGCCGAGCTGGCGCCCGCGATCAAACGCTCGCCGGTGCCGGTGGTGATCGACCATATGGGCCGCATCGATGCCTCGCACGGGCTCGAACAAGAGCCGTTCCGCAATCTGCTCGCCCTCCTCGGCGACGAGCATGTGTGGGTAAAGGTGAGCGGCTGTGATCGCGCCACGCGGCAGGGGCCGCCCTATGCCGATGCGGTGCCGTTCGCGCGCAAGCTGGTCGCGGAATTCGGCGACCGCTGTGTTTGGGGTACCGACTGGCCCCATCCCAATCATCGAGGCCCGGTCCCCGACGACGGCGCCCTGGTTGATCTTCTGGCCGCGGTCGCGCCCACCGCTGCGGGGCGGCAAGTGCTGTTGGTGGACAATCCGCAACGCTTGTATGGCTTCGCGCCGGTCAAGGAGGAGGTACGCCCATGAGCGGACGTTTGCAGGATAGGGTCGCCATCGTCGCGGGCGCCGGCTGCGTCGGCCCGGGCTGGGGCAACGGCCGCGCCACCGCGGTACGTTTCGCCGAGGAAGGCGCGAAAATTTTTGCAGTCGATCTGAAGCCCGATAGCGTCGCCGAGACGGTGGAACGGGTCGAAGCCGTCGGCGGAGAAATCGTGGTGCAGCAGTGCGACGTGACCGACGGCGCTTCCGTCGCCGTCATGACGCAGGCCTGTGTCGCGCGTTTCGGCCGCATCGACGTGCTCGTCAACAACGTCGGCGGCTCCGCCCGGGGCGGACCGGTGGAAATGAGCGAGGAAGTCTGGGACGCCCAGGTCGACTATAACCTCAAGAGCGTGTTTCTGACCTTGAAGTACGTGTTGCCGGTGATGGAAGCGCAGCAGAAGGGCGCCGTGGTCAACGTCGCTTCCAGCTCCGGCCTGCGCTGGACCGGCTCCGCGCAGGTCGCTTACGCTGCCACCAAGGCCGGCGTCATTCAGATGTCGCGTGTGGTGGCGGTGCAATTTGCGCCGAAGGGAATCCGGGTGAACACCGTCATCCCCGGACAGTTGCACACGCCGATGGTGGAGGCGCGGCTGGTCCATCAGCGCGCCGGCGGCGACGTGGGGGCGCTGCTGGCGTCGCGGCAGGAACGCATTCCGCTCGGCTTCATGGGCGACGGCCGCGATACCGCCAACGCGGCGCTTTACCTTGCTTCGGACGAGGCGCGTTTTGTCACCGGCGCCGAGATTGTCGTCGACGGTGGGATGACAGTCAGGTGTGATTAGAACCCCCGTGGGCGGTGTTGCAATTCCTGTGACAAGCCGTACTGTGATGTCGTGACGGTTCCCGCGTAGGGGATCAAATGGGAATAGGGTGCGGCGGTTGCTTACCGGCAACGCCAAGGCCCTAGCTGCCCCCGCAACTGTAAGCGGCAAGCCGACGCCAAACGAGGCCACTGGGAAACTGGGAAGGTCGGCGTCAGCGCCTTGAGCCGCGAGCCAGGAGACCTGCCGTCGCTGAGCCAGCGCTAGCCGTGGGCGGGGTTGCCTTCGGGCTCGGACCGACGTCGGACGTCGCTCTTGGCCGCTTCCCCCGATGCGATGGTGAAGATTCA
>DATKRE010000205.1:0-3774 GCA_035532335.1 Xanthobacteraceae bacterium | reverse complement strand
AGGAATGGTGGAGGGGGGTGGATTCGAACCACCGAACTCCGAAGAGGGCAGATTTACAGTCTGCTGCGTTTGACCGCTCCGCAACCCCTCCAAAATTCCACGGCTCGGCGGCAAGTGATTGCGGGTCTTAGAGATTTGGGCTGTTCCTGTCAATCGGCAAGAGCCCGGCGACTTGCGGCGCGACGGCATCCCGCTATGCTCGCCGCCGACCGGAGGCGCGATGCGCGAGCGACCGATTCAGGACAAGGCGGCGGCGTGGCTTTATGGTCGTCACGCCGTCGAAGCTGCGTTGGCAAATCCGGCGCGGCGCTGCCAACGGCTCCTCGCGCTGCGCGAGACCGCCGCCGAAGCCGAGACCCTGCTGCGCAATGCGCGCGCCCGGCCGCCGCGCGCCGGCATCGAGGTGGTCGACCGCCGGACGCTGGAAAAAATCCTGCCGCAAGGCGCCGTGCATCAGGGCCTGGCACTCGCGGCCGAGCCGCTGCCGGCCGGCGATCTCGACGCCATTCTCGCCGCCGCAGCCCCGCCCGGCGCGCCGCGGATCGTCGTCGCGCTCGATCAGGTGACCGATCCGCACAACGTCGGCGCCATCCTGCGCTCGGCGGCGGCGTTCGGCGCGCTCGCGATGATCGTGCCCGAGCACGGCGCGCCCAGCATTACCGGCGCGCTCGCCAAGGCGGCAAGCGGCGCGCTCGAAGAGGTGCCGCTGCTGCGTGTCGTCAACCTGTCGCGCGCGCTGGAGAAGCTCAAGCAGGCGGGATTCTGGTCGCTCGGGCTCGACGAGCACGCGGAGCAGACAATCGCCGAACTCGATCTGCCGGAGCGCGTCACCCTCGTGCTCGGCGCCGAAGGCAGCGGCCTGCGCCGCATGACGCGCGAGCACTGCGATTTCCTGGCGCGATTGCCGACGCGTTCGGCGATGGCGTCGCTCAACGTATCGAATGCCGCGGCGGTGGCGCTCTACGCGCTGACGCAGCGCCGGACGCGCTGAGCGTCAGGCCCTGATCTCGATCGGCGTGCCGTCATCGACGGCATCCCAGATCTCGGCCATGGAAATGTCGTCGACAGAGATGCAGCCGTCCGTCCAGTCGTACGGGAACGCCACGAACTTGGCATCGCGATGCGCGTACTTGTTGGGCAGGCCATGGACGAAGATCGCGCTGCCGGGATTGACGCCGGCTTCCTCCGCGCGCGCGATATCGGCAGCGTCGGGATACGAAACGTGGAGCGCACGAAAATAGGCGCTGTCCGCGAGGCGGCGGTCGATCGCGTAGACGCCCTCCGGCGTGCGACCGTCACCGGCACGACGCTTGGGCCCGTCCGGATGCCGTCCGAGCGCGCAGGCATAGGTTTTAAGGACGTTGCCGTTGCGATAGAGCTGCAGGTTGCGGATCGACTTGATCACCAGCACGAAATCGGCCTTGCCGATCGGCGGCGCCGCGCGCGCCGTGGGCACCCAGGGCATCGCCAGTGAGGCGGCCGCGGCGGCCAAAATACGGCGACGACTTGGACGAACCATGCAGGTCATGATCCAGCGCCTTTTCTAGCATCGCGGCGTCAAAACGACAATTATGCCGCGGTGAGACCGACAGCCAGCCGGTTTGGCCGGCGATTCGCGCGGTTTGAGGTTGCCCGGCTCCCTGACCGGGCGTTATGAGGGTCTGGGTCGGAGACGGCGTCGACGCCGATCCTATGCCGGGTTAGCTCAGCGGTAGAGCAGCGGTTTTGTAATTCGCGCTGGCCGATGCTGTCGAGTGAAAGAGAATACGAAGGCGCCCGGTTTCGTTGAGTTTCTGAGTGCCGTGCATCCATTTCCGATTAGGCTATGACAGCCCATGTCAGCGCGTTTGGGTCCAAACTTGGGTCCAAGAATTTCGAGGCTGATACCGTGCCCGGGCCTTCGCACGCCGCAACATACGACCGAGCTCGCCGTCGCGCTAATATTGCGATGTGGACGATGGCTCTTCAAATACGCCGCCTGCACTCGAAGGAGCCCGAAGACGATAAATTCTTGTTCCGAATGTGGGCCGATGTTGATTTTCTGATTGTGGGCCTAACACGATTGCGTCGTGCGGCCGTGCTTTCTGCAAAGGTGCCTGCAATCAAAAATGATATCCAAGCCGCACTAAGGAAATTCGATGCAACGCTACCCATGCTGAAGAAAATGCGAAACGTTGCAGAACACTTTGACGATTACGCAATGGATAAGGGCCGACATACCGATGTGCGGCGCGGCGGCCTGGAAGTCGGTTCCTTTAGTGATAAGACGTTTAATTGGCTCAACTGCGAACTAGACTTCGACGTGGCGTTGCAGGCCGGGAGCCGGCTTTTTGAGGCCATCAAAAAAGCTAGATCAAAGATAGTGGAATAATGGAGGCCAGGCGTTTGCAAAATATCCTGCGAGTTGTGGTTCACCATCGGAACTTCAGGCACACGGGGCTTCGCAAGCGGTGGTCGAAAATTGGGAGACTACATGCGCGCAAGGTCTGGACATAAAGGACAAATTCAATACCAACTTCCAACGTGTGGCCGCGCGGCGTGCAGACTTAAAGGCTTTCCAGGCAGCCGAGGCACGGCGCCGCGAAGCTCTCGTACAACAAGGCAGCGACGCTCAATGAGTGCTGGTGAAGCTGCATGAACCAACAGATACTTGAGGAGGCTGTGCGCCGATTGTTGTCGGCCCTAGAAGCGGTAGGCGAAAGCCTTGCAGCGCAAACCGTCCGTGCCGAATGTTCGGGGCCTCCGCATCGCCAGCCATCAAGTCAGCCGGGCGGTATGCCCGCCGTGTATGCCTTCTTTTACAAGGAACGCTGCTTGAAGTGCGGCCAAGTAGGACCCAACAGTGCGCCACGATACACGTCCCAGCACTACAACCCGAACTCGTCAAACAGCAATCTTGCAGCGACGTTGCTAGAGCGGGGTCGCGAGATTGAGCTTTCGGAATTTTCGCGGGACAACATTGGTGAATGGATAAAGAGCAATACAGCAAGAGCAAATGTGCTACTGCCAACCACGATCAGTAAGCGGACGCTAAACTTTGCCGAAGCGTTCTTTCACATATTGTGGAAGCCGGTTTTTGAAGGCCGTGAATGGCGTGACTGGCTTAAAAGTCTCTAGTGACATGTGCAAGTAAGAAACGGGAAAAGAGCATGTAGGAGCAAGCCATGAACCTCTTGAGCATCGTGCCGCTTCCATGGATACAGGTTGCGAGCGCGTGTTTTGCGGTACTCTCCGCCATTCTGTGGATAGCGTCAGCATGGTCGAAATTACCAAAAACAATCCGGCTTTACGCTCACCATTCCGAAGTTCCTCCCGGCATCCCGCACACACATGAGAACATCGGCGACGTATTCAGTCCGGAACTATCTGAAATGCACGAAATCTTGGCTCGTCAAAGTCGGTTGAGTGGCTGCGCTGCTCTCAGCGCCGGGGCGGCGGCTGTTTTACAGGTTTTGTGGATTGCTACGGCCTAGCGGGTCTAATAGTCCGGCGGATGCGAAACGCACAGCTGGCTCGGATGCCGAGGCGCTGTCCGTGCGTTCGGCCGGCGATTCGCGCGGTTTGGGGTTGCCCGGCTCCCTGACCGGGCGTTATGAGGGGTCTGGGTCGGAGACGGCGTCGACGCCGATCCTATGCCGGGTTAGCTCAGCGGTAGAGCAGCGGTTTTGTAAACCGAAGGTCGGGAGTTCAATCCTCTCACCCGGCACCAGCGATTTCACGTAACTTCGATTGTCCACCCCGCGGATTCATGCAAGCGTCGTCGGACAGGTTGGA
>DATKRE010000204.1:0-44332 GCA_035532335.1 Xanthobacteraceae bacterium | reverse complement strand
GCCATGCTCGAACAGGAAGCGGCCAAGCGCGACCGAGCGCGGGCAATCTGGCTCGCCGGTTGCGTCGGACGCCGTAGCAATGGCGGCAATGACGCCTCGCAGCCTTGGGCGGTTCATTGAGCCACGGTCCTCTTTAGGGGGTGGGATATTGCCATTCTCGCGCCTATGCAGCACGCTCACGGCGCGCCTGCGGTCCCACGATCATTGTAATACAAGAAGCGAGGGAATGCGGCGGAAGGTGCGCGTAGTAGGGGCGTAGCGTGGCGTTTGGGGTTGGCAGGGGTGCGGCCGTCCGCCGTCCGCGGACGCAGTGGCGGGCTGGTAGTCCGGCTGGGGCGTTGGCGCCCCGGGTCGGCGGCCTTTCGTTACCGTCGGCGCGCCCGAGTGCCTGTCCGGAACTTGATTGCGTCCGTACGCTGCTCCCTCGGCATATCATTGCCGCCGCGGAGGGGCGCGCCCGCGCCATTGGACTCGGCGCCGACCGCGTCCTGATTTGCGCTGACGCCATCACCGAAGAGGCTTACGTGACGGCGCTCGCCGCCTCGCTCGGGGCGCCCTACGATACGCTTGGTCGGCTCGCACGGGCCGATTGCCCGCTCGACGACGATCAGCTGATCCAAGCGGCCGCGACCGGACTGTTGCCGGTACGCGAGGGAAGCAAAACGGTCTACGTCGTTGCGCCTCGCAATCTGGCGGCGCGCCGGCTTGCCGCGGTTCGACAATCCAGGCCCGAGGCGCTGCGAGCTATTCGGCTGACCACGTCCGCCTGTCTGTGGCAGTTTGTCGCTCGCCACGGCCAACGCGCGCTTGGAAGACGTGCGGCTTACGGGCTGCGGCAGTCGCGGCCGCTTTTCTCCAATGCGCCGCGCCCGCATCGTTTTGCGCCCATCATTGCTTTCCTGGTGACGTTGTTCGCGGCGACGGTCGTCGCCGATTTGCCGGCCGCTCCACTGGAAGCAATCGGGGCTCTGTTGTGCGCGGTGTTTCTCTCGGCGGCCGCGCTGCGGCTCCTTTGCGTGGCGTTCGCCAGCCCGCCGCCGCGCCGCCGGCTTCGCCGCAGCGACGACGAACTGCCGGTCTACACCATCATCTGCGCGCTCTACCGCGAAGCGAATGTCGTCGAAGGCCTGGTCGACGCTATTTTGGCGCTCGATTATCCCGGTATGTTAGCGCAAACGCCACAAGCCTTCGGCGAGGTTCGCGCCTAAATTTCGGCAATGACCGAAAGCCGCACCGCTGAAACATTGCGGAATAAGCGGGACGAAATCGCCCGCGCGATTGACGACTACGAAGCAAGGCTCGCACAGGCCCGCGCCGATCTTGCTCACCTTGACGCCGCCATTGCGATTTTCGCCACTACTGGCGAAGCCATAGCCGTCAGACCCTATGTGGACATTCGCCGGCTGTTCAAACGCGGTGAAATGGTCGCGATTTGCCGCGAGGCCCTAAAGACGGGACCGAAGAACACACGCCAGCTCGCGGCCCTGATCTTAGAAGCCAGGGGCTTGGACGCGGGCGACAGGGTGCTTGCGAAAGCTATCTGCTACCGGCTCATTCACGCGCTGCGGATTCAGGCCCGGACTGGTAAGATCGTTGGCATGGGGCGTCACAAGGCCGCAAGGGTCTGGCGGTTAGCCGACACTCTCGTTTGAGGAGACAGTCCGATGTCGGAAGTCACCAAGCAAGTACTCTGCGGCGCATGCAATATAGAGGTTGAGCAGAGGACTGATCCGAATGGTCAAGTGATGGCCGTTTGTCCGCGATGCGGAAACAGCGATACGCTCGAAAACGCTATCCGGGAGGCAACCGAGTATTTCGCGGATAAACTCACGAGGGAGGCACTTGGACCGCTTGAGCGCATGCCAAGCAGCAATTTCGTCAAAGTGACGGTCACACACTCGCCTCAGCGCAGCTTTCGCTTCATCGTCAATCAATAGAGCCTCCCTAAGCCGCTTGCTTGCGCCTCTGCCAATACCCGCTGAAATCAACACTCGGCTTTTGCTTCATTGCCAGCCCCGCTACGCGGCTCACCTGAGCGCCGTTCGAGACGCGGCGGTTATCCTCGCGCCACGTGGCCTCTTGCGCGTAGCGGAGCAAATACGGGCCGCTGATATTGTGGTGATGGCCGATCTCGGCACGGCGCATCCGCGAGAAAAATTCCTCTGCCCAATTGGTGCAAGCGCCGTCGTAGCTGTATGCCTCTTGGTGATTTATTGTCTTAACCTCAAAGCGATCCTGCAAGCCTTCCCATGAGCCGGCTTCATCCGTATTGATCGTAGTGCCTTTGGCGACGCGGGCGCGGATGAAGGAACCGGCTTGCGCTTCGCTCTTGAATACGGCGGGAACCGAATTGCCGTTTCGCTCGCGGACGATGACGACGACCTTGCGCTTGCCGTTCTGATTGCGGCCTAAACGACGGTCGCGGCGGTTCTCGCGAAAATTGGCGGGCTTGATGTAGCCGCCGAAATAGCCGCCATCCACTTCGGCGATCTTGCCTTCCCCGCCGATCACGCGGCCTTTCAATTCCGCGCCCATCGCCTCGCGCAATTTGTGCTGCAAAACCCAAGCGGTTTTATGGGCAATACCAAGATCGCGCGACAGCGCCAGAGACGACTTGCCTTTGACCTCGTTACAGAAAATCGCAATGGCCGCGAGATAGCTGCGTAGCGGCAGCTTGTGCGACGCGAATAGCGTTCCCGACGTGATCGTGAAATCTTTTTTGCAGGCCCGGCAGCGGAAACGTGGCGCACCTTTCGGCCGGCGGCAATCGTAGGCGTCAACGCCGCCGCAATGAACACAAACCGGCTCACCATCCGTTTCGGACCAGCGGACCCGGCGGAACATGGCCTCGGCTTCCGCATCCGATAGCCGCATGACCTGAACAAGACTCAGGGTCCGGGCTGCTTTGGATTGAAGGAAGTGGATGGGCATTGCCGCGCCGTTTGTGACTGATACATGTCACATACGACATCTGTGGGGCTGTTGCAACACCTTTCGTGGTCATATATGGTCCGTAAGGGTCATATCTGACATGCGAGGATGGCATGGGCATAGCCAAGACTGAGGCGGAACTAGGCGAACGAACCGCCCGGTTCCTAAAGGCCGAATTGAAGCGGGCAAATGTCACTTATGAGGAATTGGCCGAACGCCTGAAAAAACACGGGCTGAAAGACGAAACGCGCGATTCCATTGCGGCTAAGCTTAAGCGCGGGACATTCGCAGCGACCTTCTTCCTCGGCTGCCTTGCCGCCCTCGAAATGGAGGGAATGCGATTGGAGGATATTTAAGCGGGGTAGATGGTCATTTCATGCAAAAACGCAAACAGCCCGTCTCGTTGATTAGCGTAGCTCGATTGAACCTGACAGACGGTCTTGAAGGGGATAATCGTTGCGTCCGATTTTATATTTTCTGGCGGCATTGGCGCGCGTTCATAGTGGTGCACCTTAAAGTCGAATAGAGAGGTGTATGAGCCAGATTCTGCTTTTGCCCACGTCATCATCAGACCGTCTACGCGTCTTAGCGCCTCATTCCAGATGTGATAGTCGCCAAGCCAGGAGTGGTCACCGGAATAGGATTCCGGGGACATCAATCGCTTGCCGAGCGACATTGCGATTTCATCGTTCGGTTTGAGAATTTCTCTCATAGCATCGCGGGCGCGCAATGCCTTTATCAAGAGCCGGCTGCCATTCGCGACAACCGTTTCGTGAATGGCGAGTTTTTGGTCTAAGGCCGTGACGACAATCTGAATAGCAGTGAGTTTTTTTTGTTGCTCGATGGATTGATCGCCGTGGGTCTTGGCCAGTTCGCTATGGAGTTGATTCAACCCCTTAATATTCGCCTCTAAAAGATCAACCTTCCTTTCAAGGCGCCCAATATCTGGACGCAGGTCGTCACTCTTGGGGTCTACGGTCATGGGGGACGGCGAATGCAAGGGATTGAAAAATCGCCAGGCGATGGCTGCGATGCTCAGGATGAATATGACGGCCAGCACGACGCCTGTGGCGACCAGGACCGGAAGGCCCCATCCGTACGCCGCCAGGGCCGTTATGGAATTGGTGACCCACGTCATGACGGCCACCGACACCGCCAAGACCGCCGTGATAGCACCAGCCCAGCCGCCCACGCGCTGAGCGGTACCATCGATGAGTTTGAGCCATTGCGGCATGGCGGTATCCTACCCCGACAGATGTGCTCGAATAATCCCTTCATCGCTCATTCCTTTCTGAATGAGCGGTATGTGGCTCGTCACTTAGAGGTCATAAACGACCTTATTGTGGCGTTTGCGCCAACATACCGGATTATCCGCGCGAGAAACTCGACGTGAAGCTCGTCCTGGAAGCGGACGATCACGCGACCAGACAAGCGGTGGCAAAGTTACAGCTGGGGCCGCTATTCGAGATCATTATCGCGCCGCCGATCGGGCCCCGCACCAAACCAAAGGCGCTCAATGTCGCGCTCCCTCTCGCCCGCGGATCGTTCACCGTCATCTACGATGCCGAGGATGTGCCGGAGCCAGATCAGCTCCGGCGCGCCTTCGATGTGTTCGCAGCCGCCGGTCGGCGGCTTGCGTGCGTGCAAGCGGCCCTCACCATCGACAACACCACGGACTCCTGGCTCGCGCGCATGTTCACCGCCGCCTATGCCGGCCAGTTCGATGCATTCCTTCCGGGGCTTGCGGCGTTACATCTGCCGCTGCCGCTCGGCGGTTCCTCCAATCATTTTCGTACCGATGTGCTGAGTCAGATCGGTGGCTGGGATCCCTATAATGTCACCGAGGACGCCGATGTCGGTATCCGCCTGCATCGGCTCGGCTTTCGCTCTGCGGTCCTTGCGTCCGCCACTTACGAGGAAGCGCCTTCACAGTTCGGGCCATGGCTGCGGCAACGTACCCGTTGGTACAAGGGCTGGATGCAGACCTGGCTTGTGCATATGCGCAAGCCGTGGCGGTTGGTCCGCGACCTTGGTCCCGCCGGCGCGATTGCGTTTCAACTTCTTCTGGCATGCAACGTCGTTGCCGCGCTTATCCACCCGCTGTTCATGGCTGGTCTCGTCTATTCGTTGCTGGTCGCGCCGCCGTTGCAGGCGATCGGGTCGATGCGTGCCGCTCCGGTATTCGGTGCCACGCTGCTCGCGGGCTATGCGTCCACGATCGCGCTCGACCTGATCGGCTTGATGCGGCGCAACCATCTTGTGCGCCATGGCTGGGTGCTGTTTCTGACGCCGCTTTACTGGTTCCTGCTGTCACTCGCTGCCTGGCGGGCGCTGGTGCAGCTTCTTTACGATCCGCAACGCTGGGAAAAGACCGAGCACGGGCTGGCGCGTAGTTCGCGCCGGGCGGCCGCGAGCAGCCGAAAAAGCCGCGCGCCAGCTTTTCTCCCCGCGCGACACCGCATAAAATCGGAATCCTGAAGTCCAATTCCTTGCCGCTTGGCGGCAATAAACGGGGGCGGAGCGGTCATGTCGGTGAGTTGCGGATTGGGAATGGTGTTGCGTGCGGCTGCTTTGGGCTGCGCCTTGATCGCTTCGGTGACCGCGGTGTCGGCGCAAACGCCGCCGCCCGCCGACAGCCGGCTGAAATCGATCGTCGCCAACAAGGTCATACGCATTGCCTACCGCGCCGACGACCGGCCGTTCGCATTCGTCAACGATGCCAAAGAGCCGCTCGGCTACACGATCGATCTGTGCAAGCAAGTCACCGCCTCGATTGCGCAGCAATACAAGATCACGGACCTCAAAATCGAATGGGTGCCGGTGACCGTCGAGACGCGGTTCTCCGCCGTTGCCGGCAACAAGGCCGATATGGAATGCGGCTCCTCGACCGTCACGCTCGGCCGCATGCGCGAGGTCGATTTCTCCATTCTGGTATTCGTCGAATCGACCGGCGTTTTGGTAACGCGGCAATCGAACGTCCAGAAGTTCACGGAACTGGTCGGCAAGAAACTCGCGGTGGTCGGCGGCACGAGTAACGAACGCGCGGTCACCGACCTGATGCATGCGCTCAATCTCAATATCACGCTCGTCACCGTTAAGAACCGCGACGAGGCGATGGCGGCGCTGGAAAGCGGCAAGGCCGATGGCTTCGCCAGCGACAAACTGCTGTTGGCCGGCGCCAAAATCCAACATCCGGAGGCCCTGCTCATGCTGCCGGACGATCTTTCGATTGAGCAGACCGCGATCGTGCTGCCGCGCGGCGACTGGGCGTTTCGGCTGGCGGTGAATACCGGCCTCGCCCAGATTTTCCGCAGCGGCCGGATGAAAGACGTGTTCGAGCGCTGGTTCTTCGGCGCCACCCCCGGCGTTCTCCTCCAGTCGGTCTATGCTCTGGGAAGGATCGCCAACTGAGCGCGCCCTGCGCGATCGCTTACAGGTAGCGCCGCAGCTGATCGGCGGCGGCTTCCGGCGTCTGCTTGAGGTTGAACGGTGCGACGAAGCGGCCGTCTTTGTCCATCAGATAGACCACGGCAGTATGATCCATGGTGTAGTCGGCGTCCTTGAGCGGAACTTTCTTGGCGTAGACCCGATACACCCTGAGCGCTGCGGCGACGGCGGCGGGATCGCCGGTGAGTCCGCGCAAATGCGGGTCGAAATTCGACAGATAATCCTTCATCACCGCCGGCGTATCGCGCTCCGGATCGACGGTAATGAAAATGACGCCGGCGCGGTCGGCGTCAGGGCCAAGTTTCTTGATCAGTTCGGAAAGCTCGAACAATGTCGTCGGGCAGACGTCCGGGCAGTGGGTGTAACCGAAAAATACCAGATGCGGCCGGCCTTTCATGTCGCCATCGGTGAACGGCTTGCCGTTCTGATCTTCGAGCGCAAACGGGCCGCCGATGGAGGCAAGCGCCGGCCCGATCGGCGAGGCCGAGCGGCCGACGAACTGGAAGACCACGGCAAATACCAGGATCAAGCCGAGCAGGAACGCGGCGATGAGCGGCAGCAGTCGGGACGCCGGTAGTCGTGCGTTCAAGACACTCCTCCGTTAGCCGAAGCAGCCCACGAAGCCGGCGCGAATGGTTTCGAAAAACACCACCGTGCCGAAATGGGCCCACAGCCACAGCGTGCCTGCAAGCACCAGTATAAGCGCCGCCCCGCCGGCGAAGAGCGGCCGCGACAATAGGAGTGGTGCGACAGTGTCGCGCATCGGTTGCCTTCCGACCGTAGATAGGCCGGAATGGAGCAACCGACAACCGGCGCGGTTTGACGTCCGCCTAGTGTGGCGGATTTAAGGTTCCTCCTATCGTCGCGGCAAGCATTGAGAGGAACTTCAAATCCAAAGCCACACTAGAATTTTATAATTCCTAGTGGAGCGGATTTGACATTCGCTTCACGAGGCTGCCGCTAGGTGGGTAGCGAATGTTAAATCCGCTCCACTAGCGGCAAACGTTATAAAGCGAAGCGAGCTCGCGGCCGCGCAGCGTGATGATCTGCGGCGTCAGTCCGCCATGCCGCGCGATCCAGGCGCGGATTTGCGCTGGATAGAGGCGCATCACCAGCCGGGTTCCGGCGCGCGTCGGCACCAGCGAGCGGCTGGTGTCGTCGAAATAGGACGCCGCGTGAAAGCCGAGTACGGCGCGCCGCGTCACACAGACGTGGTCGCGCGGGATGAAGGCGGTGAACAACGTGCACGCCGACAGACACGGCCCGTCGATGACGAGCCGCTCGCCGTCGGCGCGCATTTCGCGAAACTTTGCGACATAAGAGCTGATCTCGCCGCCCGGATCGTTGGTGACGCGCACATCCGCGAATGCCACGGTTGCAGCGAGGACCGACGCGAGCGCGCCGGCCAAGAGGGCCTGCCATTTCATGGTTGAAGTCCTTTCCCCGTTCCGCCGCAAACCATCGGTCGCCAATGTGGCGAGAGTTCGGAAGGCCGGCGGCCAACCCCCGCTTTTTGACCGGCTTTTATAACGGAACTTTGCGATCGAGGCTGGCGGTTGCCCGCGCAGAGTTCCACGATGTTGCAGAGTTCCACGATGTTATAGTGGCACAGCCTTATGCCGGACGGAAACAGGCAGAAACGGTCGGTTGCATCATGGATACGTCGGTTGCCGGGAAGTCCAACGTCCGCGATTTTTCCACCGCCTATTATCTGCTCGAGGGCCTCAAAGAAGTCGGCATCGATTATTTGTTCTGTAATTTCGGCACCGATCACGCGCCAATCATCGAGGAGATGGCGCATCGGCGCAAACTCGGCGGAGCCGTGCCGAAGGTGGTGCGCTGTCCGCACGAAAACACCGCGGCGCACATGGCGGCGGGCTTCGCGCTGGTGACCGGGCGCGGTCAGGGCGTCATGGTGCATGTCGATGTCGGCACCGCCAACGCCGCCAACGGCATCCATAATGCCTATCGCAGCCGCCTGCCGGTGCTACTGATGGCCGGCAAAGCGCCGTACACGATGCACAACGAACTGGTCGGCACCCGCGACACCCACGTGCATTTTGTGCAGGAGCCGTTCGATCAGGGCAGCCTGGTGCGGCCTTACGTCAAATGGGAATGGACGTTGCCGTCCGGCGTGGTCGTCAAGGAGGCGCTGCGCCGCGCCTATTCGCTCATGCAAAGCTCGCCGCGCGGTCCGGTCTATTTGATGATGCAGCGTGAGACGCTGACCGAGCACTGGAACGTCGATGCCATTCGCCGCTATCCCGCGGAACGCTTTGCCGCACTGGCCGGCGCCGGCGCGGACCCGGATTTGATCGCCGCGCTCGCCGACCGGCTGATCGCCGCCGAAAATCCGATCCTGATCACCGGCTATGGCGGCACCGATGTATTGACCGCGCAAAAGATCGACGAGATCGCCCAATTTGCCGGTATTCCGATCTTCGAGGCGAATTCGAAGTGCAACGTCTCCTATGCCAGTCCGTGCTTTGCCGGCTTTATCCCCGACGACGCCGTACCGGCAGTCGATGTCGGCCTCCTGGTCGATGTGGAAGTGCCGTGGTTTCCCGCCGAAGTGCAACCGAACGACCAATCGTTCTGGGCGCATATCGACGTCGATGTGCTCAAAGCCGGCTCGCCGATGTGGACGTTCCCCGGGCACTTGCGTCTGCAAGGCGACAGCGGGCGGATTCTCGATCAGCTGTTGACGGCGCTCAAGGCAAAAGCCACGCCCAGATTCAAGGCGGCGGTGGCGGCTCGCCTCGAACGGCTTAAAGCCGTGCAGAAGGATCGCCAGGCGCACGCGGCAAGACTGGCGGCCGACAGCGGTAAGCCCGGCGCGATCAACCCGCACTTTTTCATGGCGGAGCTTGGCAAGGCGCTCGACGCCAACGACATCATTTTCAACGAAGCGGTGACCAACACGCCGGCGGTGCTGATGCAGATCCCGCGGCCGTTGCCGAAGACGGCGTTCAATACCAACGGCGCCGGCCTCGGTTGGTCGGGCGGCATGGCGCTCGGCGCCAGGCTTGCCGCGCCCGATCGGATGATGGTGCAAATATCCGGTGACGGCGGTTTCTATTTCAACAATCCGAGCTCGACCTTCGCCGTCGCGCAGCAATATCAACTGCCGATTCTATCGATCGTGCTCGACAATTCGGGCTGGTCGGCGGTCAAACAATCGACTTTACGCGTGTTCCCGGACGGGATGGCCAATTCCAGCGACGAGTTCGAGTCGAAACTCGCTTCCAAGGCGGAGTTCACCAAAGTGGCGGAAGCGTTCGGCGCCTACGCTGAAAAAGTCGCCGATCCGGCTGACGTGGCCGCCGCAATCGGGCGCTGCATCAAGCAAGTGCGCAGCGGCCGCGCCGCGCTACTGCACGTGATGGTGACGCGGCTGTAAATCGCCGTCAGGCCAGATAGTCGGCCGCCACGGTTTCGTCGCTCTGCCTCGCGCCGATTGCGTTGAACACCGGCGTGAGCACCACCACCAGAATGATATTCAGCACGACCGTATAGAGCGCGGTGTAGCCGGGGAACGTATACCCGGCAACGTGCAGCGGATAATTCGGCGACAGGTTTGCCGCCACGAACATCCAGCAGCCGGTGACGGTTCCCACCAGCCAGCCGACCAGCAACGCCCAATCATTGAACCAGCGGGTATAGACGCCGAGCATGACCGAGGGCACCGTCTGGATGATCAGAATGCCGCCGAGCAGCTGCAGATAGATGGCGTATTGCGTCGGCACGAAAATGATGATGGCCAGCGCCCCCAACTTGACGATCAGCGAGACCCACTTCGCAATCTGCGCTTCCTGCCGGTCGGTCGGATTGCGATTGATGAACTCGCGGTGGATGTTGCGCGTGTAGAGGTTGGCCGAAGCGATCGACATGATCGCGGCCGGCACCAGCGCGCCGATGCCGATGGCGGCAAACGCGATGCCGACAAACCACGACGGGAAGCTGTGCAGGAACAGCGCCGGCACCGCGAAGTTGTTTTTGAATTCTTTGAAGCCGGCGGCATATTCGGGAAGTTTGTCGACGCCGCTGGCGATGGCGAAAAAGCCCATCAATGCCAGCAGGCCGAGCATGAAGGTGTAGCCCGGCAGCATCGCGGCATTGCGGCGCACGGCGCGTCCGCTATTGGCGGCGAGAATGCCGGTGATGGAGTGCGGATAGAGGAACAGAGCGAACGCCGACCCCAGGACGAGCGTGGCGTAGATGCTGTAGGAACCGGTCGTGTTAGCCCCGGGCACCGCCAGCAACAATTTGGCCGGCGGCACCTTCGCAAAAATATTGGTGAAGCCGCCCATCTGGATCGGGATGGCGATCACGGCGACGAAGGCGGTCACGTAAATCAGCAAATCCTTGACGATCGCGATCGAGGCCGGCGCGCGCAAGCCGCTCGAATAGGTGAAGGCGGCGAGGACGACAAAAGCAACGATCAGCGGCAGGTCGGCGGCATAACCGGTCCCGGAAATGCCCAGCCCGGCGATGACGACCTGCAGACCGACCAGTTGCAGGGCGATGTAGGGCATTGTTGCGACGATGCCGGTGACGGCCACGGCCAGCGCCAGCCAGCGATTGCCAAAACGGCCGCGGACGAAATCGCCGGCGGTGATGTACCGGTGCTTGTGACAGACCCGCCACAGCCGCGGGAATGGCAGAAACAGGATCGGATAGATCAGGATCGCGTAGGGCACTGCAAAAAAGGCGATGGCGCCGGCGCCGAAGGCCAATGCGGGGACGGCGACAAAGGTGTAGGCGGTGTAGACATCGCCGCCGATCAGGAACCAGGTGACCACCGTGCCGAAGCGCCGGCCGCCCAGCCCCCATTCGTGTAGCTGATCGAGATCGCCCTTGCGCCATTGCGCCGCGGCAAAGCCGAGCCAGGTGATGAAGGCAAACAGCAGCACGAAGATGACGAGAGCGGTCCAATTCACCTCAGCCACGGCTTTTCCCCAACGTTAGCTTTTCGCAAGACTCACGGCGACGCCGTGCGTACGCACCACGCGGCCGCGTCACTCTTCGGTCGCGAAGTACACCACCGCGATCAGGATCGCGCTGATGATCACCCAAAGCATCTGGTACCAATAGAAGAACGGAACGCCGATCCAGGACGGTTCGATCTTGTTGTAATAAGCGGGCCAGAGCAGAAAAACGAATTGCACGAGGAGCAGCAGATACCACCAGCTCCAGCCCGTTCGTCGGCCGCTTTGCTGATCCATGGTCGCCTCCAAAGTTCTAATCTGCAATTCTTGCCGTACTGGAGCGGGCGATGGGAATCGAACCCACGACACTCAGCTTGGGAAGCTGATGTTCTACCACTGAACTACGCCCGCAAAACCCTTATTCCATCGACGCTTTCAGTGGTTTTGCTTGGACTTCTAGTGGACATTTAGTGTCCACCAAACCGTAACCATTTCAAGCGAAACCCCGCACCGCTAGCGGCTTTCTTGTATTGTAGGCGCACCCGGACAGCCCGCCAAGGCCGTCCGGGCACTTGGGCCAGTGTCGTCCAAGGGCGCTGCGAGAGCTAACCGCCTGAACAGCACCAACCCCGACACTATTCTAGCGGCGACGCCAATCGCCGCCAACTGCGAGAGCAATCATGCGTAAGACTGACTTCCCGCGCTTGCGCGCATTCGACATTTGCCCGTTGTGCGGTGACGCCAAGGCGCGCGGCGCTTTGGTTTGCTGGCCTTGCTTCAACTCGCGCGGCATCGGCGCGAGCGATGACAATCCTTTGGCCGAAGCTCAATTCATCAAAGCCGAACGCGCGTTGCGCGGCGCGACGGAATTTCTAATCGGCCATATGTGCAGCGTCCAACACGGCCCGTCCATCGTCCGGCCGCTTATCGACCGGAGCGCGTGACATGACGGATCAGATTAACCAGTTAGCAAAAATGACATCGATGTAACTCGTAATCTGAGGCACCCGGACTCATCTTGCAGCAATGCGCACCAAATACCAGACCGAATTGACGGCATTCCATGAGGCTGGTCACGCTGTTGCTCATGCGGTGCTTGATTTGCCGTTTGAGCATGTGACGATTGTTCCAGCGGACGACAGCGATGGCCATGTCGCTTATGATCGTCCCCACGCAATCGTAGAAGCATGGAACAACGGCGACCGCGACAGTGCGGAAGTTCGGCACCACAGCGAACGAGAGTTAATTACACTACTCGCCGGACTTGAAGCGCAACGCCGTCGTTTCCCGCGCAGCCATAAGCGGATGACATACTCAAATCGCTCTGTTTATGGTGATGATTTTGATGGTGATGGCAATCCGGTGCCGCGTAGTACGCGTATTGCGGCGTCCGGTGCCGACTACACGACGGCCGGGCGCATAGTGGATGACCTGTTCGGAAACCGTGCCATAGCACTCGATTATCTCGTATACATCAACACCCGAACACGCGTCTTGATCTGGGACCATTGGGAGGCGATAGAGCGCGTTGCCCATGCCTTGATCGAGCGGCGCACGCTCACCTACGACGATGTGTTGCGTGTTGTCTATCCGTTGCCGTTTCCTGTCGATTTGAGCGTCTGACAACTCGATCTCGACAAGCGGGTGTGGCGAAAGTCACGCCCGTTTTGTTTGAGCCAACTCGATGTCGACGCGCCGGCACTAATACCCTGTTGCAGAAATCTTCTCCTACGCCGATCATACGTAGGTACATCCCTCACCGCCGCTCGTCCTCCCGTTCGGCCGATTTTAGGAAGGCCGCACGCTATGGCTCGCGCTCGTCCCCGCATTTTTCCGGTGGCACTTTCGGTTCAGCAGGCCGTCGAGGCTTTTGGGCCGTCAGTCAAACACGCGCTGAAGAACGGTGTGCTGCCATCGTATCGCAGCCCGAAAAATCAGGGCGTGCGGCGGGTGCGCATATTGGTTTCGGATTTGGAATTGTGGTGTCGGCTTTATTGGCAGGACACGCGGATCAAGGGGAACGCACATGGCTGATGATCTCCACCTTGGGAAAAACGAATTGCTGGCGAGAGCCGCCGATCGGGCAGTCCTTGCTGGCAAGTTGGTTCCGAGCGCCGCCGCAGATTTGACCGAAATGTTTCGACAAAAATGCATCGTCGACACGACGCTGAACACAGTGACGCTCGACGGTAAGTCGCTTGACGACGCTGTAGCGGCGGAGATCGCCAAGCACCCTCATTGGCAACCCGAAAATTCCGGTGCGCCAGAAATCAAAGCACGTACCGATCTTGAAGAGAAAGCTCTAGCGGGAAGCGTCACTGCGCATGGATTGCTGCTGCGATCTCTCGGCAAAAGTGACTACGAAAAGTGGCTCACGAAGACCGGCGCGAAGCCGGGCAAGGCCGTAAACGACGGCGAGCACAGCGACAATCCGTGGGCGCCCGGTCCTTCCTTCAGCGTCACTAAGCAAGGAAAAATTCTGCGGGCGTTGGGTGAGGATAAAGCCCGCGCGATGGCCAAGGCCGCCGGGGTTGAACTGAAGTTGGGCCCTAAAGCGCCGCCGTCGCGCGTCGGGTAACGGGAGGATCAGATGGCAAAGCAATTGTCGCCGCATACGAAAACGGACTTGTCGACGAGTACACGGTCAAAGGGATCAAGCACGCTTGGCCCGGATCATAGCGGTAAACCAAAAGACGGCTTCTTCGCCGCGAAAGGTTTGACCAACCACACCGAAGGACGCGTGCTGCAAAGCGAAGCCGGTAATGCTCACGAGCTTGGCCACAGAGGTCATCCCACCGGCTCGGTCATGAACGGTCAGACCATCCGCAACGTTGGCGCGATCGATGTTCAGGCGCGTGCTGGCGCCCCCAAAGTTTTGAATCCAGTCCCGTTCCATGCAGGGACTACCGATGCGCAGATCGCCACTGTCGGTAAAGGTGGACTCGGTCACGCGACCTCGACCGTGATACCGGATGCTTCAAGCGCGTCACCTCTCGACATCGAGAGTGCTCAACAGCGCGGCAAGAATTTCCCGACGCCCGCTCTCGCGCACGATCAACGTCACGATGCGACCAGAAATCCAACTTTCCATCTCGGCGGCGACATGAGTGCTCACATCGAGCTTGGCCAGCGCATCCTCAACGAGGCGACGTTGTCGGGGTCAACCAAATTGAGGAACAAATGAAAACACAACCGATCGACACGGTTATCGATGACGGCGCTGACGGCACGAGACGAGTGCCGGGACACCGCGTCGGACATGCGCGCGGATCGAACGCGGCATCCGCGATCGACGATCGCAAAGTCGCTTGCCGTCACGCAAACGTTGAAAGTGTTGGCAGCGAAAATCCAGATTTAGCAAATGAGAACTTGATCGGCGGCGATTCGAAGTGACGACGACATACGACCGATCGGCGAAGGGGAAGGCTACCCACCGTCGTTACTACACATCCGCCAAGGGGCGCAGGATTGGTGCTCGTTACGCGAGATTCCGGCGCTTAGCCGCGAAGTTGGGTTACGTGAAAAAGGGAGAATGAAAATGGCAATTCAAAGCGGAAAAAAGAACGCACCGTTCAAAGTGAACAAGACGCCGCCTCCGAAGGTTTTGGCGAAGTCCGGTGGCGAAGGCTACGGGCAAGCGCAGTATTCCGGTGCCAGTTCCGATGTGCCCGGTGCCGCCACGATGAGCGAGATGGCGGCCAATATGAAGTCGTCCGTCGACGACGACGGCGTGCTCGACGCGGTGATCGCCAAAGGCACTTCAAAATCGACGGCCGGATTTGCCGCTGAGGTCGACGGCGAGACAAGCGACCAGTTGCGCGCCATCAGCGACAAGAACGTCCCCAACGCTCACGGAATGACCTCACAGACCGACGGCGCGGACAACATCGGGCGTAACTCGATCATTCCCGCGAAGATCGGTGCCGACTCGGCCGATCCAGTTCGGCGGCCGGGCGGGAAGTAATGTCATACGGCATTCCATGCGGTAGCGCGTTGGTTCGAATGCACTTGGATCGCTGGGTGCGGCGGACGCGTAACCGCCATGAGATGCCGGTGACGATCGTGCAGCGACCCGATGACGAAGTCACCATCACTTTGGGGCGCCGCACATACGAAGTCGCGGAGTGGAGCACGCATGATGCCTGCCAACTTTTCAATCGAGCTTTCATTGAAAGCTGCATCATGGCTGAGCGTCACGATCTGCTCAGAAACTTCACGCCGTTAGGAGAAGCCGCATGACTCCGATGACCGCAAAGCAACCGAGCGCCGCGCGTGCCGCGGGTTTGAAATACGCCCGCCTCAACCGCATGGCTCGGGTCACGGTGCAAAATCTTACGCCATGGTCTGCGGGTCTCGTGGTCTCGGCGGGCGAATACATAACCAACGTTTCGCTGGCCTATCAGGCGCTCAATTCCGGCACAACCGCGGGCACGCAAGGTCCGACGCAATACGGACAATTCACCGACGCGGGCGGCGTAACGTGGTTGTTTGTTCCCACGCAAGCATTCGTCCGCATTCCTAATCCCGCGACTCCCGCTTAGGTGATCCCATGCGCAAATATGTCCCCCGTGAACGCGATCCGCTGACAGACGAGATGGTGCTCGCATGCCGCCCGCACGCCATCTGGTTTCGAAAACGTCTGAGCGGGGCGATCGTATTGACCGAATATAGAAATCCCTCGAAAAAATATGGCGAGTTCTCGTGCATGACCGCGGCGCTCGCCTTCGTCAACGCGCTACCCGCGCCAACGCAAGAGGTCGCCAATGAGCCTGTATGACACCCGAGGTCGCTTCAAGTTGCTCGATTCGATTCCCGAAGATTGGGATGACGCCAAGCGCGCCAATTACGCGGCGCTGGCGAAGGCGCACGTTGAGCTTGAAGCCGCCGACGCGGCGGCGATCGCCGCCGACAAGCTCATCGCTAAGTGCAAAACCGATTTGGTCGATGCGCAAGCGGCACTCACGAAAGTCCGACCGAAGATCACGAGAATCGATCTCGCGAAGGCATTCATCAAAGACTCTCGGGCGGGGCTGATATGAGTCTCGGGCCTCACATAACGATCAACGACGATGATCGGCCACTGCGGAAACCGCGAGACCCGATTTACGGCATGCTGCTGGCGGCATCCAAACGTCGCAAAGTTTGGTTCGAGCTTCGCGTCGACGGCACGGTAAAATTGTGCCGCATCGACAATGCCAGAGATGTCCTAGGCGAATTTAAAGACGCGCCGAGTGCGATCAAATTTCTCGACGCGATGGAAAACTTGCCCTCGGCTGGCGACGGCGAATAACCGACGCCGATCTCCAGTCGGGTAGACAGGGCGGGGAGTTGGTAACACCCCGCAGCGCATCGACCGGAGCACATGCCGGTCGATCGCGTCTATTGCCGTGCCGCGGTGCTCCCACGTTCCGCGGCATGACGAGAGCCCTTGACGAGAGCGCATGCTCGTCAAGGGCATTTATCGGGATCGATGTTTGTCGGGAACGAGCAACGATCCTGTAACGGCGGCGTGTCGGTCCGGCGCGGGCGGCACGCCGCTAATTTTTTGGAGTTGAATATGTCGGATGATTTTATCGACAGACTTGTTGAATCGCCCGCCGCGAACGAGCGCGGAATCAACTGGTCGAGATGCATGGCCACGCCGCCGAGAATGTCAGCCGCTGACTTGGATATTTGCTACGGCGGCGTCGTGCAGGTCGAAAATGTTCCGTACGTCGAGCTTGATGCGAACGGTGAGATCACAAAGGTCGAAATCTTCGACGACACGATTTTTCAACTTGTAGACATAACCGCGGAGTACCAATCATGATTGACGCCGAAATCCACGTTCAAACTTGCGCTGACAATCTCGCCGCAGCCAAGCAAGCCGCCGCCGCCGCTCACAGCGCCGTCGTTCAAGGCCGGAAAAGTTTCCAACGCGCGCTCGCGACGTTCCAAGCTGCATACCCGATCGCAACTCGCGAAGCGACGGCGCGTGCGAGCATCGCCGGTGAGGCGTCGATCAAGCGGGGCCTGCTAAACGGGACGATCGACCCGGCATCGCAACCGCGGATCGCCGCCGAATTGGCGCAGGCACAAGCCCGTGGTCGCCGCGGTTCTTCTTTTATCGATCGAACGAGCGGCTTGGGCGGCACCGCTTCCGATTTTCTCCGCGGCCAGATGCGGACCGGCCATCGGCGCGGATCGCTCCCGGCCAGCATGCGCGGCCGGACCGTGGCGCCCAAAGTCCCTTCAGAGGTCTAAAATGGCCTTTCTAGCGGCCCTTTTAGCGGCCCTCCGACGTATTTACGGCCCCCACAGGCGCCCCGACGGTCGGCTCGCATCCAGACCCCCTCCCAGCCCGTTTCTCGGTGAAGAAATGCGGCGCCCAATGGTGCCATTATGAGCACTTGGCATGAGCGCCCGGCGCCGTGGTCGCCTTTAGGGCGGACTCTCGCGGAGATTTCCGCCGCGGTGGCGGAAGCCGAACGCCGGTATGCCCGACCCAGAGATGGGGCGCCACGGCACACCTCGTCGCCAACGCCGGCACTGGCGCGGAAGCGACCAGTCCATAGCCCAGAATATGCGCGCGATTACCGCGTTCGAAAACGCCTTGCGCAAGGCATCCGACAACGACCTCTGACGCGCGTGCGCGATCTGCGCCCCGATCGCCGCGCCAACACGGTCGCCGCAACACGTGCATCGGACGCGAGCCGGGAAAATTTAAGGACGTGGGTCGCGAAAATATGGCCATCTATCGGCCGGCGCTACTTCCACATTGGAGAACTCGTCGCGCTCGTGCCTGACGAAGTCCGCGACGGCCGCTCTATTGAGTCCCTCACTACTGCCGTGGCTATCGCGGCGAGCCGGTGCTCCACGACGAGGGCCGTCGACGTTCACATAGACGATCGACAGCGATCGTATCGACCCCGCACCGCCGCCGACTATCAGGAGCTTGAAGCGATGACTCCAGTTGAGCGCCGCGCCGCTGTGACAGCGGAATCCAAAAAGCCGCTGATCGGTTGATGCCCTTGGCGCCGGATTAGAGCCCGCCGACGCCGGCCGAATACGTCGGATGTAACTGAAGTCGTCATCAAGGAATTGTGCTGGTTGCTAAAATGTCGGCCGCGCTGTAGCAACAAACTATTCGCCACTTCGACCCCGGCACATGGGGGTCGCGCAGACAGGTCGCCAACCCCGCACGAGTTGGCCAGACGCACAGTGCAGCCGAGCAATCGGC
This sequence comes from Xanthobacteraceae bacterium, assembly GCA_035532335.1. GTDB lineage: Bacteria > Pseudomonadota > Alphaproteobacteria > Rhizobiales > Xanthobacteraceae > BOG-931. The sequence continues at coordinate 25,807 of DATKRE010000204.1, read as the reverse complement.
CAATCCCAAACCAGATACGAAAAAGCCGTCGGGGTCACGACTCCCCAACGGCTCATTTTCGTTCCGATGCACGCCCTTCGCGGGAGCTGCATCCGGCCGCACAGGACTGCGACACATGACCAATGCTCCCACTTCCGAAACGTTGCAAGAGGCACTCCGCGCCGCGATGATGCGCGATGCCGAAGCCGCGCGCGTCCGTGCGCAGGCGGCGGAACTGAAAATCGTCCCCGCCAGCGAACTGATCGACTACACTCCGCATCAAGCTGGACGCGCGTCGACGGTCGACGAACACATTTTCAACTCGCCCCATCAAACGGGGCGACGATCATGAACGCCCTCAACGACACCATTGATGCCGCGCTCCCGGCGCTGCATGCACGCCTTCGAACTTTTTCCGAGCCATTCACGATCACTGCATGGCGCGACGCCCAATCCGCCGCGGCGCTCGCGTGCGCGTATCGTAACGACATGCGCGGTCTCTTCGCGCTTGACGTTGCTGGCGTCGATGAAATGGCAACGGCATCAATCGAGTCGATGTTCGCGTGCGCCGTTCGGCAGATGTTCGACTGCGCGGCGCGACGCGTGCGGGCGATGCGCGTCAAGCGCGAACGACTCACCAAACAAAAGGCGGAGCGGCGAAAACGCGAGCGCAATCTAGGCATCGTTCGCCACTTCCCACGACGCAAGCCACAAGTGAGGGTATCATGAGCACGACATCACTCGTCGACGTAGCTCCAAAGTTTCAGGATAAAGTCGGCAAAACAGAAATTCCGGCTGCGACGATGCACAGCGCGTTGACGGCGCTTAAGCTGTTAGGCGTCGATTGCAGTTACGATGTTTTCCATGACAAACGCATCATCGGCGGCCAAGTGCTCGGTTCCGAGGTTGGTCAAGTTTCGGACGACGTTTGTTTGTTGATCCGCGAATTGTGCCGTCAACGTTTCAAATTCGATCCCGGCGTCAATCCGACGTGGGATGCGATCAATCTCGCGTGCCGCCTGAACTCGTTTCACCCCGTAGTCGACTACCTCGACTCGGTGAAATGGGATGGCAAAAAGCGGATTGGCACTTGGCTACACGATTACATGAAAGCGCCGGACACTCCCTTTGTGCGGGCAGTCGGCGAATTGGTGCTTGTCGCTTCGGTGCGCCGCGTACGTCAACCGGGCTGCAAGTACGATTACATGGTCGTGCTGGAGTCTGGCGAGGGCACTAACAAGTCGAAGGCACTCGCCATGCTGTACGGCGCGGAGAATTTTTCCGATCAATCGATCTTGGGCGTTTCGGATCGTGAATTGCAGGAAGCATTCCGCGGCCGGTGGGGAGTCGAAGCCGCCGACTTGTCCGGTATGCGTAAAGCTGAAGTCGAGAAAGTCAAAGCGCAGATCACGCGGCAGGAGGATCGTGGCCGACCGGCTTATGGTCGTGCCGTCATCAATGTGCCGCGCACGGTCGTGCCATGGGGGACGACAAACGACGCCGAATATCTGCGCAGCCAGACCGGCAATCGGCGATTCCTCCCGACGCCGGTCGGCCGCATCGATATCACTGCATTGATGCTGGATCGGGACCAGCTTTGGGCGGAAGCGGCGTTTGTTGAGGATTTAGGCGGCGAGATTTCGTTGCCGGAAAACCTATGGCGTGCCGCGGCCATTGAGCAGAACAAGCGCACCATGGGCGATCCGTGGCAGGAGGAAATCGAGTCCGCGCTCGCCGATGTCGAGCGGCACGAAGCTGAACGCGCGGCTGCGCATAATCGCAAGGAGGCGGCCAACCCGTTCGCCTATTACGAAGACAAGGACGACGGGGAACGCCGGATCACATCGCACTTCCTGTTGTCGCTGGCGCTCGGCATCAAGGCCGGGCAGCAATCCGCGGAGTGCGGCAAGCGGGTTGGCGTGGTCATGCGGAAACTCGGCTGGGTTGGCCCCGAGCCCCTGCGCATCGGCGGTCGAGTAACGAAAGGCTATCGGTTGCCGTCTGATCCCTTGGCCTGATGTAACCGTACGTACCCGTGAAAAGGTGGTGTCCTGTAGGGCATCCCCAGATATTCTCATAGGGTACAGGACATATACTTTTCACGGTTACGTACGGTTACACATAGAGAAGCGGCTACCGCCCATGGACTGCACTAATGCAGGTTTTGCAGTCTGACCGCTGAGAAATGCAGTCATTTATGCTGGTTGCACGCCGCGCCGGCTTGGCATACCTGCATTTTGTAGTCGAAAAGGGGCGCGCGATTTTTGCGCCCTCACCGCAACGATTTCAAATCGCGCGATCACCGCGGCAGGACCGTGGATCAAACACCGCGATTAAATCTATAATGAAAAGGAGCTACACCATGGCATTCGAACAGCCGGCGACCATCAGAAAAATTCTCGACATTATTGCGTCACGTCCGAACCTATCGGCTGCCGCGCGTGCATGCGGCATCAAGGAACGAACTCTATTCGATTGGCTGGCGAAGGCGGACGCTGGCGATCAAAAGTTCTTCACGCGCTGGCCAGCAGACGAAGACGATTCGACGGCGCCTCTGATCTCATTTGTTGACGCGGTGTCGCTCGCGCGCAAACGGAACGTGCTGTTGTTCGAACATCAAATCCGAGATCAAGCGATGCACGGTCGCGAACGACTCGTCGTTGTCGACGGCGCTCAGAAATATCAGCAGGACGAGCAATGGATCGGTGTCGATGACAAGACGATGATCGCTCTCGGTTTCGAACCGCCGGAATGGTGGCGGCTAAAACGTGACGAGTTCAAGCGTCCAATCCCGATGACGATCATCGATCCGCCGGCGGCACATCTGCAAATAAAAGCGGCCGCTTCTCTAATGCCGGCGACGTGGGGCGATCGGCAGCACATCGTCGCGGACGTGCGTCACTCTGGCGGCGTCGTCGTGGTCGGTCAAAAGAGCGTGCAGCGAATGTTGCAACAGCGGCGACCGCCGAAGGAAGGTCAAGACGAAATCTCCGCGACGTTGGAACATCTCGACACCTTGCCGGACACTGAGATGGTCCGCGACATGCGACGACAGTTGAACGAGCGCAGGATGCGAGGCCCAACGAAGCCCACGCATCCGGTATTCGTTGGCGGGCGCAATGATGGCCCCGCCGATGACGGCACGCGCCCCGGCGCATCAGCGAGGCCCACAGCACAGCCTTACCGTTCACCCGAAGAGCGTAGCGAAGGTGTCGGCCGCGGACCGACTGCGGAGCAACTTTCAGCGCGCGGCGGCGCATCGGTCATGCAGCATCGCAATCCCGTTCCTCAACCGACACGCATCGGTGCTGATGGCTATCCCGAATACGATCAAGGCAACGCCAATCCCAGCGGTCACGTCGCGTTCGATCCGCAGGTGCCCAAGGTTTCGAAGGTGACGAAGATGGTCTGATCGGGGCACATTAGGTTAACGGCGCAACCGCTGGATCACGATCGCCGTCAACGCTGACCATCGAAATCTCACGACTAATTCCGGTTCGTTGGTTAAGATTTCCTTACGAGCTTTCTGACAATTTGAATTAAAGAAATCGGTCGTGTAAATCTGTGCCATAAGCTCCCTTATGCGAACAGCAAAGATGTGAGCCAAACACGGGCACTTCTTGCATACTTTTTGACGTTCATTTCTTCGCCGAAACCGTCAGCGTTAATTCACCGCTTCAATGCTGGGCTTTAAGTGGTTAACCTGACCGCGTGCGCGAAGTCGTTCGCACAACTGCATTGGCTGCATGGCGGCTTAACAGTTCAACTTGTCTGGATCGAGTCCGCAGGGCGAGCCCTACGGGTAGAATGATATTCTGTTTGCTGATCTTTGTTTGTTACATCTGCAACAGATAGATTTTGTTTGTTTGCTCACGCGGAGCAAACAAGCCGAGCGTTTACGAGGAATGCAAGAAGTCGCTGCGGCACAGCCACTTCTCACACCACATGCCCACGTGAAAGTTGGTGGCACGGTTCGGTGTTCCGCGATCGGGATTTAGCTACGGGGTAGGTCTGACTCAGTGGGCCGGGTCGCGCGATCATCATGTCCCCCTTCACACTTGCTCGCGCACGAAACCGACCGAGTCATTGTCGCTATAACGAAAAAAAGCCCAAAACGACCGGGGTATGTTTGGAAATTGAAAATCTGTGGCAGCAAAACGATTGCCGTCTGCGACCTGCCTTAAGCCGTTAGCGGCGTGACCGGCCGTTGATGATCTTCACACACAAACTTTTCTCTTGATTTGACGTCCAGACGTCAAGATGATGGCGAGCGGAGCGATTCGAAAAATGACGCGAGCACCCGGAAGTGTGCGCGACTGCATTGTGAGTTACTTGGCGAACGCGGGCAGCGCTTCGCTCGCGGAAATACAAGCGGCAGTCAATATGCATCTGGGTTCGGTCGCGCCGTCGTCGGTGCGCTCCTATCTCAATCTCAATACGCCCGCGTTATTCGCGCGGATCGACCGGGGCAGCTATCGGCTAAAGAACGGCCGCGTTAACGTGCATGCAGCGAAGCCGAATGGCGGTACGAAGATTGGTTCCGCACGGATAGTGCAGGCGGATTGTTTTGAATGGCTTGCAAGCGTGCGCGAGGGCGCTCGCTTACACGCCATCGTGACCGATCCGCCTTATGGCGGGATCGAGTACACTCACAAAGAGCAGACGAAACTCCGCAATGGGAATAAGGGCGGTGTCTGGCGCATCCCGCCGTCCTTTGACGGCCATAAGCGTTCACCGCTGCCCCGCTTCACTGTACTTGGCGAAGATGATCGGGAGGCGCTTCGGTTTTTCTTTCAGGACTTCGGCAAACTCGCACTCCGCGCTACCGTGCCTGGCGCAAACATCATAGTGGCATCGAACCCCCTCCTAGTTCATTTGGTCGCAGACGCGATGGCGTCAAGCGGCTTAGAGCCGCGCGGTTACATCACGCGATTGGTGATGACAATGCGCGGCGGCGACCGACCAAAGAATGCGGAAAAGGACTTCCCCGAAGTCAGCGTTCTGCCGCGCTCAATGTTTGAGCCTTGGGTTGTCATGCGTCACCCCCTTGACGGACGCGTGCAAGACAATTTGCGCAAGTGGAAAACCGGCGGCTTTCGCCGTATATCCGATGATCGGCCGTTCGGCGATGTAATCAAATCATCGCCGACGCCAAAGGCGGAGAAGGACATTGCTCCGCACCCGTCGTTAAAGCCGCAGGCGTTCTTACGCGCCGTCGTGCGCGCTGCGTTGCCCATGGGCGAGGGAATTGTGTGCGATCCCTTCGCTGGTTCCGGTTCAACGCTGGCGGCGGCGAATGCGATTGGATACGAGAGTATCGGAATTGAATCTGATGACGAGTTTTTGAAGATAGCGAGGCAAGCGATTCCGAAATTGTCACGACTCCTTGTAAATCCAATTCTCTCGTAGCTTTTTGATTCCTTCCTTATGTAGCGTTGACGTTCGGGTGCCGAGCCTACCGCGTGGATTGTTTCGGAAGTCGGCGACGGTCACCCCGAACGCGGTCAACGCGATAGACGAACACGCACATGTTTTGATCCCGTGCGCCGTGCGTATCGACGGCGCCACCCTTCTTGCCGGTCGCCTTTATCTCGACCCCATCGGTGCCGGACTTGATGCTGTTGTTCGGATAGACCCCACCAACGAGCAAATCGGGATGGCCGTTATGGTAGGTGTTGCGCGCCATATTGCGCGCGTGCTTCGCAATCGAATCAGTGAGCATGTCGGAGAGAAAGCCGGACATGTTCGCCGACCGCAGGGTTTCGTCGAGACGCGGCAAGCCCTTATCGACAAGGAATTGGTTTGTGTCGCTCAGAAAGTCGTAGACATCACGCATCGCGCTCTCAAAATCCGAGAGCCGCAGATTATACGGAAGTGCAGCCTTCGGATTGAGCCAAGCGGGCGTGACCGCTGCCTTCTTGATTGGTTTCGATGCCATGCCCAGCGTCACTCCGCAGAATGGCTGTAGAAACTAACCGATTCGACGCGAGCCACCGACTCGGCTGTCCCCAACTATCAACCGCAAACTGCAGTTGCCCCGCTGGAGCGCGCGCCAAAGCTGTTGCGGAACGGATAGGGAACGAGTATGCGCAAACCCAAGGAAAGCTGGGCCGATTCTCGGCCCACAACAGAGGACTGCGGGAATGCAGAAACCAAAATCGAAATCGCGCACACCGCGCCGCTTTTGGGATTTCCTGAGCGACGAAAAGCTGATCGATGCCGAACTATCGACCGATGACCCGGAGGGATTAGACAATTTCGTTCGCGAATTGCCGCCGGGCGATGAAGAACCCTACGTCGAATTTAAGTACGACCTGAGAGGCAGCGAGCGCGAAAGGCTACGCTGCGTCCATGGCAACCATCCGCACCTTGCGGGCTTTGTCATGCGCAAAGGCGACAAGCGGTTCCTTGTCGGTCACATCTGCGGCAAGGAAATCTATGGCGAGGACTTTGACCATTACACGGCCGATTTCAACGCGGCAGTGAACCGGCAAGAGACGCTTCGTAAGCGGCGGGAAATCGAAAAGCTGACAAGACCGTTCACGGCATGGCTGCAACAGGTCGCCATTTCGGATGTGTTTAAACAGTACGAAAGCGTGCGCCGACAAATGAGTTACCGGATGCCGTGGATTTGGGAGAACGTGCCGCTAGCCGGGCATTACGGAACGACGGTCGCTCATGTGAAGATGCCGCCGACGCTTTTCTTGGAAGAAACCGACTCGGAAATGGAATTCAGCAGGGTGGTCGCCGAAATGAGCGCGCTCGCGGCGAATCTGATCGCAAAGGATGAACTTGGCGGAAAGAGCGTCGAAAATCTAAAGCGAGTTTTGAACGCACTGATCCGACGAGTGGAAGTGATATTCGGACAACTCAAAGAAGTGGAAGACTTCTTTCAGCCAGCAGTATTGCAGGCGGTCTGCGACCTCGCGAACGAGCACGACAAGCCGAAAAAGCGAAAGTACATTGCCGGACTACTCACGATCACTTGCAAGCGTGACCGCGACAAATCGAGTGTGCAACTTCCGAGGAATTACAAGATTCCAAACCGGGCAGGTCTTGATGCGCTAAAGGAATCGCTCCGGGTTCTGTAGGGTCGCCTCCGCTTCGCCTTGACTGCTTTGCCCGGCTTCACGGTCATAAGCTCGATCATCTTGCGCGAAATCTTCTCTTGCGCCGCGATGATGGCCGGGCCGGACTGTCGTGCCCATTTCAACAGGTAGCGTTGCGACATCCCCTCTGGAACATGGCCTAGCAGAGCCGCAGAGATGTCGTCCGGCACACCGCAATGATCGGTTGCCACGGTTTTGTAGCTACGCCGCAAGGCGTGGCCGAACGCAGGCAGGCCGTCGCGGGTCGGGTTATGGCGAGCACCGGGGAATACGAAATCGTCGCCCGTAGCGCCCCGCTGGGCTTTTCTCGCCCGTTTTAATTCGGTCCGAATGGCGGCAGTGATCGGCACGGTGATGTCGTTCCCGGCCTTGGCATCGCCAATCACTAGGGTATCGTCGCCAACGTCGCTCCACTGCACCCGCGAAAGCTCGCCCGGCCGGGCACCGGTAAGCAAGTTCGTCATGTGGTACGCCCGGCGGATCGGCGGGAGCTTTTCAACCGCCGTCTTGAACGCTGGGAAGTCGGCGACGGCCAGTCCTTTTTGCTCGCCGCGCTCGGGCCGGAAATCGACCGCAGCCGCGGGGTTGTTCACTTTCGACAACGAGAGATCGCGCTTCGTGGCGCGCTTGTAGAGCGCCCGAATAATCCGCACGGCATGGTTGGACGAAGTCGGCCCGTGTTTCTTGGCCATGGCCTCGTGCCAGTCGGCCACGATGCCGGGCTTTTCGCTCATCTCACCGAGCGTGTGACCGCGCCACTTCGGCAGCAGCATTTGGTTGCCAAGGTGGCGCACGTTGTAGGCCCAACGGGCTGGCTTGCCCTTGGCCTTCGCTTTGGCCTCCAAATAATCGAGATACCGGGCGAACGCGTCTTCGAATTTCGTTCCGCTCTTTCTGCCGGGCGGCGCGTTGCCTTCGATGACGCGGGCCGCAAGCACACGAGCGGCATCGCGGGCGTCGTCGACGCCCATGTGATCCGGGCTAACGTCGACGCGATTTGACAGGCCCACCGTATTTTCGGACCGCTCGAAAAATCCGAGCCGTTTGCAAACGGTCCGGCGCGAGCCATGGTCGCGGCGGCGGTCGAAAAATTGCCACGTCGCTTTGCGCTTTCCGACATAGAGGCGCAGGCCCTTCACGTCGGAATCCCACCATACGCCTTCAATGGCGGGCGTATCGCGAAACTCGACCAGTGCTTGCACGTTGGAGTCGGTGAAGTTGCGGACGCGTTTTTTGGTGGCCATTTGGTGGACGCTCCAGCGGTCTGTAAGCCCTTTGTTCACGGGCACCCTGAAGCGTAAAACCTAGTAAATTCAAGCTTTCCTAGCAAACAGGATGAACAAAAACATATTGGGAAGCTGATGTTCTACCACTGAACTACGCCCGCGAACGCTCCAGCATGCCAAGCGCAAAGACGCCCGGCAAGAGCGTCAGGAGCGTAGGGCGGATTAGCCGAAGGCGTAATCCGCCTACTGTTTCGATGCGGCCGGTTACGGCCACGCCTAACCCGCCCTACATCGTTTATGTTCGTTCGCCGAATTCGCCGGTTACCCCGATCTCGCCGGCCCAGCTCGTAGGGCGGATTAGCCGAAGGCGTAATCCGCCACTCTTTCCACGCTTTGACGCCGCGGCGGGTTACGGCTGCGCCTAACCCGCCCTACATCGTTTATGTTCGTTCCCCGAATTCACCGGTTACCCCGATCTCGCCGGCCCAGTCGGCAGGAAACAAGCCGCGCTCGACATCGCGGTGAAACGACGAGTACGGCCAATCTTGCACGCGACGGACAAGGCCGTGCTTAACGGGATTGATGTAACAATATTCGACGTGGCGTGCGTAATCAGCTTCATCGCGGATCAAATGCTCCCAGTATCGACGTTGCCAGATACCGCGTTCGCCGCGCGCTTTGCGGACGGCCGATAGCCGTTCTTGCTTCGGCAACGATTTGGCAAACCGAGTTTTTATCAGCCTCCAGCGTATCGAAAAATCCGCTTCGTCGGGTGGTAAAGTCCAGACCGCGTGTAAATGATCCGGTAGCACGACAATCGCGGCGGTATTGAATGGATACGTCTTCCGCGTTTCTTCAAACGCGCTCCGAAGCAGGTCGATGCAGTCGACAAGCATTGCTTGTCGCCGTTCCAGCAGATTGAGCGTAAAGAACCAACATCCGTTCGGAATGAAAGCCCGGCGATAATTCGGCATGCGCCCAGGGTAACAATATTTTCCCTGGGCCGACACGGCGCGTCTGGCGCGAAAGCGTAACACCGGCACTTAGGATTGGATGGCGGATTACGCTACGCTAATCCGCCCTACGAGCTTTTATGCGGCGACGACGGCGGAAAGGAATTTTTCCATCTCCGCCGAAAGCCGGCTGCCGTCCTGCGACAGCGTCTGCGCCGAGGTCAGCACCTGTGCGGAAGCCGAGGTGATTTCGGCGGCGCTGTCGTTGACCTCGGCAATGTTGGCGGTGACGTGCGCGGCGCTGCCGGCCGCCGCCTGCACATTGGCGGCGATCTCGCGGGTGGTGGCCGATTGCTGGTGAACGGCGGCGGTGATCGCGGCGGCGATTTCCGAAATGCGCGAAATCGTCGCGCCGATTTCCTTGATGATGCCGACGGAATCATGCGTCGCCGCCTGCACGCCGGCGATCTGCACGCCGATTTCTTCGGTCGCTTTCGCGGTCTGTGCCGCCAGCGCCTTGACCTCTTGCGCCACCACGGCAAAGCCGCGGCCGGAATCGCCGGCGCGCGCCGCCTCGATGGTGGCGTTGAGCGCCAATAGATTGGTCTGCTCGGCGATGGCGGCGATGAGGTTGACCACGTCGCCGATGCGGCCGGCGGCGCGGGTGAGCTCGGTAATGCGGGCGTCGGTTTTCGCCGCCTGTGCGACCGCTTCCAGCGCAATGCGCGAAGATTCCTGCACCTGCCTGCTGATCTCGCCGAGCGAAGCAATCAGCCGTTCGGTGGCGAACGAGACCGACTGGACGTTTTCCGACGCTTGGGTCGAAGCCGACAAAACCTTGCTAGACAAATCGCGCGTCGCGCCGGCGGTTGCGCCGAGACCTTCGGCGGCGGCTTCAAGTTCGGTCGACGACGCGGAAACCGAGCGCACGACGCTTGCCACCGTGCTCTCGAAGGCGCCCGCCAGCGCGCGCATATCGGCGCGGCGTTGCTCGGCAGCCCGCCGCGCGGTTTCCTTCTCCGCCTGTTCGAGTTGTTCGATGCGGATCAATTTTTCCTTGAAGGTCTGCGCCGCGCGCGCGTTGTCGCCAACCTCGTCGCCGCGATCGGTATACGGCACCGCGACGTCCTTGTTGCCGCCGGCAAGCTCAACCAGCACTTCGCCGATGTCCCGGATCGGACGGCTGATCGCCACCGCACCGAATATGGCCGCGCTGGTGAGGATGAAGATAATGAACAGGCCAAAGCCAAGGTCGAGCCGGGCGATGAAAGCGGTCTGCGCGTCGGCTTCGACTTTACGCCGTTCGGCGGCTTTGATCAGCGAGGCGGTGGTCGTCTCGACCAAAGCGTTCATCTTGCGGCCCAGTTCGTCGCTGGCTTTGATGTATTCGACCGTATCGGCATGGCTTTGCGCCGCCGCGGCGAGCTTGCCGACCACATCGACGTAGCCTTTGACCATGCCGGCGAGTGTGTCGAGCCGCCCTCGGTCGGTCGGGTCGTCGGAGATTTCGATGGCGATTTCGATATGTCCCGCCGCCGCCGTCTGATAGGCGACCAGCCGCTTCAGCGTGCGATCGACTTTGTCGGGCGCGGCGGCAAGACGGATTTCCCGCGCCTGGATCTGCATGCTGCCGAGGTCGTCGGCAGCGCGCAAAGCCTCGACGGTGGCCAGTTGTTTGTTGTCGGCTTCGATCCTTTGCAGTGCGGCGTAGTGATTGCCGATCTGCTCGTTGCCCAGCATGCCGGCGACCAGCAACACGCCGATGCCGGCCGACAGAGCGAGCTTGGTGCGAATGGAAAAATTGTAGGCTGCCACCGCCGCTCCTCCGGCAATCGCCGCATGATGGGACGCTGGAGGTTAATTCAGGGTAAAATCGAACCGTGACGATCGCGCAAAATCATTGATCGTGCAGGAAAATCCGGTTCGCAACCGCCGCAGCGGGCGGGCGGACCTGGCTTACCTTAGGTCCCGGCGTCTAGTTCGCCTTTTCCAGCGTCGGCGGCAGGTCGGGCGCGTCGGAATCATGCACCGCGACGCCAACCATCGGGTCGATCGGCACCGCCCACGGCCGCCGTTCCAACGTGCGCATGGTGTCTTCGTAACCGGCCTGCCAGCGCCGGCCGATGCCCGACGTCGTGAAGTCGATCTCGCGCAGATAATCGTCGTTGTCCGGCGGATTGGCATTGATCCGCACGATGTGCATGAACGTCCCGCAGCCGTAGCCGGCCATCTCCTTCACCTCCGGCGCGTTGCGCTTTTCCTCGGGCAACATGCGGACTAGCTCGCGTACCATGTGGCGGAGCTGATGGATGTGCTCCTGGCGCGGAATGTGGCTGTCGGCGCGGCTGGCATATTGAATGTCGATCTGCCGGCTCAGCACCTGCATGACCGAGTCCGGCTCCGGTCCGGTAATCGGGAAAATCTGCACCGAGAACACCACCGAATCGCGGCGCGGATTGTCGTCGAACACCACTTCGATCGGTGTGTTCGAATAGAGCCCGCCATCCCAGTAAGGATCGCCGTCGATGCGGATCGCCGGAAAACCGGGCGGCAGCGCGCCGGAGGCGAGCACATGATCGAGCGTAATCGGAATATTGCGACTGTCGAAATAATGCATCTTGCCGGTCCGCACGTTGACGGCGCCGACGGTCAGCCGCGGCTGTTTGTTGTTGATCCGCGCGAAGTCGACGACATCGGCGACAGTCTTGCGGAAGTCCTCGATCGTATAGAAGGCCGCGCGTTCGATGCCGACCCGCGCGTTGAGTCCGCCGAAGGCGATGGCGTGATTGGGCGAATAATATCCATTGATGCCCTGGGTCAGCGTCGCCAGGTAGCCGGCGGTGGCGGCGGCACGCGCGCCGAACAAAGTCTCGTGCCATTGCGGTTTGCGTTCGAGCCGGCGCCAGAATTCCTTCATCCGGTCGAGCCGCTCGCTCACCTCATTGCCGGCGATAATGGCGCCGGTGATCGCGCCGATTGAGGTTCCGACCACCCAGTCCGGCTCAATGCCGGCTTCGTGCAGCGCCTGGTAGACGCCGCCCTGATAGGCGCCGAGCGCGCCGCCGCCTTGCAACACCAGCACGACCTGGCCGGGCAATTTCGGCGGCTCTTTGAACGCGCCGTGCTTGACGTAAACGTCGTCCATGACTGCGTCTCCAAAAAGATTGCGTCTCCAAAACCGCCCTTTGATTTAATTATTCGAGCGGCGAATGTGCAGAGGCCAAAATGTGGTGCCCGCGCCCGCATTGATTGAGATCGACTTGGCAGGTAGTCATTTCGGGCTACAACGGTGACAACGAGCAAGATTGGCCCCCGCGATGGCGAAAGACCGAACGGCCTCATCCGGGAAGGTTGCGATTCCACAGCCGCCGCACCCCGACAAGCGACAGCAGCCGCTGCCCGGTCACCGGCCGAAGTCCGCCGACGAGGACCCCGAGGCGCCTTCGCGCATCAAAGCCATTCTGGAGAGCCCAAGCTATGTCCTGCCCGAGGAGGATCTGGCTTTCCTGGCGGGTGGCGAGGGGCGCGGCGTACGCCTCCAGATCGAATATCTCAAGCCGGAGACTTTACTTGAAGAGCATGCCATTCGCGATACCGTCGTGGCGTTCGGCAGCACGCGAATTTCGGAACCCGTTGCGGCGGGGCGAAACGTCGATGCTCTGCGCCAAGCCATCGAAAAAGAACCCGATAATTCCTCCGTCCTGATCCGCAAGCTCGCAATAGCCGAGCGGATACTGGCGAAGAGCCGCTATTATGAGATCGCCCGCGAGTTCGGGCGCCTGGTCGGCAGCAGCCGCAATACCGATGGGTCACGATCCAAACTGGTAATCATGACCGGCGGCGGGCCGGGGATCATGGAAGCCGCCAACCGTGGCGCCTTCGACGCCGGTGCAGAATCCGTCGGCCTCAATATTGATCTGCCGCACGAACAATATCCCAATCCCTACATCACACCGCAGTTGTGTTTTCGATTCCACTACTTCGCTCTGCGCAAGCTGCATTTTCTGTTGCGCGCGAAGGCGCTGGTCGCCTTTCCGGGCGGCTTTGGGACGATCGACGAGCTGTTCGAGGTTTTGGCCCTGGTGCAGACTCGCAAGATCAAGCCGGTTCCGATCGTCCTGGTCGGCGAAGAGTATTGGCGTCGAGTCGTCGACTTTGAATTCCTGGCCGACGAAGGTGTCATCGACGCTGAGGATCGCGAGCTATTCTGGTTCGCCGAAACGGCGCATGAGATTTGGACCAGCATCCAGGATTGGTACGATGCGTATAACGCCCCGCTGGGTTTGAGGGATTGATCGCTTCCGTCATCACACCGGACCGACTTGCACGACTTATACGACTTGCACGAACTTGCACGCACGACTTTGCGCAGGAGAATTGGCTTTGAGGCTATCATTTCATGGAGCCGACCGCGACGTGACTGGCTCATGCCACCTCGTCGAATGCGCCGGCCGCAAATTCTTGATCGATTGCGGACTCTTTCAGGGCAGCCGCGAACTCGCCGAAGAAAATGCCGGCGCTTTTGGCTTCGATCCCGCGAGCATCGATTTTGTGCTGCTGACACACGCTCACCTCGATCATTGCGGGCGGCTACCGCTGCTGACCAAACGCGGGTTTCGGGGTGAAATCATCACCACGACGGCGACGCAGGAACTCGCCAAGCTGGTCATGCTCGACGCCGCTCACCTGCAAGAGGAGGAGGCGCGTCCGAATCCGCATCGGCCGCAGCACGGCGTCGGCAATACGCCGGCGGCGCCGTTGTATTCAGTGGCTGACGCGCTCAAATGTCTGGAGGCTTTCAAGCGCAGTGCCCGGTATGGCGAACCGATCGATCTTGCTCAAGGCGTTCGCGCGACGTTTGTGGACGCCGGACATATTCTTGGCTCGGCCAGCATTCTCCTTGAACTGACGGAAGCCGGCCGCACATTGCGGCTGTTGTTTTCAGGTGATCTCGGCGACGGCACCGACCCCTTGCTGCTGCCGCCGCCACCACCGCCGCGTGCCGACGTGGCCGTGATGGAAACAACATACGGCGATCGACTTCATAAGCCGATGGATGTGTCGATCGACGAACTGTACAGCACGATTACCGACACGTTTGCGCGCGGCGGCAACGTCATCATCCCGGCCTTCGCGCTTGAGCGCGCGCAGGAACTCCTGTTTGGGCTTAAGCAGGGGATCGAAAAAGGCCGATTGAAGCCGTCAATGCAGATATTTCTCGATTCGCCGATGGCCATTTCGGCGACCGAGATTTTTGCTCATCATCTCGATGACCTGCGGCCCGAGGCAGCCCGGCTGTTCCAAGGTGGTCGCGACCCGCTTGCGCTGCCCGGCCTGCACTTCACCCGCGATGGGGCGGATTCGGCGGCGCTGAACAATATCCACGCCGGGGCGATCATTATGGCTGGTTCCGGCATGGCGACGGGAGGGCGGGTGGTGCACCACCTCGAACATAATCTTCCGCGCCCAGAGTGCAGTGTGATTTTCGTTGGCTATGCGGCCAGTGGAACGCTGGCGCGGCGGATTATCGACGGCCAAAATCCGGTGCGCATTTTTGGCGAAGATATCCCGGTCAAAGCGAAGATTCACACGATCAACGGGTTCTCGGCCCACGCTGACCAAGCCAAGCTGCTCAAATGGCAAGAGTATACGGGCGCGGCGCGCACGTTCCTGACCCACGGCGAGGAGGGCTCGATGCGGGCGATCGCGTCCCTGCTTGGCAAAACGCAAGTCGAGATGCCCGCGCCTAATCAAGGCTTCGATCTTTAGCGCGCCGCCACCGTCATCATTTGCGCTGGCGCCGGCGTCTTGCTTTTCGCAGCAATGCGAGCGGCGGCTACACCGAAGCGCTCAGCGCGCGTTCGATCATCGTGCCGATCAACGCCCGGCGATAAGCGCTGCCGGCGTGAATGTCGTCCGGCGGGTCAATAGCGGCACGCGCGGCTTCGGCCGCGGCAACGATTGCCGGGTCGTCCAGTCCGTTGCCATTGACCACCGCCTCGGCACCGGCAAGACGCACCGCCCGGTCGGCGGCGCCGATCACGCCGATGTGCGTATTGTGCGCTTTGCCGCCGTCCCGATCGTAAAACACCGCCGCCGCCGCCAGGGCGAAATCACCGTGCCGGCGCGAAAACTCGGCAAAGCCGAAGCGCCGCCAGGCCGGCCACGCCGGCAAACGAAGCTCGGTGATGATCTCGTCGGGCTTGAGCGCGGTGGAAAGCGGGCCGAGAAAAAAATCAGCCGCGGCGATGCTGCGCGCTCCGGCTTTGCCGAGCGCGACGATCTCGGCCTCGCAGGTCACCGCGATGCACGGCAGCTCGGCGGCTGGATCGGCGTGGGCGAGGCTGCCGCCGACCGTGCCGCGATTGCGGATCTGATAATGCGCCACGTGCTCGACGGCGGTCACCAACAGCGGATGCGCGTCGCGCAAGCGTGCGTCAGCGAGAATGTCGCGCCAGCGCACCATGGCGCCGAGCGCAACGCCGGCCTCCGAAATCTGGATCTGCGCGAGTTCATCGAGCTTGCCGAGATCGACAATGAGTGCCGGCGCGGCGACGCGGAACGCCAGCATCGGCACCAGGCTCTGGCCGCCGGCCAGCGGCTTGGCTTCGCCGCCATGCGCGGCGAGAAGCGCGACAGCTTCGGCAAGGGTGCTCGGACGGGCGTAGTCGAAGGGTGGTAATTTCATGGCCGGGCACGTCCCCAGGTCGAACCACGGCAAAAAGTCGAACCACGGCAAAAAGTCGAACCACGGCAGAAAAAATGGAGCGTCTCGGTTGGTAGCATCGCGCCGCGCGAACCGTCAAACGCCGGAAACTCCGGCTTTGTCTCGACTTTCTCTCGCGTTCCCGCTAATCGGGCCGCAGCAACGCCAGGCTTAAGGCCCGCTCCCGATGCAGATCGTCCGCGCCTTATTCGATCGTCACGCGAACGCGGCCCTGCGGCTTGGTGCGATGGTCGCCGTTGTTGCCGGCGCGGTCATGCTCACGTCCGGGCGGCCGCATCCGGCGCGCGCCGCCGAGGATGCGCGGGTGCCGCGCGCCGTCGAGGTGCCGGGTTTCTGGGATCCGCGCCGGCGGCCGGAGCGGCCCGATCTGTCGCGCATCCCGGCCATTCGTTTCCTGACCGACCTTGATTATCCGCCATTCGATTACGCCGGGCCGGACGGCAACCCGACCGGATTCAATGTCGATCTGGCGCGGCGCATTTGCGACGAGATCAAGACCACCTGCACCATCCAGGCGCGGCCGTTCGACGGCCTGCTCGATGCGCTCAACGACAATCGCGGCGACGCGGTGATTGCCTCCATCGCGCCCACCGCCGCGGCGCGCCGCCGCGCCGATTTTACCGATCCGTATTACCGCACGCCGGCGCGTTTTGTCGCCCGGGTCGATAGCCCGATCGGCGAGGTGCTGCCGGAGCGGCTCGAGGGCAAAAAGATCGCCGTGGTGGCCGGCTCCGCGCATGAGGCTTATCTCAAAGCCATGTTCACCGAAGCCGAAATACGGCCCTATCCCAATGCGGAGACGGCGCGCGAGGCGTTGCGCCGGCGTGACGTCGATTTGTTGTTTGGCGACGGTATCGCGCTGGCGTTTTGGCTCAACGGTAGCGATTCCGCCGGCTGCTGCGCGTTCCGCGGCGGCCCATTCATGGAAAGCCGCTATTTCGGCGAAGGCGTCGGCATCGCGGTCAAGCGCGGCAACGACCTGTTGCGGCTCGCGCTCAACTGGGCGCTGTTCCAGTTGTGGGAAAAGGGAACTTTCACCGACCTTTGGCTGCGCTATTTCCCGATCAGCCCGTTTTGATTGCAACGCGACCGTGCCGCTTGGAAGCAGATGATGACGGCCGAACTGAATGACAATGTTGCAGAGCTGCGAACGTTCGCCGAGCGGTCGAACGCGTGGCCGTTCGAGGAAGCGCGCAAGCTGATCGTGCGACTGAACAAACGGCCGAAGCCGGAGGTGATTTTCGAAACCGGTTACGGGCCGTCCGGCCTGCCGCATATCGGCACGTTCGGCGAAGTCGTCCGCACCACCATGGTGCGGCACGCGTTCCGCGTGCTGACCGATGACAAGGTCAAGACCCGGCTGATCGCGTTTTCGGACGACATGGATGCGCTGCGCAAAGTGCCGGACAACGTGCCCAATAAAGTCATGCTGGCGCAACATCTCGGCCAGCCGCTGACCAAAGTCCCCGATCCGTTCGGCACCCATCCAAGCTTTGCCGCGCACAACAACGCGCGGCTGCGCGCCTTCCTCGATCAGTTCAGCTTCGACTACGAGTTCATGTCGTCGACCGAATGTTACCACGCAGGCCGGTTCGACGCGGCGCTGTTGAAAGTGCTGGCGCATTTCGATGCCGTGATGGCGATCATGCTGCCATCGCTGCGCGAAGAGCGGGCACAGACCTATTCGCCGTTCCTGCCGATTTCGCCGACGACCGGCGCGGTCTTGCAGGTGCCGGTGATCGCGCACGATGCCAGCGCTGGCACCATCACCTACGAAGATCCCGACAGCAAGGAACCGGTGACCACGCCGGTCATCGGCGGCCGCTGCAAGCTGCAATGGAAGCCGGATTGGGCGATGCGCTGGGTCGCGCTCGGCGTCGATTACGAAATGGCCGGCAAGGATTTGATCGACTCGGTGAAACTCTCCAGCGCGATTTGCCGCGCGCTTGGCGGCCTGCCGCCGGACGGCTTCAACTATGAACTTTTCCTCGACGAGAACGGCCAGAAGATTTCCAAGTCGAAAGGCAACGGGCTGACCATCGAGGAATGGTTGCGCTACGCCAGCCCGGAAAGCCTCTCACTGTTTATGTACCGCGAGCCGAAAGCAGCCAAGCGGCTTTACTTCGACATCATCCCGCGCCACGTCGATGACTATCTGCAATTCCTCGATGCCTACCCCCGCCAGGCGCCAAAGGAGCGCCTCGGCAATCCGGTCTGGCATATTCATTCCGGTGAGCCGCCAATTGCCGCCAACCCGGTGCCGTTCGCGATGCTGTTGTCGCTTGTCACCGCTTCCAATGCCGAGAATGCCGAGACATTGTGGGGCTTCATCGGCCGCTATCGGCCGGGCGTGACGCGGCAAACCCATCCGCGGCTCGCCGCGCTGGTCGACTACGCCATTCATTATTTCCGCGACTTCGTCCAGCCGGCGAAGAAATTCCGCGAGCCGAAGGCGGTCGAGCGCGCCGCATTGACCGATCTGCGCGATGCGCTGTCGCAGTTGCCGGTCGACTCGCCGCCGGAAAAAATCCAGGACCTGGTCTACGAAGTCGGCCGGCGCGAGCCGTTCCTCGACCACAAGAAGAAAGCCAAGGACGGCAAGCCGGGCGTCGCGCTCGACTGGTTCAACATGCTTTATCAGGTGCTGCTCGGCCAGGAGAAAGGGCCGCGGTTCGGCTCGTTCGTCGCCGCTTACGGCCTCACCAATACGATCGACATGATCGACGGCGCGCTGGCGCGAAGCGCGTGACTTTAGTTCGTCGCTCGCCGCGCAATGACCCCTCACCCGCTTCGCTCGCTAACGCTCGCTCAGCACCCTCTCCCACAGGGGAGAGGGAAAGACCAACCGCCTGACGTAGAAAAATGTAAACGAAGCCTACTGACTCGCCCACAAAATCCGCGCGATCCAGATCACGTCGGCGGCGGCGATGATGCGATCGGGATGCGCGGCGTTGAGCGAACGCAGTTCGATCGATTTCGCCGTGCGTCGCTTGAGTTCTTTCGCCATGACTTCGCCGCCCCGCGTCTTGAGCACGATGCGGTCGCCGCGCCGGATCGGCGCCGCCGGCGAAACCAGGATCACGTCGCCGTCGCGATAGGCCGGCTCCATCGATTGGCCGGACACCTCCAGCGCATACGCATGCTGGTCGCTGACCGCGGGAAACGCGATCTCGTCCCAACCTTCGCCGACCGGAAAGCCGCCGTCGTCGAAAAAGCCTCCCGCGCCCGCCTCGGCAAAGCCAAGCAGGGGCACCGCCCGCGTCGGCGGTCCGCCGCCGGAATTGATCAGTTCGACGAACACATCGACCGTCGTTCCGGTTGCGGTCAATGCCTTGGCGATCGACTCGGTCGACGGCCAGCGGGCGCGGCCGACGGCGGTCACGCGCTTCGATTTGTTGAACGTAGTCGGGTCGAGGCCGGCGCGCTTGGCAAGGCCGGAAGCCGACAGGCCGGCGCGCGCCGCGAGACGATCGATCGCCAACCAGACTTGCACGTGGGTAAGCATCGCCGCTCCACCAAGGAGGCGATGATAGGAATTATTGCCTTAAGGCTCAACCCCGCAGCGGATATCCGCAGTGGCTACGCGGCGTCCGACGCCGCGTCCTGCTGTTCCACCAGATCGGCTTCGTCCGGCGCGGTGTGGATCGGTCCGGCGACCATTTGCAGGTCCTGCTGACGTTGCCGTGGTGCGGTGCGGCTGCGCGCGGTGGCGTTGCCCTTGGTGCTTCGGCCGCGCCGCGCATAGTCGTCGAGGCTGGACGGCAGTTGCGCGTAGGTGAGGCGGGCCTTCTTCAGCGCGCCTTCGGCCACAATGCGGCCGGCACGCTCATTGGCGAGCTGCGATTGCAGATCGGTGATCTCGTCCGTTGTCTGCCGGCGGCTGACTTCAGCGTCGGCCTCAAGCTGGGCGATCCGCGTGCCGAGAACCTGGAGCTGCTCCTCTGCCTGAGCGAGCGCCCGCTCGCGCTGGCGCAAATTGAGCAGCTGCTTGTTGGCCCGCTCGGCGAGCTTGGTGCGCGCCTGTGCGGTCTCCTGCAACTGACGGTCTTTGGCCTGGAGCGCGTTATTCGCCAGTTCAAGCTTCTTGTCGGCGAAATTGCGTGCCACGGCGGCTTCGACCGCCTTGCGTTCGGCGGTGGCGTTTTCTTCGGTGCGGGATTGCAGGCTCTGCCGCACCTCGGCCAACAGCTTCTCGGCGGTCGAAGCGCGCGACGACGTGGCTTCGAGCCGGGTGCTGAGCGCGTTGGTTTCGACTTGCCGGCGGTCATTGACTTCGGCGACCGCGACGGCGAGCCGCGCGCGTTCGGCATCGGTGTCCTTCAGCGTCGTCTGCAACTGGACGATCTGACCGGACACGGTCTCGATCGTCGCTTCATTGTCGGCGATGCGGCGATGCAGCCGTGATTTTTGCTCGACCATCCGGTCCAGTGAGTTTTGCAGCGAGCGGTTCTCATCCTCGCGCAGGACGAGCTTCTCGCTGGTCGAGCCGAACATGTCCTCCAGCTCAATGAGCCGCTTGTCGGCGGTCTCCGCATTCACGGTCAGCGCCTGATTGTGCTCGGTGAGAATCCGCGCGGCGGCGGTCTCTTGATTGACCTCCCGCTCAAGGTCCACGACTTTGCCGAGCGTCACGTCGAGTTCGCGGGTCAAGTCGGTTTTTGCAGCCTCGAGCGCCGCCGCCGTCTCCTGCGAGGCAGCAAGGTCGCAGCGCAGGATATTGCCTTCCTGCTGGTGCGCCGCGGATTGCTTGCGCAATTCGGCATATTCGCCGCGCAGCGCCTGATGGCGGGTATTGATGTCATCGAAAAGGCTGCGCAGCTTGATATTGTCGAATTTCTCGTGCTCCAGGCAGGCGAGCGCCTCGCCGATGGGGGTGACGGCGGCGCCGAAAATTTCGCGCAGATCGTCGAGCGCCTCGATCCGGCGGGCGACGTCGGTCAGCAGGTTGCGAAGCGATTCGTTGTCGCCACCGACCTTGATGCCGATTTCCGCCCAGCTTTCGGAGGTTGAGTGCTCCGCAGCGGCCGCATCGGGTGACTGGTTCGAATTGGCCGTCCCGGCGACTGGCTGGGCCGACGCGCGATCAAAAAATCTGGAAAGCATACCCATACCCCATTCACAACATGCCGCTTAACCGATTACTTACCATTTGCCGGGCTGTTCGGCATTTGTTGTTCGGCTTCGGGGCGGGCTGACTTGTTGTTAAGGTTAAGCCCCGCGGTCGATGCGGAGCGCGGTCAGGCACGACTAATGACCAGGAAAGGCTGCGCGAGCAGCGTCGGCTAAAGCCAAGAACTTCGGCTAGGGCCAACAACCAGACGACCGAAGGTGACGACCATTTACAAGATCTGCCGGCAGGAAGAGTGGCGCGCCGCCGAGGCTGCGGGCGCATATCGCGGTGCGCCAGTCGATAATCAGGACGGCTTTATCCATTTCTCGACCGCCGCGCAGCTTGCCGAAACCGCGGCCAAGCACTTTGCCGGCATGTCGAACCTGATGCTGGTCGCGGTCGATGCGGCCGAGCTTGACGGCGCGCTGAAGTGGCAGCCTTCGCGCGGCGGTGCGCTGTTCCCGCACCTTTACGCCGACCTGCCGCTCACCGCGGTGCGCTGGGCGCGGCCGTTGCCCGACGAGGTGGGCGGGCGGCGTCCGTTGCCGGAGTTGGACGCGTGATCGGACTATTTGAGCGGTTCGGCGCGCCGTTTTTGCAGGCGCTCGATCCGGAACAGGCGCACGGTCTCACCGTCAAAATGTTGAAACTTGCGCCGCTGCCGCGGCCGGCCGGCGACGATAAGCGGCTGGCGATGCGCGTCTTCAATCTCAACTTTCCCAATCCGGTCGGCATGGCGGCCGGCTTCGACAAGCATGCGGAGGTGCCCGACGCGTTGCTCCGCCTGGGCTTCGGCTTCGTCGAAGCCGGCACCATCACGCCCAAGCCGCAGCCTGGGAATCCGCGCCCGCGGGTGTTCCGGCTCGCCGCCGACGGCGGCGTGATCAACCGTCTCGGCTTTAATTCGCAGGGTGCCGAGGTCGCGCTGCGGCGGCTGGCGGCGCGCGCCAATGCCGGCGGCATTGTCGGCATCAATGTCGGCGCCAACAAAGACTCCGCCGACCGCACCGCCGATTATGTGCGGCTGATCGAACTCTTCGCGCCGGTGGCGAGCTACGTGACCGTGAATGTCTCGTCGCCCAACACGCCGGGTCTGCGCAACTTGCAGCAAGCCAAGGAGCTCGACGAATTGCTTGCCCGCGTGGTCGATGCGCGCGAGCGGGTCGTCGCGCAGGCCGGTCCGACCCCCGTGCTGCTCAAAATTGCGCCGGACCTGACACTTGCCGAGCTTGACGACGTCGTCGGCGTTGCGCGGGCGCGGAAGGTCGATGGCATGATTGTCGGCAACACCACCATCAGCCGGCCGCCGCGGCTGCACGAAATTCCAACCGCCAAAGAAGCGGGCGGCTTGTCGGGACGTCCGCTGTTTGCGCTGGCGACGCGCATGCTGGCGGAAACTTACGTGCGGGTGGAGGAAGCGTTTCCGCTGGTCGGCGTTGGCGGTATCGACTCGGGCGCCACAGCGCTCGCCAAATTTCGCGCCGGCGCGAGCCTCATCCAGCTTTATTCGGCTTTGGTGTTTCGCGGGTTGAGCCTGATCGCCGAGATCAAGGCGGATCTTATCGCGGCGCTCGAACGCGAACAGCTCAACGGACTTTCCGATCTGGTCGGCGTTGACGCCGCCGCAGTCACTGCCGAGGCGTGGCCGGCGTAACCTGATCGAAGCGCGAGAGCGCCGTTCCGGGCGAGGGCGCCAGCACCGGCTGCAACGCCGGCATCAGGCGCCGCCGCTCGCGCCGGGACGGGATGGCGCGATAAACCTGCTTGGTCGCCTCCACGATATGCACGCCGGCAAATGGCGCCGAAATGGTCGCGCCGGTGCGCTCCCACGCCACCGCCGTACGCAGGAACCAGTTGCGCGCGATCGGCGGCACATAGAGCGCCTCGCCCCAACCGGTCGGCGTGAACCAGGTCTCGCGCAAGAGGTGGGTGATCTGCGGGCGTGAATACGGCCGGCCCTGACCGAACGGCGTCGTGTCCATGCGCGCCCACAATCCGCGCCGGTTCGGCACCACGGCGAGCAATCGGCCGCCGCCGGCGAGCACGCGCCAGACCTCGCGCAGCAATCCGACCGGATCTACGGAATTTTCCAACGCGTGCACCAGCAGCACACGGTCGACCGCCGCATCGGTCAGCGGCAAATCGTCTTCCTCGACCAAAGCAGTTAGTGCCGGCTTCGATGACGGCCAGCGCACCACGCCCTGCGGCGCCGGCATCAAAGCGAGGCAGCGTTCGGCCTCTTCGCGGAACAGGCCGAGATAGGGCGTTGGATAGCCGATGCCGAGCACGCGCAGCGAGCGGGTGTCGGCCCAATGCCTGCGAATGCCGCGGCCGATGATGCGGCGCGCCACGACGCCCAGTTGCTGGGCGTAAAAGTTGCGCAGATCGACGACGTCCATGACGGCAAAATAGCACGTCACGCGGGGACGCGTATGGGGCTCGCAGTGCCCGGCTTTGCAAAACCGTTGCGAAAGCCGATGATCGATTAACGACCCGCCAAAAAGGAAGACGGATGCCCGCCCAGACCTATTTATTCCCCTGTCTCACCGACAATTACGGCGTGCTCATCCACGATCCGGGCAGCGGCGCGACGGCGGCGATCGACGCGCCGGAGGCGGCCGCCGTCGAGGCGGCGCTGCAAAAGACCGGCTGGAAGCTGAGCGACATTCTGGTCACCCACCACCACGCCGACCACACGCAAGGCATCGCCGAGCTCAAGCGGCAGCACCATTGCCGCGTGGTGGCGCCACGCGGCGAGGCGCAACGCATCGCCGATGTCGATGAGACGGTCGGCGAAGGCGACCCGGTGCGCGTCGGCGGGCTCATCGGCAACGTGCTGGAGACGCCGGGTCACACCGCCGGCCACATCTCCTATGTGTTCGCCGCCGACAAGCTCGCCTTTGTCGGCGACACGCTGTTTTCCATCGGTTGCGGCCGCGTCATCGAAGGCAACCCGGAAATGATGTGGCGGTCGTTGCTCAAGCTGCGTGCGCTGCCCGACGAGACCCGGCTTTATTGCGGCCACGAATATACCGACGCCAATATCCGCTTCGCCAAGACCATCGAGCCGGACAACAAGGCGCTCGCCGCGCGCGCCGACGAAGTGAAAAATCTGCACGCCGCCGGCAAGCCGACCATCCCGGCGACCATCGGCGCGGAGAAGGCGGAGAATCCGTTCCTGCGCGCCGATTTGCCGGACGTCGCAAAATCCGTCGGGCTCGCCGGCAGTCCGGCCTGGAAAGTGTTTGCCGAAATCCGCGAGCGCAAAAACCGGTTCTGATCGTGCCTCTCACCGCCGCCGCCGTGATCCGGCTTCTCGATCTTGCGCCGCATCCGGAAGGCGGACATTTCCGCGAGACCTTCCGCGACCCGCGCATTGTCGACGGCAAGCGCGCCGCCTCGACCGCGATTTATTTCCTGCTGGCGCGCGGCGAACGCTCGCACTGGCACCGCGTCGATGCAGTCGAGACCTGGCACTGGTACGCCGGCGCGCCGCTCGAACTTGCAATCGCACAGGACGGACGGCGCGAGCGCATCACGCTCGGCGCCGATCTTGCTGGGGGTGAGCGGCCGCAGGCGATGGTGCCCGCGCATGCCTGGCAGGCGGCGCAAAGTCTCGGCGATTGGACGTTATGCGGCTGCACCGTCGCGCCCGGCTTCGACTTTGCAAAATTCGAACTGGCACCGAAGGGTTGGACGCCGGACTAATTCGTCATCGCGTGGAGCGAACGCGACGAAGCGATCCAGTCGTAATCGTTGCGCTGGATCGTTTCGCGAGTCAGGTGATGTACTGGCCGCCGTTTACCGTCATGGTCGAGCCGGTGAGCAGGCCGGCGTCGTCACTGGCGAGAAACACCACGCAGCGCGCGATCTCTTCGGGCTCGCCGAGCCGGCCGATCGGAATGGTCGGCAGGATCGATTTCTCCAGCACGTCCTTCGGCACCGCCTGCACCATCTCGGTATTGATGTAGCCCGGCGCGATCGCGTTGACGGTGATGCCGAGCTTGGCGCCTTCCTGGGCCAGCGCCTTGGTGAAGCCGATCTCGCCCGCCTTCGCCGCCGAATAATTGGTTTGGCCGAACTGGCCTTTCTGGCCGTTGATCGAAGAAATATTGATGATGCGGCCGAACTTGCGCGCACGCATCCCTTCGATGACGTTGCGGCACATGTTGAACAGCGAGCCGAGATTGGTGTTGATCACTTCCGACCATTGCTCGGGCTTCATGCGATGCAGCTGGGCGTCGCGGGTAATACCGGCATTGTTGACCAGCACGTCGATCGGCCCGAGTTCGGCCTCGACCTGCTTGATGCCGGCGGCGCAGGCGTCGAACGAAGACACATCCCATTTGAAGACGGCGATGCCGGTCTCGGCCTTGAATTTCTGCGCCGCCTCGTCGTTGCCCGCGTAAGTGGCGGCGACGTTGTAGCCGGCCGCCTTGAGCGCTTTGCTGATCGCCGCGCCGATACCGCGTGTACCGCCCGTCACCACTGCGACGCGTGGCATGATCTCCTCCCTTTTTCAGCGGTATGGCCGGCCGAGCCGGACATCCACATCGTTGCGACTAGTGGTCCGATTCTAACATTCGCATCCGTATTCGGCAGCTTCTCATGCGAATGTTAGAATCAAAAGGACCACTAGCAAATGTGAGTCTGAGTGGAGCTTTGGATTTGACATTCGCTTCACGAGTCTGCCGCCAGGTGGG
>DATKRE010000203.1:0-35014 GCA_035532335.1 Xanthobacteraceae bacterium | reverse complement strand
GGATGCGCGTCGGCGCGACCGGCTGCCGCGAACAGAAAGACACATCCGGCGATAAAAAGAATGCAACGATATAACATCGGCTCGCACCCACCCTTTATGCGGCGCGGCTACATTAACGTGGAGTGGGGCGGAAGGAAGGCTTGCGTCGTGACGAGGCAAAATCGGCGCAACCGCCGATCAGAAATTCGCGTTTCAAACCCCCGCCGCGCCACCATCGGCGCGCGGATCGTGTGCGCCTTCGAAGCTTCCGTTCGGATGCAAGATGGCTGCGCCGGCGTGTCCCATGACGTCGGAATAGGGCTCGGACAAAACCTCGATTTCATGGCCGGCAGCGGCAAGCGCCTCGATCAGCTGGCCGTCGAAACGCGATTCCATGCGCAGCTTGGTTTGCGGCGAGCCCCAGGTGCGTCCCAGCAACCAGCGCGGCCGATCGAGCGCCGACGCCAGCGGCTCGCCGTAAATGACGTGACGCGTGAACAGCGCGCCTTGGGTCTGCGGCTGGCCATCGCCTCCCATGGTGCCGTAAGCCATCACGCGGCCGTCCTTGAGCACGGCGAGCGCCGGATTGAGCGTGTGCGGCGGCAGCCTGCCCGGTCCCAGCATGTTGAGGCTGCCTGGTTGCAGCGACAGGCTGATGCCGCGGTTTTGCATCAGCACGCCGGTTGCCGGCAGCACGCAGCCGGAGCCGAACTCCCAATAGAGCGACTGGATGTAAGACACGACGAGGCCGCTCGCATCGGCGGCGCCCATCCAGATGGTGTCGCCTTCGCCGAACGGCATCGGCCAGCGCGCGGCTTTGCGGCGGTCGATCTTCATCGCTTCGCCGGCAATGAACCGCGGCTCCAGGCAGCGGTTGAGCGCGTGCGCGAGGTAGTTTGGATCGGTGACGACCCGGTCGCGCATGCGCAACGCCCGCTTGGTCGCCTCGATCAGCCCATGGATATGCTCGAAGCTTTCCGCCTCGCGAACGCCTAAGCGATCGAACAAGGCGAGGATCATTAGCGACGCCACGCCTTGGGTCGGGGCATCGGTGTTGTAGACGGCGCCAGCGGGCAGTTCGATATGCAGCGGTTCGGCGAGCGTTGCGTGATAACGGGCGAGGTCGTCGCGGGTCAGCAGGCTGCCGATACGGCTTAGATCGTCGGCAAGCTCGCGTCCGACATCGCCGCGGTAAAAATCGTCGAGCCCGACGTGGGCAAGTTGCGCCAGCGTTTCCGCAAGTGCCGCTTGCTTGAGCGTCGTGCCGACCTCGGGCGCCTCGCCGTTGACGAGGAAGGTGCTGGCAAAGCCGGGCACGTCCTTCAATCCGGCGAAATGCTCTCGCGTCAGCCTCGCCTGGCTGCGGGTGACTTGATACCCGTCGCGACAGCGGGCGATCGCGGGAGCCAGCAACACGTCGAGCGGAAGCTTTCCGCCGTTTGCCTTCGCCGCTTCCAGCGCCAGCATCCAGCCGCCGACAGCGCCGGGCACCGTCAGCGCAGCGAGCGGACCGCGTGGCGGAATGGTCTCGTAATCCCGATAAAGCTCCGGCCGCGCCTGCAGGCCGGCAGGACCCGCGGCCATGATGGCGTGCAGGCGGCCGGACGGCAGGCGAATGAGCCAAAATCCATCGCCGCCGATGTGGTTCATATGCGGGTAAACGGCGGCGATGGACGCGGCCATGGCCACCATCGCTTCAAGCGCGTTGCCGCCTTCGGCGAGGATTTGCCTGCCATCTTCAACCGCGCCGGCATGCGGCGCGCAGAACACGCCTACCCGATGACCCGCGCTGTGGAGATCGACCATGTTCAGGCGGCGTCCGCGGGTTGGACAAGTCCGCGTTTGCGCAACAGCGCATCCGTGCTCGGCAGTCTTCCCCGGAAAGCCTTGTAGGCGTCGGCCGGGTCGCGCGAGCCGCCTGCGGCGTAAATCGTATCGCGCAGCCGCTTGGCGGTTGCCGGATCGAATATGTCGCCGGTTTCCTTGAAAGCCTCGAACGCGTCGGCGTCGAGCACCTCCGACCACATATAGCTGTAATAGGCCGCCGCATATCCGCCGTCCGAGAAGACATGGCCGAAGTGCGGTGGCCGGTGCCGCATCGCGATTTCGTCAGGCATATGCATGCGCGACAGCGTATCGGCCTCAAAGGCTTCGACGTCAATCGAGCCGGGCGCGGCCAGCGAGTGAAAGTCGAGGTCGACAAAAGCTGATGCCAGGTATTCGACCGTGGCGAAGCCTTGGTTGAAGTTGCGCGCCGCCAGCAGCCGTTGCAGCAAATCCTCCGGCATTGGCGCGCCGGTCAGATAATGCCGGGCGAAGCGGCGCAAGACTTCGGGCTGTTCGAGCCAATGCTCGTAAAGTTGCGACGGCAGTTCGACGAAGTCGGTCGCTACGTTGGTGCCGGAAATCTTCGGATAGGTAACCGACGAGAGCAGGCCATGCAGCGCATGGCCGAACTCATGGAACAAGGTGTGCGCTTCGTCGAAGCCGAGCAAGGTCGGCGCACCGCCAGCGGCTTTGCTGAAATTGCAGACATTGGCGATCAGCGGCCGGATCTCGCCGGCGAGCTTCTCCTGCTCGCGCAACGAGGTCATCCAGGCGCCGCTCCGCTTCGACAGGCGGGCAAAATAGTCGCCGAAGAACAGCCCGACGGCGCTGCCGTCTTTGGCGCTCACCTCCCAGGCCCGCACGTCGGGGTGCCAGACCGGCACATCGTTGCGCGGCTTGAACTGAAGTCCGAACAGGCGCTGCGCGGTGAAAAACGCCGCTTCGATCATCGCTTCCAGGCTGAGGTAGGGCTTGATGGCGGCTTCATCGACGTCGCAACGCCGCTGGCGAAGCTTCTCCGCATAATAGCGCCAGTCCCAGGGCGCGAGCGCGAAGTTGCCACCTTCCTCGGCAATGAGCCCCTGCATGGCGTCGCGGTCGCCCAGCGCCTTTTCCCGCGCGCGTCCCCAAACCGCATCGAGCAGAGCGCGCACGGCGGCCGGCGTCTTCGCCATGGAATCGTCGAGCCGATAGTGGGCGAAGTCGGCGTAACCCAGAAGTCCGGCACGCTCGGCACGAAGCCTGACCATCTCGGCGATGATTGTCTTGTTATCGGTCGGGCCGCCATTGTCGCCGCGGCTGATGAAAGCGCGGAACACCTTCTCCCGCAGATCGCGACGCCGGGCGAATTGCAAAAACGGCTCGGCGCTTGAGCGCGATAGCGTGACGACTTGGCCATCGAGGCCGCGTTCCTCCGCGTCCGACCGCATCGCCTCGCGGGTGAAACCGGGCAGGCCGGCAAGCTCACCGTCGCCCGTCAGCGGCAGCGTGAACGCTTGTTCGTCGGCCAGCACGTTCTGGCTGAACGTGGTGCCGAGCTGTGCCAGCCGCTCCACGATCTCGGCCAGCCGAGCTTTGCCGGCGGCATCGAGCCCGGCTCCAGCCCGGCGGAAGGTCGTGTGATAGCGCTCGAGTACGCGTTTCTGTTCGGGGTCAAGGCTGAGCGTATCGGCTTGCCGAAACAGCGCCTCGACACGACTGAACAGAGCCGCGTTGGTATGAATTCTGTTCCAGTGGCTAGCGATCTGCGGTGCCACCGCGCGTTCGGTCGCCAACAGCGCCTCGTTGCTGTGGGCGCCGACCAGCACATCGAACACCTGCTCGACGCGCGCCAGCGTCCGCCCGCTCAGTTCCAGCGCAACGATTGTGTTGGTGAAATCGGGCGCCGCGGAACTGGCCGCGATCGCCGCGACCTCGGCATCATGGTCGGCGAATGCCTTGGCGTAGGCCGGGCCGAAATGCTCCGGCTTGATCTGTGCGAAGGGCGGCACTTCGTCGGGGGTCGCCCATGATTGCAAAAGCGGATTGTTGGAGATGGTTGGGTCAGCCATAGCGGGGACATGCCGGGTCGGGTGCAGGGGTGATATATGTCATCCGATCCGCGGGCCATAGTGTAAGGAGTCGACCGGTGTCCCAGACCAGGTTTATCCCGCAGGGCGTCATTCCCGCCGTGCTATTGCCGTTTGCGGACGACCTGTCGATCGACGAAGAAAGCTTCCGCAAGCATCTTTCCGACGTCGCCGCGACCGGCGGGATTTCCGCCGTCACCGTCAATGCCCATTCGACCGAGGTGGCCTCCTGCACCTTCGCAGAGCAGCGGCGGGTGCTTGAAATTGCCCGCGACGAAATCGGCAACCGGTTGCCAGTCGTCAACGGGGTATGGGCTGACGGTAGCCTCGAAGCCGCGCGCATCGCCCGGATGGCGGAGCAGGGCGGGGCTGCTGCGCTGTTGATGTTTCCGCCGGCGCCATTCAGCCTCGGCCAATCGCCGGAGATGGCGGTCGAGCATTTCAAGCGCCTTGGTGACGCCACCAGCCTGCCGCTGATCGTATTTCAGTACCCGCTTGCGACCGGGCAGGGTTATCCCCGCGATACGCTCTTGAAGATGATCGAGGCGGTGCCGACCATCCGCGCCATCAAGGACTGGTCCGGCAATGTGCCCCAGCACGAAATGCACGTTCGCGAGTTCCAGGCCCGCACGCCCCCGGTCCATGTGCTGACCACCCATTCCGCCTGGCTGCTCAGCTCGCTCGTGCTCGGGTGTAACGGGCTGCTGTCGGGAAGCGGCAGCGTGATCCCGGACCTTCAGGTCGCTCTCTTCCAGGCGGTGAAGGCGGACGATCTGGCGGCGGCGCGACGGCTCAACGACCGCATCTACCCGCTGTCCCGCGTGTTCTACGCCGAGCCCTGGGCCGACATGCACAACCGCATGAAGGAGGCGCTGGTGCTGCTCGGCCGGCTGCCGCGAGCGGTGGTGCGGCCGCCGCTGACCAAGCTCTCTGCCGCCGAGATTAGCCGCATCCGTGCCGCGCTGGTCGGGGCCGGATTACTGCCGGGGAGCGCCACCCGCGACGCCGCTTGAGCCGCCTTGATCCCGCCGCGCGTTTCGGAGAAAGTGCCCCCGCCATGGACAAAACCACGCCCCATCGCCAGCGCCGGATCGCTTGGCTGAACGTATTGACCGTCGGCAGCGCCGCGATCCTGATCAGCGCCGAAGTGTTCGGCGCGGCTTTCGCCGGCAGCTGGGCGATCGCCACTCTGCTGTCGCTCGGCGCGATCGGCGCGCGCATCCTCGACGGGCTATTCGTGCTGTGCGGGATCTTTGTCATGGTGCAGTTCGTGCGCGCGGCGCGCCGCGTCGAGCCGTTCACGGTCGACTGACGCGGCCGCGCAGTCGAGTCATCCACGGCCGACTTCCAGTTTTACGTTTTCTTAAAACTAAAAAGCTTGCACGCTCCGGCTAAATCGCTTATTTGCGATTTGCCTATTTCGCACGTGCCTGTGGCCGTGTGTCGGTCGGTGGGCATCCGGACAAGAGGCCGGACAGCCGCCTAAGGAAGAGAAATTTCTTCCTTGCACCCGCGACCGGCAGCCGGAGGCGAACCGGCAATGCCCGCTCTCAACGGGCTACGCGGCTTAAAGCAACGACGGAAGGGCTTTTTTGGTTACTGCCGGCGTGAATGCCGGGGACACCGAAGAGGCTTGTCCATCTTTGCCAGCAGTGCGGAACGGGGTTTCCCTCATCCGGACCAAGGCAGCAATCACCGTGATGCAATGGCTCCGCACTTGCGGACCGCGCATCGCAGGAGGTTCACCTCGGCGGCTATGCCGCCAGTCGGATTAGGGAGCTAGCGGAAATGACTGCACGTATCCGCGATTTTCTCAAGAAGCGTACCGATGTCGGACCCTGCCTCGTGCTCGATCTCGATGTCGTCCGCGAGAACTACCAGACCTTTGCCAAGGTTCTACCGGACACCACGGTTTACTATGCCGTGAAGGCCAATCCGGCGCCGGAAGTGCTGAAGCTGCTGGTCGGCATGGGTTGCAACTTCGATGTGGCATCGGTGCAGGAGACCCACGCCGCGCTGGCGGCTGGGGCTACGCCGGACCGTATCTCCTACGGCAACACCATCAAGAAAGAGACCGAGATCGCCGCCGCCTTCGCGCTTGGCGTGACGCTTTTCGCCATCGATTGCGAGGCGGAGGTCGAAAAGGTCGCCCGCGCCGCTCCAGGCAGCCGGGTGATCTGCCGTATCGTTTGCGACGGCTCCGGCGCCGAGTGGCCGCTGTCGCGCAAATTCGGTTGCGAGCCGGTCTATGCGGCCGACATTCTTGAGTTCGCCCACAAGCAGGGGCTCGTCCCGTTTGGGGTGTCCTTCCATGTCGGCTCGCAGCAGCACAATGTCGAAGCTTGGGATCGTGCGCTCGCCTCGACGGCGGCGGTGTTCCGCACCTGTGCCGAGCGCGGCATCAATCTGTCCATCGTCAATCTCGGCGGTGGCTTCCCGGCCAAATACATGCGCAAGACGCCGAAGCTGGAGTCCTACGGCAAGGCGATCTTCCGCGCGTTGCGCAAGCATTTTGGCAACAATCTGCCGAACACCTATGTCGAGCCGGGCCGCGGCTTGGTCGGCAATGCCGGCGTGATCGAAGCCGAGGTGGTGCTGATCGCCAAGCGCTCGCCCGAGGACGAGTTGCGTTGGGTTTACCTCGACATCGGCAAGTTCCACGGTCTCGCCGAGACCATCGGCGAGTCCATTCGCTACCCGATCCGCACGACCAAGGATCGCGACGAGACTTTGCCATGCGTCATCGCCGGGCCGACCTGCGACAGCGTCGACGTGCTGTACGAGAAGACGCCGTATCCGCTGCCGGTCTCGCTCGCCATCGGCGACAAGGTGCTGATCGAGGCGACCGGAGCCTACACCACGACCTACTCGTCGGTCGGCTTCAACGGCTATCCGCCACTGCGGCAATACGTGATCTGACGAACGCCGCAACCAATGAAAACCCCGGGCCTCAGGTCCGGGGTTTTTGTTTTTGGAAATTGCTTTGCGTCGGTGGCCGGGGCCGGTGGTTCGCGGAAGAGTTAATGACAAGCCGCGACGATATGTTATAATATTACAATGCTCTGGTTTAACCAATTGATTTGCAAGTGAAAAACGAACGCATGAAGGTCCTTTTGGCGGTCACCGCGACTTGGCTCGGCGTATTTGCGGCTATTCCGGCAACGCATGCGGCCGACGGCAAAATCGCGGTCGTGGCAGCGGAGAATTTTTACGGCGACCTGGCTCGGCAGATCGGCGGCGAGCAAGTTGCCGTCACCAGCATCATGAGCAATCCCGACCAGGACCCGCACTTGTTCGAGGTCTCGCCGACCATCATCCGCCAGATCGCCGGCGCACAAATCGTCGTTTATAACGGTGCCGACTACGATCCGTGGATGGAGAAGCTTCTCGCCGCAACGCCGAAGTCCGGCCGTGGCGCGATCGTTGCAGCTGACCTCCTGCACCGAAAGCCGGGCGACAATCCGCATCTTTGGTATGACCCGGCGACCATGCCCGCGGTCGCCTCCACGCTTGCGGCGGCCTTGAGCGCGGCCGATCCGGCACACGCCAATGACTACGCGACCCGGCTCAAGACCTTCCTCGCCTCGCTCGCTCCGCTCAACGAAAAGATCGCCGGCATCCGCGGCAAGTATGCCGGCGTTCCGGTGACAGCGACCGAGCCGGTATTTGGCTATATGGCGGATGCGTTGAAGCTGAAGATGCGCAATGAGCGTCTCCAGCTTGCCATCATGAATGACACCGAGCCGAGCATCCGCGACGTCGCTGCCTTCGAGCGCGACCTGAAACAGCACCGGGTCCGGGTTCTGTTTTACAACCGGCAAGCATCCAACACGCTCGTGCAGCATCTGGTCGAACTCGCCCGCTCGTCCGGTGTTGCGGTGGTGGGCGTGACCGAGACCTGCCCGCCCGGCGTCACCTATCAAGAGTGGATGAAAAACGAACTCGACGCGACGGATCGCGCGCTGTCGGAATCGTCTTCATGAATGTGATCGAGCTTGACCGCGCGACGGTCAGCATCGGCGGCCGCGACATTCTCCGCGACGCCAGCTTCACGATCAAGTCGGGCGAGTTCATCGGCGTGCTCGGTCCCAACGGCGCCGGCAAAACCACGTTGATGCGCGCTGTCCTCGGCCTGATCCGGCCGAGCGCAGGCGCCATAAAAGTGTTCGGCCGCGCACCGCAGCGCGGCGACCGCAATATCGGGTACTTGCCGCAGGTTCGCACTGTGCTGCCGGACCTGCGGGTCCGCGGCCGCGACTTCATCGCCAGCTCGGTGCGTGGGGAACGCTGGGGCCTGCCGTGGCCCAAGGCCGCCGACCGCGACGCGATCGATAAAACGTTGCTGGCGGTAGACGCCAGTGAACTCGGCAAACGGCCGCTATCGGAAATGTCCGGAGGCGAGCGCCAGCGCCTGATGCTGGCGCAGGCGCTATTGGGCGAGCCGCACCTCTTGCTGCTCGACGAGCCGCTGATCAGCCTCGATTACCGCTACCAGGAGGCCATCATTGATCTGGTTCGCGGCTTTGCCCGCGAGCGCAACATTACGGTGTTGTTCAGCGCGCACGAGCTTAATCAGCTGATCGGCGCGCTCGACCGGGTTCTCTATCTCGGCAATGGCCGGGCCGCACTCGGCACCGTCGATGAAGTCGTCAATGCGCCGGTCCTGTCGGAGCTCTACGGCGCCGATATCAATGTGGTGCGCGCCGATGGGCAGATCTTTGTGCTGTCGCGCGGCCGCAGCGTCGAGCACGCCGAGCATGCGCACGACCACGGCCATCACGATCACGGCCACCATGCTTGAGTACGATTTCATACGCCATGCGTTCGCCGCAGCCGGCGTGGCCGCGGTCGTTTCCGGACTGGTCGGGTATTTTCTGGTGTTGCGGGGACAGACTTTTGCCGGTCACGCCCTGGGACACATCGGCTTTGCCGGCGCGACCGGCGCGGTGTTGTTTGGTATCGCGCCGCTCTGGGGCCTTGTCGGGTTCACGCTCGCCGCCGGCATCGGCATGGGGTTCCTTGGCGAGCGGATCAGCGGCAGAGATGTTGCTACCGGCGTCGTGCTGTCACTGGCGCTCGGGTTCGGGCTCCTGTTTCTGCACTACTACACGGCATTCGCCGCCCAGGTGACGGCGCTCCTGTTCGGCAATGTGCTCGCCGTCGAGCGCTCCACCATCGCAACGCTGGTCGTCCTGGCGCTGGTAACGCTGGCCGGATTGGCCGCGATCATGCGGCCGCTCATTTTCGCCAGCCTGCAACCGGAATTGGCCGAAGCCAAAGGCGTGCCGCTTCGTTTCGTCTCCACCGCTTTCCTCGCCATTGTCGCGTTGGCGGTGTCGGAAAGCGCGCAAATCGTCGGTATTCTTCTGGTCTTCGCGCTCATGGTTGGGCCGCCCGCGACAGCGCAGCGGCTGGTGACCGGGTTGTGGAGCGGAATGGCGTTGTCGGCCGTGCTGGCGCTCGCCGAGGCTTGGTTCGGCATCGTCATCGCCTATCAGACCGACTGGCCGGTGAGCTTTTGCATCGCCGCACTCAGCGCACTCGGATATTTTCTCACCCGCGGCATCATTGCGCCGCGGTCGAGGGGCTGAAAGGCGGAAAACAAAATTCTCACACCGTACGCCAAGCCCGTGTTGCTGTGCCGGAGAAACGGATGACAGACACCGGGAGAAAGCGGACAATAGCCGGCAATAAGACAGCAGAGTGCGGGGCAACTCATTCCGCCTCCCTCGTCAGCCGTCAGTCATTCGTTGGGAGGAAACCATGAAACGCTTCGCCATCGCGTTTGCTGCCCTGTTTGCTTTCGCGCTTGGAGGACCGGCGCGCGCCGACGGGCCGATCGTCATCAAATTCAGTCATGTGGTTTCGCCCGACGCTCCCAAGGGCAAGGCCGCGCTTCTGTTCAAAGAGCTGGCCGAGAAATACACCGACGGCCGGGTCAAGGTCGAAGTCTATCCGAATTCGTCGCTTTATAAGGACAAGGAAGAGCTGGAAGCGCTGCAACTCGGCTCGGTGCAACTGTTGGCGCCGTCGATTTCGAAATTCGGCCCGCTGGGCGTCAAGGAGTTCGACGTCTTCGATCTGCCGTTCCTGATGAACGACGACGCGCATGCCCGCCAGATGATGGCAAGCCCGGTGATGGCCGAGCTCAACCAGAAGCTGGAGGCCAAGGGCGTTTCGCCGCTTGCCTATTGGGACAACGGCTCCCACGACTACACCTGCAACAGGCCGTTGATCGTGCCGGACGACTTCCGCGGCCTGAAAATGCGCATCCAGGGCAGCAAGGTTCAGGATGCCGTGACGCGCGAACTTGGCGCGCTGCCGCAGATCATCGCTTTCGGCGCACTTTACCAGGCGCTGCAAACCGGTGTCGTCGACGGCGAGGACAATGTTCCGTCCAACATCTGGACGCAAAAATTCTACGACGTCCAGAAACATCTCACTATTTCCAATCACGCGCGGCTGACTTATGCGCTCGTAACCAACAAGAAATTCTGGAATTCGCTGCCCGACGACGTGCGCAAACAGCTTGACCGTGCCGTCAAGGAAACCAGCGACTTCTTCAATGCGACCGCTGAAAAGGACAACGCCGACGCGCTGGAGAAAATCAAGGCATCGGGCAAGACCGAGGTACACGTGCTGACCGAAGCCGAGAGGAAGGCCTGGATCGCCAAGCTGATGCCGGTCCACGCCGAAATGCAGGTCCGCTTCGGCAAGGAATTCATCGAGCGGATTTATAAGGCTTCGGGGTTCACGCCGCCGCAATCCTGAACGCGTTGGAGCGTTCGCAAGTGCGGGGAAGCTTGCGATTGCCGAGGCTGCTCGATCTGCTTCTCGATCGGATCGAAGAGTGGCTTATCGCCACGCTGATCGCTGCTGCGACGATCCTTACTTTCGTTGCGGTTCTCCATCGTTACGGCGCCAGCAACTCGGCCGAACTGGGCAGATGGGCGGGCGCGCATAGCCTGCCGCTTTTGCAGCACGCGGCCGACGGGGTCTACACCCGGCTTGCCCGCATCGACCTGGCCTGGGCGCAGGAACTCGCCACCTACATGTTCGTGTGGATGGCCAAATTCGGCGCCGCGCTGGGCGTGCGCACCGGCATCCACGTCGGCGTCGATATCCTGGTCAAGCGACTGACGCCCAGGGCGCAGAAGCCGGTGATCGTGTTCGCGCTTCTCTGTGGCGCTTTATTTACCGGCGTCATCGGCACGCTCGGCGCTATTTATGTGCACGATCTCGACCCCGATGAGGTTTCGCCCGAACTCGAATGGCCAAGCTGGATCATTTATCTTTGCATTCCGCTGGGCTCGTATTTGATGTGCTTTCGTTTTTTGCAGGTCATGTGGCGGTACCTGCGCGGCGGTGGCGTACCACACCAGTCTTACGGCCTTGAGTATGAAGCGCCGCACCAGGATGCCGTCGCAACCGGCGAGGGGGTGCGATGACCCTTGCCTCGCATGTGTCAAAATCGCCGGCGCCGCAGCCGCTCCGGTCCTCGATCACCGCCGCATGCATTATCATCACGCCGATTGCGCTGGCGCTGATCTGCTTTGCCGCGCGGCTGCACATCATCGAACTGTCGCACGTGGTGCGCGCCGAACTTTTGTTCGCGCTGCTGCTCGCGCTGATGGCGTGCGGTATGCCGGTCTCGATCGCGCTCGGCCTCTCCGTCCTCACTTATTTGTTCATCCTTTCGGACGTCGATCCGAAGATGGTCGGGTTGAAGCTTTTCACCAGCCTCGACCGCTTCGAGATCATGGCGATCCCGTTCTTCATCCTGGCCGGCAATTTTCTCACCGCCGGCGGCGTCGCCCGCCGCATGATCGATTTTGCCGCCTCGCTGATCGGGCATTGGTTTGGCGGTCTCGGGCTTGCCGGCGTGGTCGCCTGTGCGCTGTTTGCCGCCATATCCGGGTCGTCGGTCGCCACCGTCGTCGGCATCGGCTCCATCGTCCTGCCGGCGCTACTGCAGAACGGATATCCGCCGCGGTTCGGCGGCGGCGTGATCACCACATCCGGCGCGCTCGGCATTCTGTTTCCGCCATCGATTAACCTGGTCATTTACGCGGTCGCGACCAGCGGCATGCAGCCGCGCGGGCCCGACGGCGCCGTCGTCGATTCCGCCTCGGTCGGGCAGCTTTTCATGGCCGGCGTCGTGCCCGGTCTGATCCTTGCCACCATGCTCGGCGTGACGACGTGGTATCGCGCCTGGCGAAACGACTATCCGCGCATGGCCCGCGCTAGCTGGCGCGAATGCCGTCGCACGTTCCGCGAAAGCATTTGGGGGCTGCTGCTGATCCTGCTCGTGCTCGGCGGCATCTATTCCGGCCTGTTCACGCCGACCGAAGCCGCTGCCGTCGCCGCGGTCTACGCTTTCATCATCGCCGTGTTTGTCTACAAGGGATTGAAGTTCAGCGAAGTGCCCGCCGTGCTGTTGAAGGCGGCCTCGATGAGCGCGATGATCCTCTATATCATCACCAATGCGGCGGTGTTTTCCTGGCTGCTGACCTCCGAGCAAATTCCGCAATCCATGGCCGAATGGATGACCGCACAGGGGTTCGGCACGGTGGGATTTCTGCTGATCATCAACGTCGTGCTGCTTGCCGCCGGAAACTTCATGGACCCGGCGGCCATTGTTCTGATCATGGCGCCGATCCTGTTTCCGATGGCCGCCGCGCTTGGCGTCAATGCGGTTCACCTCGGTATCCTGATGGTCGTGAACATGGAGGTTGGCCTGTGTCATCCGCCGGTGGGCTTAAACCTTTATGTCGCCTCCGGCATCACCGGAATGGGCATCGCCGAACTCACTATCGCCGTGCTGCCGTGGCTCGCTACCATGCTGATCTTCCTGATTATGGTCACTTACATCCCTGCGCTGTCGCTGTGGCTGCCGCATCTGTTGGGATTGCTTTGAGGAGGTGCGCCAACGGCGTTTGTGTCGGCCGAAACCGGCATTCGTCAATGGCGCATTGTGAGGGCAACGACGATGCTTATTTTTCAAGGCAGAACGCATAAGGAGAAACGGCGATGACAGCACAGGCGCTTTTGCGGCGGCTCGGCATCGAGCATCCGATCTTGCTTGCCCCGATGGCCGGGAGCGGAGGCACCCCCGAACTCGCTGCCGCCGTGTCAAATGCCGGCGGGCTTGGCGCGTGGGGCGGCGCTTACGCGAAGCCGGATGAACTTGCCGCGGCGATCCGGAAAATTCGCCAGCTGACCGCACGACCGTTCAATATCAACCTGTTCGCCGGCGGCTACGCAACGGATCACGGGATCGATCCGCAGCCGATGCTGGAAATCGTCGCGCAAGTGCATGCCGAACTCGGGCTGCCGGCGCCGAGTCTGCCGCCGCTGGCGGAAAATCCGTTCGCTGCGCAGCTGGAAGTCGTGCTTGAAGAACGTCCCCCGGTTTTCAGCTTCACTTTTGGCGTTCCATCGGCCGCGCAGATGGCCGCGCTGAAGCAGCGCGATATTATCGTGATCGGCACGGCGACGACGGCGGCAGAGGCGCGTGTTCTGGCGCAACTAGGCGTCGATGCGATCGTCGCTCAGGGCGCCGAAGCGGGCGCCCATCGCGGCACGTTTGCGGCATCGTTTGAAGAGTCGATGGTGCCGCTGACGCGCCTCATGCGCGACATTCGCGCCGACATCACGGTTCCGGTGATCGCGTCCGGCGGCATCATGGACGCGCGCGACGTTGCCGGGTGTCTGAACGAGGGCGCCGCTGCCGTGCAACTCGGGACGGCATTTCTGCCGTGTCCCGAATCGGGTGCTCCGCCGGTTCACAAGCAGGCGCTGCTCGCCGCCAAAGAGGACACGACGGTGATCACGCGTGCTTTCTCCGGGCGGCCGGCGCGCGGCCTGAGCAACCGATTCATCGCAATGGTAGCGGGCAAGGAGGGAGCGATCCTGCCGTTCCGGCAGCAAAACGATCTCACGCGGCCGATGCGCAACGCTGCCGGACTTAAAGGCATCGCCGATTTGATCTCGCTATGGGCCGGGCAGGGGGTGGCGCGCTCGCGCGCAATGCCCGCGGCCGACCTGGTTGCGGCTTTGCTGGAAGAAATTCCGGTCCGTCAGTAGAAACGCGGTGAGCGCCGCCCCTTCGCCTCGCGACATCGTGGCCGACCTTTGGCGGCGCGCCGGCGGCGATGCGTCTGCGCTCGACGACCTGAAACTCACCGGCGCTGAGCCCGCGCTACCGTCGTCCTTTCGGGTCGGCGCGGCGGCGCAAGCGAGCATTGCGGCCGTGGGTCTCGCCGCTGCCGAGCTGCGGCACCGGGCCGGTGCGGCTCGGCAGGCTGTGACCGTGGACATGCGGCACGCGGCGATCGAATTTCGCAGCGAGCATTACCTGACCGTGGGCGGGGAGGCGCCGGCAGCGATGTTCGATCCGCTGTTCGCCGCCTACCGGACCGGCGACGACCGTTTCGTGCGGCTGCACATGAATTTTCCGCATCATCGGGAGAACGTGCTCAAGTTTCTCGGCTGCGCGCCGACCCGCGCATCGATCGAGGCGGCGCTGGGCAAGTGGCAAGCCGTCGCCTTCGAGGCTGAGGCTTACCAACGCGGCTGTGTCGCCGCCGCCATGCGCTCGCCGGCGGAATGGGCGGCGCATCCATAGGCGGCCGCGGTCGCGGCCATGCCCGCGGTGCTGATCGAAAAGATCGGCGACGCACCGCCGCGTCCGCTGCCGCCGGGCGCGCGGCCACTGTCCGGGCTACGCGTGCTCGATTTGACGCGCATCATTGCCGGCCCCGTCGCCGGCCGCGCGCTCGCCGCGCACGGTGCCGATGTGATGCGGGTTTCCGCGCCGGGCCTGCCCTTTATCGACTGGCTGGTAAAGGACACCGGACGCGGCAAGCTTTCGGCTTACGCCGATATCGCCACGCCGGAAGGGAAAGCAGCACTGGCGCGGCTGGTGGAAGGTGCCGACATCGTGTTGCAGGCGTTCCGGCCCGGTGCGCTCGACGCGCGCGGGTTTGGATTTGCCGATGTAGCGGCGTTGCGACCCGGCGTCGTCTACGGCTCGTTGTCGGCGTATGGCGCCGACGGGCCGTGGTCCGGCCGTCGCGGTTTCGATTCGTTGGTGCAGACCGCGACTGGATTCAATCATGCCGAGGCGGCGGCCGCCGGAACCGAAGGCCCGAAAGAGCTGCCGTGCCAGGCGCTCGATCACGCGTCCGGTTATCTGCTGGCGTTCGGGACACTGATGGCGCGTATCCGGCAAGCAAGCGAGGGCGGCTCCTGGCGGGTGCGCGTCTCGCCGGCGGCGACCGGGCGCTGGCTGTGGAATTTGGGTCGGATTGATAACGGCTTTTCCGCACAGATTCCGTCGCGCGCCGACGTCGAGGATTTGCTGGAGAAAAGCCCATCGCCGTTTGGCACGATGCGCGCCGTGCGCCACGCCGCGCAACTTTCCGACACGCCGGCTGCGTGGACGCGGCCATCGGTGCCGCTCGGCACGCACCCACCGGTTTGGCCGTCAATTCCTGAAGTCGTCCGGTCTTAGCTCGATTGCCGCGCCATGCGGCGTTCGCGCACAGGCGCGTTGCCAGGCGTCGCGCGTGCGTGCGAGCGTCTGCGTGTCGACAAGACCCTTGGCCGCAATCAGCCGTTCGAGCGCCGCCATCCAGTGGCGATAATAGGTCTCGCCGGTATCGGGATCGCCGGCGGCTTGCGCCATCTTGATTTCATCGCCGAGTGCCGCCGCCCATTCGCTTCGCGTGAACACGCCACGTTCTTGCAACGAGACCGCCAACGCAAACGCCTGCGCTTCCCACGGCTCGCGGAAGACCGGGCCATCCTTCATGGTTGGGTCGGTTCCAGATACGGCTCGAACGCCTCGATCGAGACCTTAAGCGTCGGATCGGCGCTATCGCCCCACAGCGTGCGGCCTTCGAACAGCAGCGTGTAGAGCCATTGCGGGTTCTCGCCCGCGCCGATCGCGACCGAATCGGGAAACACATGGCAGCCGCGGATCGCTTCGATCACGCCGACATGGCCGCGCGCATATCGCGGCAGCCGCGTGTGCGTTGCCGGATGAATGTTCCTGGTGCGCACGCTTTCGCCGACCGCAAACCGCGCCGGCGCCGTTGCCTTGCGGAAAAATGAACCGCGCGTCAGCGTGCGCGGCACCTCGGCGACGGTAAGCTTTCGTTGCATCGACCTGCCGGGACGCGCGGCGCGACCCGCGGCGAGTTCATCAGCGCCCGCGAACCCGCGCGCGACCACCATATTCTCCAGCCGCTGCGCCCATTTTCCGTAGTACGAACTGCCAAGATAAATCTCCGGCGGCAGCATCTCGATGCCGGCACGGCCTTCATCAATGGTCCAGGCGCCGATCGCACCCATGGCGCGGTTGAGCGCGAGGCAGCGCGCTTCCCATTCCGCATGGAAGACCGGCTCGTCCGCTTCCGGCTCGACCTTGCCGAAGCCGTGCATGCCGCCCATGTCGTGGACGCCGTCCATCACGCGATCTCGTTGGGTTGCTTGGGTAAGCCGGTGCCGATCATGCAATCGCGCGTCACCAGCGCGGCGAGCTTTTCTTCGCTCCAGCCGTCGGTTCCGGCCGGGCGCATCGGCAGCACGATGAAGCGCGTCTCAGCGGTCGAATCCCAGACGCGGATCTGCATATCCGGCGCCAGCGTCAGGCCGAAATCGGCGAGCACGCCGCGCGGATCGTTGACCGCGCTCGAGCGGTAGGGCGCCGATTTGTACCAGACCGGCGGCAGGCCGAGCACTTCCCACGGATAGCAGGAGCATAACGTACACACGATTATGTTGTGGAGCGTGGGCGTGTTCTCGACCGCGATCAGGTGATCGCCGACGCGATTGATCAAGCCGAACGACTGCACGGCCTTGGTCGCATCCTCGACCAGCGCTCGCTTGAATGCGGCGTCGGACCAGGCCTTGGCGACGACGCGCACGCCGTTATGCGGCCCAATCCGGGTCTCGTAGGCTTCGATCATCGCATCGAGCGCGGCCGGATCGAGATAGCCCTTTTCGGCCAGCACGGTTTCCAGCGCCCGCACGCGCAGCTGCATTTCGGACAGTTCCGAGCCGTGCTCCTCATGGTGGTGGCTGTGATCGTCGTCGTCCGTCATCGATGCCTCTTTATTCGCCGCCGCCTCGACTGCGCATTATAGTGCCGCAGAGGGCGCCGACGCACCACCCCTAAAGGCCGAGGCCGATGAACAGGTCTTTCGCGCGCATCGCTCACGGGATCGACCGCATCAATGCAGTCGCCGGACGGCTTGCGTCGTGGTGTTGCCTGTTGGTAATCGCGATTGAGTTTGCCGTCGTCGTGATGCGTTACGTGTTCGGCGTCGGGTCGATCGCGGCGCAGGAGTCGGTTCTATACGCGGCATCGGCTCTGTTCATGCTTGCCGCCGCCTGGACGCTGCAAATCGACGGGCATGTCCGTATCGATATCTTCTATCAGCCG
Source organism: Xanthobacteraceae bacterium (assembly GCA_035532335.1). Classification (GTDB taxonomy): domain Bacteria; phylum Pseudomonadota; class Alphaproteobacteria; order Rhizobiales; family Xanthobacteraceae; genus BOG-931. Next base: position 17,689 of record DATKRE010000203.1, on the reverse strand, counting down.
GCGACGCCACGCGCTCGCGCGACCATCGATCTCGTCGGGTCCCTCGTGTTCTTGTTGCCGTTCGCCTTCGTTCTGGCGTTCGAGTCATTACCCTACGTCGAACATTCGTGGGCGATCCTCGAGCGCTCTCGCGAGGCGAGCGGTTTACCTTTCACTTATCTCCTGAAGACGCTCATTCCTCTGTTCGCTATTCTTCTCGGCTTGCAAGGTATCGCCAACATCATTCGCGCGTTGCTCGTGCTGATCGGGCCGCCGGTACAAGCGCCCCGCTGATCATGGGCGAGGTGCTTGCCGTCGTGATGGTGCTTGCCGTCTGCGCGGTGCTGTTCGCGGGCTATCCGGTCGCGTTGACGCTTGCCGGCGTATCGCTCGTTTTCGCGGCGCTCGGCGCGGCAATTGGGGCAATGGACTTAAGTCTCCTTGGCGCGTTGCCGCAGCGGATCTTCGGCATCATCAACAACGACGTTCTGCTGGCGATCCCGTTGTTCGTCTTCATGGGGGTGATGATGGAACGCTCCCGCATCGCCGAGGAATTGCTGGAGACGATGGGCGGTCTGTTCGGAACGCTACCGGGCGGACTCGGTATTGCGGTGACGCTGGTCGGCGTATTGCTGGCGGCGGCCAAAGGAATTGTCGGCGCCACCACTGTAACGATGGGACTGATCGTGCTGCCGACGATGTTGCGGCATGGCTACGACAGGGCCCTTGCCGCCGGCACCGTGGCGGCTACGGCTACGCTTGCGCAGATCTTCCCGCCGGCGACGGTCCTGATCCTGCTCGGCGATCAGCTCAGCAACTCGTATCAGGCCGCCCAATTGGCGGAGGGAAATTTTGCTCCGCAGACCGTCTCGGTGGCGGACTTGTTCGCCGGCGCCATCGTTCCCGGCTCGGTGCTGGTCCTGCTATATCTGCTCTACCTGACCGGGGTAGCGATCTTCGCGCCGGAAAAATCGCCGCCGCTGAAGCCTAGCCCGGACGCGCCGCACGGCCTGGCGTTATGGCGCCGGCTCGGCGAGGCTTTGCTCGCGCCGCTGGCGCTCATTCTGGTCGTGCTCGGGTCGATCCTCGGTGGGGTGGCGACACCGACGGAAGCCGCTTCGGTCGGGGCGGTCGGCTCGGTTTTATTGGCCACGCGCAAGGCCGGCGTCGCCGGTCTTCTGCTGCCGGTCGCTACACGCACCGCGCAGATCACCAGCATGATCTTCCTCATTCTGATCGGCGCGACTTTGTTCAGCCTGGTCTTGCGCGGTCTCGGTGGCGACGTTCTGGTGGAGCGGTTGCTTGCCAATATGCCCGGCGGCACCGGCGGTGCGGTTGTGACGGTTATGGCGGCGCTTTTCGTGCTTGGCTTTGTGATGGATGCCTTCGAGATCATCTTCGTCGTGGTGCCGATTGTCGCACCGGTTCTGCTCAAAATGCCGGGTGTCGATCCGATCTGGCTTGGCATCATGATGGCGGTCAATCTGCAAACCTCGTACATGCATCCGCCGCTCGGCCCCACGCTGTTTTATCTGCGCAGCGTGGCGCCGCCGGAGGTCACGACGCGTGACATTTATCTCGGAATTATTCCGTACGTATTGATCCAACTCGCGATGCTGGTCGCGCTGTGGTTTCTGCCTGGGCTGGTAACGTTCTTACCGCACCGGCTTTACGGCGGGTGACGCGGACGGTGTGTGAGTCCGCTATCTGACGCTTTCCGAGCTGGCGAGCGTGCTATAGGCGACGCCGTAACCGCCGGAGAGCGCCTGGAAGTCGGGTGCGACTTGATGGAAGGCAACGATGCCAACCAAGCCAATTGTTGCGTAAAGCATCACGCCCAGCCACATGGTCAGTGCAAAAAGTTTTTCCATTCTGATGACCCGCGCTCGATGGCCGCAATAGCGGATACTGAACGCGCTGACCGCGCGAAGGTTCCTGCCCGCGCTCTTGTCGCTTGCCGAAGCGCGGAGGAATGGACACAACTGATGGAAACAGCTTCGTAGGAGGACGCATGACCACGGCACCGATCTTCGACCTGACCGGCAAAGTGGCGTTGGTGACCGGCGCCTCCAGCGGGCTTGGCGTACGTTTCGCCGAGGTTCTGGCCGAGAATGGCGCTGCGGTCGCGCTCGTGGCACGCCGCGCCGACCGCCTCGCCGCGCTCAAATCGCGGATTGAGGCATCGGGTAAACGCGCCGTGGCTATCGAGGCCGATGTTTGCGACCGCGCGGCGATGCGCCGGGCTTTCGGCGCCGCCGAACAAGCTTTCGGAACGGTGACGATCCTGGTCAATAACGCCGGCGTTGTGCAATCCGGCCGTGCGATCGAGCTTGCCGAGGAAGATTGGCGGCGCGTGCTTGCGACCAATCTCGATGCGGTATTTTTCTGGGCGCAGGAGGCGGCCCGTCGCATGCTTGCCGCCGGCAAGGGCGGCGCCATCGTCAACGTCGCCTCCGTCCTCGGCATCACGCCGGACAACGGGGTGGTGAGCTACGCGGCGGCCAAGGCAGGCGTCATCCAGGTCACCAAGGCGCTGGCCATCGAGCTTGCCTTCAAAGGCATTCGCGTCAACGCCATAGCCCCGGGCTGGATTGTCACCGAGATGAACCGAGACTATCTCGCGAGTGAGCGCGGCGCGGCCATGAAGAAGAAAATCCCGATGGGCCGCTTCGGCGAGACCCGCGATCTCGACGGCCCGCTGTTGCTGCTTGCATCCGATGCCGGAAGCTTCATGACCGGCACCACAATCGTTGCCGACGGCGGCCAGGTCGTGGCTTTGCGCGTTTGAATGACAAGCCCGCGGTTAGCGTGTGGCGCCGGCGGATCAGCCGTCCGCCACTTTCGCTTGCGTCAGCGCAGGCGTAGCGCCGGCGCGAACATACCAAACGTCGTGCGCGAGCGTGCCCACCGCCATGGCAATGACGAAAATGATCACGCTCGGAGACCGCGATGCCAGATTCTCCAGCGCCGGGCCGGGACACAAACCGACCAGTCCCCAGCCGACGCCGAACAGGGCCGCGCCGCCGACGAGCGGGCGGTCGATCGCGGTCTGCGACGGCCATTCATTCGCCGCCGCGAACACCGGCGTGCGCCGCCGCGCCAGCGCATAGCCGACTAAAGCCACCGCGAGCGCCGCCGCCATCACCACGGCTAGGCTCGGATCCCAGTTTCCGCTCGGAATGGCGAGGACGTCGAGAAAGCGCAAGACCTTGTCGGGCCGGATCATGCCTGAGATGAACAAGCCCCAGCCGAACACGAAGCCGCAAACCAAGCTGGCGAGTGCGCGCATGATCAACCTCCGATCACGTGCCGGGCTACGGCAACGACAACGATTGCGGCAGCCATGAATACCGCTGTCGCCGTAATCGATCGCGGCGACAGCCGCGCAATGCCGCAAATCCCGTGGCCGGACGTGCAGCCATTGCCGAGCCTGGTGCCGAAGCCGACGAGCAGGCCGGCGACCGCAACGGTAACAAGGCTCGCGGGCATGTGCGGGATCGGGATGGTGTAGCCAAGACGCGCGGCGGACAAAGGCGCGATGATCATCCCGGCGATGAACGTCGCGCGCCAGCCACGATCGGTCGAGGTCGGATCGATCAACCCGGCAAACACGCCGGTAACGCCGGCAATGCGGCCGTTAAGCAGCATCAAAAGAACGGCGGATAGTCCGATCAGGGCGCCGCCGATTGCGGCCGAGATCGGCGTGAAATTAGCCATGAATTCCTCGCGGCTTACGCGACACAGGAAAAACGTTGCCTTCAAAGAATAGGTGGCCGCGATCGTCCCCGCAACAAAACGCGGACGCCGCGACTCGGCAAAGAACCGGAAACGCGTCAGCGCGGTTTTGCCGAAGCGTTTGTGCTGCAGCGCCAGCCCTAGTCAGAAGATTATTCCGAGCCTAAGAATATCATCGGGTCAAGACCGGGCGATCCTCATGTCTGATGGCGAAACGAACACGCAGACGATGGCGCATGACGCCGTGCTCGCACGCGTGCGCGCTTTGATCCCTGGCATTCGCGACCGCGCCGCTGCCGCCGAGGAAGCGCGAACAATTCCGCGCGACGTCGTTGATGCGCTGCTCGCCGCCGGAATTACCCGCATTCTTGTTCCGCAGCGGTTCGGCGGCTATGGGCTCGACTTCGACACCTGGTTCGAGGTTGTGTGCGAAATCGGCAAGGCCGACGCATCGCACGCCTGGTGCGCAAGCCTGATGATTCATCACCCGCATTATATCAGCCAGTTTTCCATGGCCGCGCAGGAGGCGGTCTGGGCCGACGGACTCGACGCTTCAATCGCGGCATCGATTCAACCGGTCGGCCGCGTGACCCCGGTGGACGGCGGATACCGGGTGTCCGGCCAGTTTCCCTTCGCCAGCGGCATCAATCACAGCCGCTGGCTCATCGTTGGAGCGCTGCTCGAAATCGATGGCCGCCCAGAAGCGGTGTTCTTTCTGATCGAGCCGGGGAAGTACAAGGTCCTCGACACATGGCTCACCGTGGCCATGCGGGCGACCGGAAGCAACACGGCGATTTGCGAAGACGTCTTCGTGCCGGAAGCGTTCACGCTACGGCTTTCGGATCTGCGCGAGGGCCGGGCTCCCGGCGGGGCGCTGCACGCCCATCCGATCTACCGCGCGCCGTTTATTTCTTACGCGCCGCTGACTTTCGTCACGCCGATGCTGGGGGCGGCGCAGGGCGCTTACCAGATGTTTCGCGATTGGACGAAAAGCCGCAAAGCTATCCGCCGTGGCGCCGTGGCGGAGACGACCAGCGTCCAAGTCCAGCTCGCCCGCACGGCGGCCGATCTCGACGCCGCCGAGTTGTTGCTGCGGCGGGCGGTCAAGGTGGCGCAAGTGCCGGTGCCGCCTTCTTTAGAGGTGCGAGCGCGCTCGATGCGGGATTACTCACGCGCGGTCGAATTATGCGTCGGCGCTATCGATACGCTCATCGCCATGAGCGGCACCGCGGGCTTTGCCACGACGCATCCGATTCAGCGCGCCTGGCGCGATATTCACTTTGCGGCTATGCATGTCGCGCTTAATCCCGAGCAGAATTTTTCTCACTTTGGCCGGGTCGAATTCGGCCTGCCGCGCGATCCACATCTGCCGTTCTTTTAAAGCGCGAAGGAAACGACGCGATGAAGTTTTACGATTGTGCCACCGCCCCAAGCCCGCGCCGCGTTCGCATCCTCCTCGCCGAGAAAGCAATCATCGTGCCGACGGTGCAGGTGGACCTGCGCACCAACGAACAACTTACGCCGGCGTTTCGCGCCATTAATCCCGACGCCACCGTACCGTCGCTGGAACTCGACGACGGGACGCGCATCAACGACGCGATCGGCATTTGCATTTATTTCGAAGCGATCAAGCCGCAGCCGGCGCTGATGGGAGAAACGGCGCGGGAGAAGGCGCTGATCGCGTCATGGCAGCGCGAAGTGGAGCGCAACGGTTTCTACGCGGTGATGGAAGCGTTCCGTAACTGGGCGCGCGGCCTGAAGGGACGTGCCCTGCCGGGTCCGCACGATTACGAGCAGATTCCTGCGCTGGCCGAACGCGGCCGCCTGCGTGTCGGCCATTTCTTCGAGCAAATGAATGCGCGGCTGGCGCAAAGCGAATATGTTGCCGGTCCGCGTTTTTCGGTCGCCGATATTACGACGCTGGTGACAATTGATTTTGCCGCATCCGCCAAGGTGTCGGTTGCCGAGACCAGTACGCATTTGCGGCGTTGGCACGCGCAGGTTTCGGCGCGGCCGAGCGCGAAAGCCTGAGCTTCCGAGATGAAAGACATAAAAACCGTCGTCGATTGGCTCGCGGGCGGGGCGGTGTCCGGCCCCAATTCCGAGGATGTGCTGGCGCAACTCTGCGAGCGCCTGGTCGAGTGCGGCGTTCCGTTGTGGCGTGCCGCGGTGTTCGTCACGACGCTGCATCCGGACGTCATGGGCCGCCGATTCCTGTGGCAGGCCGACTCTGGCGTGACAACGTCGAATGCGTTGTTTGCCATTCTGGAAACCGACGATTATCGGCAGAGTCCGTTCGCGACTGTCTATGCGACCCGTGTGCCGCTCCGACGGCATTTGGCCGAAAGCAATTGTCCGCTCGACTTCGCGGTTCTCAAAGACCTTAAGGCCGAAGGTGCGACGGACTACGCGGCATTCCCGTTGATATTCACCGACGGCACTATTCACGTGTCAACCTGGTCGACGCAACAGCCGGGCGGTTTCACGCCGAAACAGTTTGTCGACCTCGAAGCGGTCATCCTGCCGCTGGCACGCGTTGCGGAAATTCGCGCGCTGCGCCGCACGGCAGGGAATCTGATCGATACCTATGTCGGGCATCAGACCGGCGAGCGCATCATGGCGGGCAAGATCCGCCGCGGATATGTCGAAGCCATCCGCGCCGCGATCTGGCTTTCGGATATGCGCGGTTTCACCGCTTTGTCCGAACGTGCGCCGCCGCAGGTCGTCATTGACGTCCTCAATCGCTACTTCGGTTGCCAGGTTCCGCCGATCCTCGAACATGGCGGCGAGGTGATGAAATTCATGGGCGACGGATTGCTAGCAATCTTCCCGATTGCAAACGATGCCGACGCTGACGAGGTTTGCCGCAAGACGCTCGCTTGCGCGCGAGACTTCCGCAAGCGGATCGCGGAATTGCCTGCTCCCGCCGACGGTGAAACCGCCATCCGCTTTGGGCTCGCGCTGCACGTCGGCGAAGTGATGTACGGCAACATCGGCGGTGGCAATCGCCTCGATTTTACATGTATCGGTCCGGCGGTGAATCTGGCGGCGCGGTTGGAAAAGGTTGCGTCCAAGCTTGGCGAAGCCGTCGTCGCCTCCGCCGATTTCGCCAGCCGGCGCCCGGATGATTTCCGTCATCTCGGCGAGCATTCGGTGGCGGGATTTGCCGCACCGCAAACTGTATTCGGCCTGGTCAATTAGCCTCGGCCGGCGCGGCCAAGCGCGCATTGCTCGGCGTCTTGCAAACCCTACATACCTTCTATGTCAGGCCAATCCGCCGACCCTCTGGCGTAGTCGAATCCGTGAGGGCACACTGGCCCGTCAGGGAGACTCAAGGTCGATGCCGCTACGCGACGTAAAGCTCGACGATAAATACGATCTCGGCCACAGCCATGTGTTTGTCACCGGGTTCCAGGCGCTGGTGCGACTCTGCTTGATGCAGAAGGAGCTGGACCGGCGTAACGGCCTCAATACCGCAGGCTATGTCACCGGTTATCGCGGATCGCCGCTTGGCGGACTGGACAGCCAATTTCAGCGCGCCCTGCCGTTTCTCGGCAAGAACGATATCCGTTTCCAGGGCGGCATTAACGAGGACTTGGCCGCGACCGCGGTCTGGGGCACGCAGCAAGCGGAACTCCGTGGCGAGGGCAAATACGACGGCGTGTTCGCCATGTGGTACGGCAAGGGTCCCGGCGTCGACCGCACCGGCGACGTCTTCCGTCATGCCAACCTCGCCGGCACCGCGAAAAATGGCGGCGTTCTGGCGCTGATGGGCGACGACCACACGGCGGAATCGTCCACCACCGCGCACCAGTCCGAATATCACTTCATCGACGTGATGATCCCGATCCTGAATCCTGCCGGGGTGCAGGAGGTTCTCGATTACGGCCTCTATGGTTGGGCGATGTCGCGGTTCACCGGCGCCTGGGTGGCGTTGAAGACCATGCACGAGACGATCGAATCGACGGCGACGATCGACGCCCGTTTCGACCGCATCAACATCGTCAATCCGACGGACTTCCAGATGCCGGACGGCGGTCTCAACATCCGCCTTAACGATCCAATCCTCGCGCAGGAAGCGCGGCTGCACGATTTCAAGCGCGACGCCATGCTGGCATTTCTGCGCGCCAACAAGATCAATCACATCATCACGTCCGGCGGTCGCGCACCGAAGATCGGCATCATCACCACCGGCAAAAGCTACCTCGACGTCCGTCAAGCTTTCGACGAGCTCGGCATCGACGAGGTCAAGGCTAACCAGCTCGGCATCCGGCTCTATAAGGTCGGCTGCCCCTGGCCGATCAGCCGGCGCGAACTCGCCGAATTCGCCCAAGGTCTCGATCTCATCATTGTCGTCGAGGAGAAACGCGCGCTGATCGAAGTGCAGGTGCGCGAGGAGTTGTATGGCACCGCCAATCAGCCGGTCTGCATTGGCAAGCGGGATGAGCTGGGCAACTGGCTATTCCCGGTCAAAGGCGCGCTCGATCCCAATGAAGTCGCCATCTGCATCGGCGAGCGCCTGTTAAAGTATCACCGCAACGACGACATTGCGCAGCGCGTGGCCCGGCTCAAGGAATTTCAGCGCGTCGCCGCCGAGACGCGCGATATCGCGCAGCGGATTCCTTATTTTTGCTCGGGCTGCCCGCACAATTCCTCGACCGTGGTGCCACCCGGCATGCGCGCTTATGCCGGGATCGGCTGCCACTTCATGGCGCAGTGGATGGATCGCTCGACACTTGGCTATACGCAGATGGGTGGTGAGGGCGCCAATTGGGTCGGTGAAGCGCCGTTCTCCAACCGCAACCATGTTTTCCAGAATCTCGGCGACGGCACCTACAATCATTCCGGCTACATGGCGATCCGTGCCGCGATCGCAGCCAACACCAACATCACCTACAAGATCCTGTTCAACGACGCCGTGGCGATGACCGGCGGTCAGGCCAATGACGGCGGGCTGACCGTGCCTCAGGTCGCCCGCCAGGTTGCCGCCGAAGGCGCCAAGCGCGTGGTCGTCGTGACCGACGAGCCGGACAAATATCCGCCCGCCACCGCCTGGCCGGCCGGCGCGACCATCCACCATCGCGACGACTTGATGGAGGTGCAGAAGAGCCTCGCGGAAATTCCCGGCGTCACGGTATTGATTTACGATCAAACTTGCGCCGCCGAAAAGCGCCGCCGCCGCAAGCGCCACACTTATCCCGATCCCGACAAGCGCATCATCATCAACGAGTTGGTGTGCGAGGGCTGCGGCGATTGCGGTGTGCAATCGAATTGCGTGTCGGTGCAGCCGCTGGAAACCGAATGGGGCCGCAAGCGCATCATCGACCAGTCAAGCTGCAACAAGGATTTTTCGTGCGTCAAAGGCTTCTGCCCATCGTTCGTGACCGTACACGGCGCGACACTGAAGAAGGGCACCGGGGTCGCCGCCGATCATGACTTGCCGGCACTTCCCGACCCGAAACTGCCGGCGATTGCGCGGACCTACAACATCATCGTTACCGGAGTTGGCGGTACCGGCATTGTGACGATCGGCGGTGTGCTCGGCATGGCGGCTCATCTCGAGGGCCGCGGCGTCGGCGTCCTCGACATGGCCGGGCTCGCGCAGAAAGGCGGCGCGGTGTTCAGCTACATCCGCTTCGCCGAAAAGACGGACGACATCCACGCCATCCGCGTGGCGGCAGGCCGCGCCGACCTGATCCTCGGTGGCGACATCGTCGTCTCGGGCACGCACAAAATCCTCGCCGCGGTCAAACCGGGCGCGACGGAGATGGTGGTCAATACGGCGGAATTCCTGCCGGGTGAATTTACCCGCAACGCCGATTTCTCGCTGCCGAGCGAGCGTCTCAAGCGGACGATCGTGGCGGACGCGGGCCGCGACAAGACGCATTTCATCGACGCGACGCACTTGGCCACCGTGCTGTTCGGGCAATCGATCGGCGCCAACATGTTCCTGGTCGGGTATGCCTATCAGCTCGGGGCGATTCCACTGTCGGCCGCCGCGATTGAGCGGGCGATCGAGCTGAACGGCGAAGCGGTGGCGATGAATACGGCGGCATTTCATTGGGGGCGCCGCGCGGTCATCGACCGCGCGCACGTGGAGGCGCTGGCCAGGCCCGCGACCGCCACCACGCCAAATGAGGGACGCCATTTGTCGGAATCTTTCGACGAGACGGTCGAACGGCGGGTGAATTTCCTCACCAGCTACCAGGATGCCGCTTATGCAGCGCGCTATCGTGCTTGGGTCGACAAAGCCAAGACGGTCGAGGTGGCGCGCGCGCCAGGCAGGCATGGATTAGCCGACGCGGTGGCGCGCTATCTGTTCAAGCTGATGGCTTACAAGGACGAGTACGAAGTCGCCCGGCTCTATACCGACGGTCGTTTCCTGACGCAGGTTGAAAATACCTTCAGCGGCGAAAATCTTCGCTTCGAGTTTCATCTTGCGCCACCGCTATTGGCGCGTCGCGACAAGACCACCGGCCTGCCGCGCAAGATGAGTTTCGGTCCCTGGTTATCGCCGGCGTTCCGGCTGCTGGCAAAATTCAAATTCCTGCGCGGCACCGCCTTTGATCCGTTCGGCCGCACGCCGGAACGTCGCACCGAGCGGAAGCTGATCGCGGATTATGAAGTCATGCTCGATCGGGTGTTCGCGGCGCTGACGCCTGACAATCATCACCTTGCGGTCGGGCTTGTCGCCATACCGGAAAAAATCCGCGGCTTTGGTCATGTCAAGCAGCGCCACCTTACGGCCGCCAAGGCCGAAGAAAAGACGCTACTCGAACAGTTCGGCGCCGGAGCGCCGGCGCTGCTAACAGCGGCCGAGTAAATCGCCGCCGTCACATGCCGTGGCCGCCAAGCATCGTGCGGCAGGCGCGGCTGAGCCGATCCTTATGGTCCTGCAAACACGACCCAACGCGGAAGTCGTCGCCAAGCGCCTCCTTGCAGAGGCGCCGCGCATCGCCGCCGCATGCTCTTTCCTCCGCCTTGTTGAGCGGCATACCGCCGTTCTGGACGGTCTCCGCCCAGGCGGCATTCGAAACAATAAGGAAAACAATCAGAAAAAGATCGCGAGTCATCTGGCATTTCCTGAATTTGAAGCGGCAGACTGTGCGGCCGCCCGCCTTAAACAGCCAGTGAATTGGCCTTTATTGAGGCCCAACGTCAATTCGTAACTTCAGCGGGTGTTCCACGCCGGCAGTCGGACGGCGCGCGCGTCGTTTGTTCGCGTGCACGATTACCGTCGATCAGCTAGGATGAACTCATGAGTGACACGACGCCTGTTGTCGAGGCTCCGCCGATCGAGCCGTCATCCAACGGCTCTTCGCCGGCGGTGGCGCCGATGGAATCCCGGCCGGCAGCGCAGGCCGAAGCGCGGCAGGCTATCGCGCCGGCGGCAGCTTCGATCGGTATTCTTCTGATCAATCTCGGTACGCCGGAAGCGGCCGAGCCCAAGGCTCTGCGCCGCTACCTGAAGGAGTTCCTATCCGACCCGCGCGTGATCGAGAACAATTCGCTGCTATGGAAATTCGTGCTGAACGGCATTGTCTTGCCGTTGCGATCGCGGCGTAAGGCGCGCGACTACCGAGCAATCTGGAACAACGAGAAAAATGAATCGCCGCTCAAGACGATTACGCGCTCGCAGGCCGAAAAGCTCGCCGGCATCCTCGAGCCGCTCGGCAAGCATATCGTCGTCGACTGGGCGATGCGCTACGCCGGTCCCTCGATCGCCTCGCGGTTGGATGCGCTGACGGCGCGCGGTTGCGAGCGTATCCTGGTGATGCCGCTGTATCCGCAATATGCAGCGCCGACCACGGCAACGGCATGCGATGAGGTCTTTCGCCATCTGTTGCAGCAGCGGCGACAGCCGGCGCTTCGCTTCCTGCCGCCCTATTATGACGATCCCTATTACATCGAAGTGTTGGCATCTTCGCTGCAAGCGGAGCTGAAAGCGCTGCCGTTTACGCCCGATGTTATCGTCGCCTCCTTTCACGGCATGCCGGAGGCCTATGTGCGCAAGGGCGATCCGTACGAGGCGCAATGCGTCAGGACGACCGAGCTTTTGCGCGCGCAGCTCAAGCTCGACGACACTAAGCTGATGTTGACCTACCAATCTCGTTTCGGCCGCGCGCGCTGGCTCAGGCCCTACACGATCGCGACCATGAAGGCGCTCGCCAAAAAAGGCGTGAAGAATGTGGCGGTGATCACGCCGGGATTTTCCGCCGACTGCCTGGAGACGCTGGAAGAGATCGCGGTCGAGAACGCGCGGGTATTCAAGCGCTACGGCGGTGAAAACTTCGCCGCCATACCCTGCCTCAACGACAGCGAAGCCGGTATGCTCATGATCTGGCAGCTCGCCATGCGCGAGCTCAAGGGTTGGATCTAAGCCGGCTCGAGCGAAAAAGCCGCATAAAATCGGTGGATTGAGGGGCCCGGACGCGGCGGTCAACCACTCGTTAACCATATCCGTTTTAATTCCGTTAACCATCGGGGCGCAGCTCGGCGGTCCGTGCCGGCCAATTCGCGCGATGGCCGCACGGAATGATTCGCGCGTGGCCGCGGCTCCGCGACGGTGGTTGGCTTGGCGACTTCCGATGTGACGCGGATGATGGCGGTGGCGCGCGCCCTGGGTGCGGGCGTCGTCCTGGCGGCGGCAATCGGTCTCGCGCCACGCACGAGCTTTGCACAAGCGCCGGCGGCCGCCAACCCGGATAGCGGTCTGTTGGCGCCGTCGCTGGAAAACGCTCCAAACAATCCGCCACCTTTCCGCATGCCAGGCGAAGCTGCGCCGCCCAATTACAAAACGCTGCCGCCGGGAACCGTCACCGCGCAAAGCCGTATCGGTGCGACGCCCACATACGGCAGCCCAACCGGTTTCGGCGCCGGTGACACCGGCTTCGATTCCACGAACGCCCCGCATTTTAAAAAACAAAAGAAACAAGCGCAGACGCGCGCGACGGGCGGCGCAACGCCAGCCGAGACAACATTCGCGCCAGTGCCGAATTTTGCGGCGCGCACACCGTCGCAACCGCCGACCCTGCGAAAACCGCCGACGCCGGAGATTTATCCGAAGAAAGCCGCGCAACGGACCGGCGCCACTTTGCCGCCATTGTCCGACGCCTATCCGGTGAGCAATCCGCCGCCTGAAGTACATCCGCTGACGGCGGCAAGCCGTCCGGGCGCGGCTTTGGCGGTCCCGCCGCCGGACTATTTCGATTATTCGCTGCGCCCGTCGGTTGCCACGCCATCGAGCACGCCGCCACCGACCTTGCAGCCGATGAATACGTTCCTGCCGGGGACACTGCCGCGCCAGTTGCTGCCGATCGCGGCAACCGATCCTTATGCGGCGATCGGCATTCGCGCCGGCTCGTTTCTGCTGTTTCCTTCGATCGACGTTTCCGGCGGCTACAGCACCAATCCGACCCGGGAAACCGGCGGACCCGGTTCGTTTTACGTAGCCGCGGCGCCGGAATTGAAAGTCGCTTCCGATTGGGGTCGGCATTCGCTGACCGCTGATATCGTTGCCTCGTATACGCAATACGCCGCGGATCTCCTTCCCGCGCTCAATCTTCCATTCCTCAACGCCACGATCGACGGTCGCATCGACGTAACGCGCGACACGCAGATTCTGGCCGAGCAGCGCGTCATCGTGTCGGCGGACAATCCCGGCAGTCCCAACTTGCAGGCGCAAGTGGCCTCGTTGCCGCCCAATCAGGCCATTGGCGAGACGCTCGGCATCGCCCAGCAGTTCAACCGGTTGGCGGTTACGGCCAAGGGCACATTCGATCGAGCCACTTACGACCCTTCACAACTTACCAACGGCCAAAGCACCAGCAACTCCGATCGCAACTTCGACCAATATGCCGGCATCCTTCGTGTCGGCTACGAACTCGATCCCGGCCTCAAACCGTTTGTGGAGGTGCAGGAGGATCAGCGTATCCACGACCAACAATTCGACCGCAGCGGACTACAGCGCGATTCAACCGGCACCACCGCCCGGCTCGGCAGTACGCTCGATCTGTTCGGCACGTTGACCGGCGAGATGGCGCTCGGTTACGTCGATCGAAACTACAAGGACCCGACGCTGCCTGCCATTACCGGCTTCATTGCCGACGGCGCACTGTTGTGGAGGCCGACCGGCTTGACCACCTACAAGCTGAGCGCAAGCTCGCAGATCTACGAAACCGTTTTGGCCGGCGCGTCCGGCCAACTCAGCCGCGACGTCGCCCTCGAAGCCGACCACGCGTTTCGCACCTGGCTGATCGGCATCGGCAAAATCGGCTACGGCACCGACGATTATGTCGGCCAGCCGCTCACCGACAACCGCTACTTCGTTTCGATCGGACTAACCTACATCTTTACGCGCGAGTGGCAGCTGCATGGGGAAGTACGAGAAGATTGGCAGACCGCCACCGAGCAGGGCTTCTCCTATAGCGCGACCACATTCCTCCTCGGCCTGCGTTGGCAGCGCTGAGGCGGACGGCCACGAAGCAATCCAGACCGCGCCCCGGCTGGATTGCTTCGTTCGGCCGCTTTGGTCACCGCGCGTTCGGCTCGGCGTCGAGCCGGGCGATCCAGCCTTCGAGGCCGTCTTTGGCGGCGGGATAGCGCGTGAGCACCAGCGGGTCATGCCCCGGCACGACGTGCGATGGTGAGGTTGCGAGATATTTCAGCGTCGCATAGCCTTCCGCCACTTCGGCGATGTTGTAGGTAATCGGAAAGACGCGGCCTGAATCGATGTGGGCGTAGAGATGCGTGGCGTCGGAGGCCAGTACGACGTGGCCGCGCCTGGTTTTCACCCGCACGCATTGCAGCCCCTTGGAGTGGCCGCCGACGAGATGCACGGTGACGCCAGGCGTTATCTCGGCTTCGCCGTCATGGAAGACGGCGCGGCCATCGAACACCTTGCCGACCATGGCGACGACGTCGTCGGCCTCGAAAGGAACGCGCAAGGCCTGGTGGCACATGCAGCGTCCGGTCGCATATTCCATTTCACGGTCTTGCAGATGATAGCGCGCGTTCGGAAACAGATCGTAATTGCCGCAATGGTCGTAATGGAGATGACTGACGATAACGGTTTTGACCGTGTCGGCTGCCACGCCGAGCGCCGCCAGCCCGTCCTGCACCGGCTTGACGATTTCGCGCTGTCGGCGCCGCGCCATGTCGGCGTCAAAGCCGGTATCGACGATGATGGTTCCGGCCGGACCGAGGATCGCCCAAACGAAGAAATCGAGCGGCTGAAGCACGTCGTGCGGATCGCCGCCAATGAAATTTTCCGGCGAGCGGCGCGCATGGTGTGCGTAGCGGATCGCGTAGACTTGGTGCTCGTCTTCGCTCATGGCGCTCCGCGTGCGTTTCGGCCTAGTGTCCCGATTCCGAAGTTCGCCTATCCGTGCCGCTCGTCTCGATGCGAACTTCGGAATCAAAGGGACACTAGCAATTATAAATTCTAGTGTGGCTTTGGATTTGAAGTTCCTCTCAATGCTTGTCGCGACGATAGGAGGAACTTCAAATCCGCCACACTAGCCGCCGTTGAACTCGGCGAGGATTTTCTTGATTTCGGCACGGAAGCCGGGAGCGATGTCGGGTCGCGCCAGCGCATACGACACGTTGGCGGCGAGGAAGCCGACCTTCGATCCGCAGTCGAAGCTACGGCCGTCAAATTTGAGGCCGTAGAATGGTTGCGTCTGCGCCAGCGCAATCATCGCGTCGGTGAGCTGGATTTCACCGCCGGTGCCGCGGTCCTGCGTCGCTAAAAGATCGAGGATCTCGGGTTGCAGGATGTAGCGGCCGGTCAGGATCAAATTTGAAGGCGCGCGTTCCTGCGTCGGTTTTTCAACCATGCTGGTGATCGAGAACACTTTGCCCTTGGCGGCGCCGACGCCGACAACGCCGTATTGGTCGACGCGCTCGCGCGGTACTTCCTCGACGGCGACGATATTGGCCCGCTCGCCGACCTCGCGGGCGGCATCGATCATCTGCGCGAGACAGCCGCGCTCATGCTGGACCAGCACGTCGGGGAGCAGGAGCGCGAAGGGCTCGCGGCCGATCAGCTCGCGCGCGCACCACACCGCATGGCCGAGCCCGAGCGGCTCCTGCTGGCGGGTGAAGCTGGTGGTGCCCGGCTCCGGCAGATCGTTGCGCAGCAGATCGAGCGCTTTTTGCTTTTGGCGCTCGAGCAAGGTCATCTCCAGTTCGACCTGACGGTCGAAATGATCTTCGATCACCGCCTTGTTGCGGCCGGTGACGAAAATGAAATGTTCGATGCCGGCTTGGCGCGCTTCATCCACCACGTGCTGAATGAGCGGCCGGTCGACGACCGGCAGCATTTCCTTCGGCATGGCTTTGGTGGCCGGCAGAAAGCGGGTGCCAAGGCCAGCGACAGGGAAGACGGCTTTGCGGACGAGTTTCATGGTTGCGACGGGGTCAAGCGCGGGCGGGCGGGATGCAGACGCTTTGTTGCCTAAATCTTTGTCCAGAGAGGAGTTCAGGGCGGTGTATGACCCAAACCCCGTTGCGGCTCGGTGAATGTGACCTGCGAAGATGCATCGACGGCGTGCCGAAGAGGATCGGCGGTTAACAGTCCGGTAACATAGCAGCCGTCCATTGCGGCGACCACTGACCGAGACGGCGATTGCACGCGCCCGGATGATCCGAAAATGCCAATCTCCATGCCGATCCTTCGCTATGCCGTCGCCGGCCTGATCGCGTTCAGCCTGGCCGACGCCGCATTGGCGCAGGATAAGCCGGATGACTGGCTGACACGGTTGTTTCAACCTTCCGCGACCGCTGCGGTTCCTGCGCCGTCCGGCGGCGGACGCCAGTGGAGTGGACAATCCGGCGCCTCCGGCAATCCGCTGATGAGCGCCGATGCCATCCGCGCCGCTGCCGCGGACTTCCCGAATTGCATCGCCGGCCTGTGGCCGGCGGCGGCGGGCCGCGGCATCACCCGGCGCACGTTCGAACGCGCCACCGCCGGGCTCACGCCGGACCTGAGCATTATGGATCTGCTCGATGCCCAGCCGGAATTCACCAAATCGCCATGGGACTATCTCGACCTCCTGGTCGACGACGCGCGCATCGCCCGCGGTCGCGAGCTGTTGGCGCAATACGCCAAGGCCTTTGCCGCGGCCGAGCGCGCTTACGGCGTCGATCGCTACATCCTCGCTGCGATCTGGGGCGTTGAATCGAAATACAGCACCAAGGGCGGCGACCGTCCGGTGATCCGCTCGACCGCAACGCTCGCCTGCGTCGGCCGCCGCCGCGATTTCTTCCGCGGCGAATTTTTGGCGGCGCTGGAGATCGTCCAGCGCGGCGACGTGCCGCCCGAGCGGCTGATCGGCTCCTGGGCCGGCGCGTTTGGACCTACGCAATTCATGCCCTCGACGTTCGAGCGCTACGCGGTCGATTTCGACGGCGACGGCCGCCGCGACATTGTCGATTCCGTCCCCGACGTCGTCGCCTCGACGGCGAACAATCTGAAAAGCTACGGCTGGGTGAGGGGGGAAGGCTGGGGCTATGAAGTCGTGCTGCCGCTGCATTTCGATTACCTGCTTGCCGGCCATGCGAGGCAGATGACATTTCGCCAGTGGCAGGGGCTCGGGGTCCGGCGGGCAGGCGACAAGCAATTCCCACGGCCGTCCGAGCGGGCGTATCTCCTGTTGCCTGCCGGCGCGCGCGGGCCGGCCTTTCTGATGCTGCGGAATTTTAGCGTCATCATGAAATATAATCCGTCCGAAGCGTATGCGCTCGCCATCGGTCATCTCGCCGACCGGTTGCGCGGCGGCGCGCCATTCGTTCAGCCGTGGCCGCGCGACGAGCGGGTGTTAACCGTCGCCGAGCGTTACGAGATGCAGCAACTCCTGGTCCGGCGCGGCTTCGATATTGGCGAACCGGATGGCTTGCTCGGCCCGCGTACCCGCGTCGCGATCCGCAAGTTCCAGGCGGCGACCGGACAAATCCCCGACGGCTTTGCATCAAG
>DATKRE010000202.1:0-15808 GCA_035532335.1 Xanthobacteraceae bacterium | reverse complement strand
GTAATGGTCCTCACAAGCGTGAGCGACCGCTTCGTCCTCACCTTGCGCCTCGGCGTAGTATTTTCCCATCGTGCCTTGCAGCTCGGGGAATTCGCCGACCATGTCGGTGAGCAAATCCGCCTTGCACAGGCGCGCCGCGCGCTTGGCTTTCGCAACATCCGCGCCGACCAGCGGCGCCAGCTCGCCGGCGAGCCGCTCGATCCGTTCAATGCGCTCGGCTTGCGAACCGAGTTTTTCGTGAAAAACGATATCCTTGAATTTCGGCAGCCGGTCCTCCAGCCGCGTCTTCAGGTCGGTCTCGTAGAAGAATTTCGCATCCGATAGCCGCGCGCGGATGACGCGCTCGTTGCCGGCGACGATCGCCTTGCCGCCGTCTTCCGCTTCGATGTTCGACACCAGAATGAATTTGTTGACCAGCTTGGCGTGCGCGGCGTCGCGCAGGACAAAACACTTCTGGTTGTTGCGGATGGTGGCGCGGATCACTTCCTCGGGGATGCGCAGGAATTGCTCGGCGAACGAGCCCATCAGCACCACCGGCCATTCGACCAGGCCGGCAACCTCGGCAAGAAGACCGTCATCCTCGATGAGATCCAACCCCTGCGCGAAGGCAAGCTGCTTGGCTTCGGTGTGGATGATATCGCGGCGGCGTTGCGCGTCGAGCACCACCTTGGCCTTGTCGAGCTTTTGCGTGTAATCGGCGAGCCGACGCACCGCGAACGGCTGCGGCGACAGAAAACGATGACCGCGCGTTTCGTTACCAGCGGCAATGCCGCCGACCGAGAAACGAACGATGTCAGGCTCCTCGGTTTCCGGCCCGAACGTCGCAACGATCGAGTGAAGCGGCCGCACCCAATTGAGCGCGCCGGCCTCTTTCGATTGCTCGCCCCAGCGCATCGATTTTGGCCAAGGAAAATTCTGAATTACGTCACGAAGAATTTCACCAATCACGTCGATGGCCGGACGGCCCGCCTTTTCGATTGTCGCGAGGTAAAAGTCGCCCTTCTTGTCGGGCTGAACCTTCGCTTCGCCGATGGATTTGAGCCCGGCGGCTTTCAAAAATCCGGCAATGGCGTTGTCCGGCGCGCCGACGCGCGGGCCTTTCTTCTCCTCACGGATGTCCGGCTGCCGCGCCGGCACGCCCTGCACCGCGAGCGCCAGCCGCCGCGGCGTCACGAAGGCTCTCGCGCCATCATAGGCAAGCCCGGCATCGACCAACCGGTCGGTCACCGCCTTGCGCAGGTCATCGCCGGCGCGCGCTTGCATGCGCGCCGGAATTTCCTCGGAGAAGAGTTCAAGCAGTAGGTCGGGCATGGATCAGCGCAAATTATCCTCTACCCGCCTCCAAGTGGAGGGGGTAGTTCACGCGGCTGGCAGCGTTTTATGCGAGCCGTCGCACAGTGGCTTTTTCGCTGAGCGCTTGCAGGCGCAGAACCAGACCTTCTCGGATTTCAGCGCCTTGAATTCGACCGGCGTGAAGCCCGTGACTTTATGCGACCCGTCGCAGAACGGCTGCTTCTTGGAAAGTCCGCACGCGCACCACCAGTAACTCTTGCCGGCCTCGACCTCGACCGGCATCGGCGCACGGCCGCCAATCTCTGGCATCTCACTCATTTGCTGTTCCCTCCACCTTCTGTCGCGAGCCACGCTTGGCCGCATGCTTTGGCCAATTCGCGTACCCGCAGGATGTAGCTCTGTCGTTCCGTCACCGAAATCACGCCGCGCGCATCAAGCAAGTTGAAAACGTGACTGGCCTTGATGCATTGATCGTACGCCGGCAAAGCCATCATATGACGACCGCGGTTGCTGCCGCCACCGTCGTCCTGCACCCAGCCGGCTTCAAGATATTTATTGCAGGCCGATTCGGCCATGCGGAATTGCTCGAACAGCATTTCCGTATCGGCATATTCGAAATTATGCCGCGAGTATTCCTGCTCGGCCTGGAGAAACACGTCGCCGTAGCTGACTTTCTCGCTGCCCTCGCGGCCGTTGAAATTGAGGTCGAAGACGTTTTCCACGCCCTGCACATACATCGCCAGCCGTTCGAGCCCGTAGGTAAGCTCGCCCGATACGGGCGCGCATTCAATGCCGGCGACCTGCTGGAAATAAGTAAACTGCGAGACCTCCATGCCGTCGCACCAGCATTCCCAGCCGAGCCCCCAGGCGCCAAGCGTCGGGCTTTCCCAATCGTCCTCGACGAAGCGGATGTCGTGCAGCTTCGGATCGATCCCGATTGCGTAGAGCGATTGCAGATAAAGCTCCTGCAAATCGTCGGGCGAAGGCTTGAGGATGACCTGGAACTGATAATAGTGCTGCAGGCGATTGGGATTTTCGCCGAAGCGACCGTCCTTCGGGCGGCGCGACGGCTGTACGTAGGCCGCCTTCCACGGCTTCGGCCCGAGCGCGCGCAACGTCGTCGCCGGGTGGAAGGTGCCGGCGCCGACCTCCATGTCGTAAGGCTGCAAGATCACGCAGCCTCGGTCCGCCCAATAGCGCTGCAACATCAGGATCAACCCCTGGAACGAGCGCTCTGGGCGCATGTTGGCGGGTGTTTCGTCTGCCATGAACAATCCAAGCGCGGGCCGGTACGCGGCTGAGGCGTAATCGTCGACATCGCACCGGTCAAGCGCGACGAGCGATTGACCACGGCGCTGCTTAGCTTACAGATGCGCCGTCAGATCGTTGGAGGTGAGTGCGTTCGATGAGCACGAGTTTGGCGGTCGGCCTTCCTAATGGGAAGGTTTGTTACCTCAGCAACGCAACGATGAGGACGGTTGCCAAATATCTGCGTTGGGAAACCTTCAAACGCGGGCATTATCAGCGCGCCGGCTTCGAATTACGATCCCACGATACGGTGGTCGACGTCGGCGCCAACATCGGCATGTTTGCCTTGTGGGCCGAACCGCAAATCCCGCAAGGCCGCCTGGTTTGCATCGAGCCAAATCCGCCCGCGCTGGAGTGCCTAAGTCTGAACGTCCAGCAGAACAACTTGCGCAACGTGACGATTGTCGCGGCTGCTGCCGGCGACAATGACGGCACGATGGAATTGATCTGCCATCCCGGTTGGGAGGCGCTGGCGCACCGCGCCACAATCGATGCGCCCTGGTTCTTCACCAAATCGTCAGCCGGAAGATTGGCGCGTTGGCTTTTGCAACGCGTGCTGCGGCATGCTCACGGGGCGGCGGCGACTGAGTCGATCACGGTGCGGCAGATGCAACTCGGACGCATCATGGACGATCATGGCGTCGCGACGATCAACTTCCTCAAGATCGACTGCGAGGGCAGCGAGTACGAAATCTTGCGCAGCCTCGCGCCGGCACATTGGGCGCGGATCGAGCGGGTTGCGATCGAGTATCACGATTTCGGTCGCGGCCGCCGGCACGGCGAGCTAATGCAATTGTTGCGTAACAATGGTTTTGAGGTTGAGGCCGTCCGCACCGTTCTGGAGCGCTTCTGCGCGTTGGTCGGTACGCCTATGGGCATGATCTGGGCCAAGCGAACAGCACTACCCGCCTAGTGGTCCGATTCTAACATTTGCATCCCGCGCCACCGCTGAAGCTATCCGGGCCGGTATTCACCGGTCTCGGGATCCTGCCTTAATTTCGGCAGCGCGCCGCGATCGATCGGCTCTGCGGCGGGCTCGGCCCGCACTTCGTCTAGTTCGGCGTTGACCCGCTTCACCTCGCGGACGCACCAGCGCACGAGGACCACGGTCCCCATCAATCCCAGCGCCAAAGCGAATACCGGCGGCATTCGGTCCCTCCGCTCTTCAGCTTGAGGCAGCTTCGGGCAGAACTATAGCCCGTAACGCGCCCAGTGAGCCCGTGCTTCAAGCGCCGAAATCATGTCTTCCGCAAGGCTGGTCTGGGCAAGGCCGCCGGCTATCAAATCGCCGCGAGCGGCGCCGAACAAGCGCCGCTTGAACCAACCGCGATCGGCGGAAACCAATGGCGTCCATACCTTATCGCCGAAACGCTGACGCAACACCGAATGCAAATCGCCGATCGCGTCGACCAGCCCGAGATCGAGGGCCCGGCGGCCGGTCCAAAATTCGCCGCTGAACAGATCGTCGCCGACGAGCTTGCCGCCGCGGCGTGACTTCACCAGCGCGATAAAATCGTCGTGAATTTCCCGCTGCAATTTCTTCAGTCGTTCGACGTCTTCGGCGTTCTCCGGCATGAACGGATCGAGCATCGCTTTATGCTCGCCCGACGTGTAGAGCCGGCGCTCGATGCCGAACCTGGTGATCAACTTGTCGAAACCGAAAGAGGCGCCAACCACGCCGATCGAACCGACGATCGAATTCGGATCGGCGATGATCTCGTCGGCGGCGCAGGCGATCATGTAGCCACCCGAAGCCGCGGCATCCTCGACGAACGCAATCACCCGCCGGTTTTTTTCTTCCGCCAGATCACGGATGCGACGAAAGATCAGGTGCGATTGTGCCGGCGAACCGCCCGGCGAGTTGATGGCAAGCGCAACCGCTACCGCATTGCGCATGCCGAACGCGCGGTCGAGCGCACGGGCGATTCCGGCCACGGAAAGGCCCGGCCGCAACGGACTCGAAGATCCGATGATGCCGGTCAGCCGCACCACCGGTACCACCGGCCGGTCGCGGCGGAACCGCTGGGGCAGCAAATTCCACAACATTGCCGACGCGCGCGTCCAGCCGCCGCGCAGATCGTCCCCGGTCATTGGCTCAGCCATGAAATGCACATAAGCGGTGACAGGGGCTTGCTCAAGTAACCGTTTGTTAACCAGCTGAAATGCTTGATGTCCGTCGTTCTCCCGCAGGAACGTACGGACCGCCGCGCAATGAAAATCTATGTGCTGTTGATGCTGATCGGCGTGATCGTCAGCATGTCCTATATCCCCATCCGCCGGGCCAAGCCCACGGCTACGCCGGCACCCGATTCCGTGCCGGCCAATGGTTAGCGCACGAGCTTCACCGCTCGGCCAGCGGCAAGGCTGCGGCCTCGCGTAAAACCGCCTCGGCTTCCTCGGTCGGCCTGCCGGCGGCGTCGGCGAGAACGAAACCCGGCAGCAGCGAGAGCGGCGCGCGGCTTCCTTTGATCGCCCGAACCAGCGCACGGATCGCCGGAGCGGCGGGCTTGGGATGAACCGGCAGGACGGTGACGGCGCCGAAGCCGTCCGCCAAAGCCGCCAGAATCGCATCAAGGCCGTCCGCGCGCCAAATCAGCGTCACGGCGCCGGCGGGCCGCAGCAAGCGCGCCGCGGTGCGCAGCCAGCGATGCAGCGTGTCAGGCCCGGCGCGGTGCGCCAAACGGCGGCGGCGATCGGGCGACGGATTGTGCGCGGCATTGAATGGCGGGTTCATCAGCACGTGATCGACCCTGCCAGCCGCCAGCCCGGCCGCGGTGAAGGCGGCAGGCCGCGCCGCGACATCGAGGCAGACGGCGCGCACCCGAGTTGCCAGATTGTTGCGCGCGGCATTGACGCCAGCGAGCTGCACAAGATCGCCCTCGATCTCGACCAGCGTTACCGCCACGTCATCGAGACGCCGCGCCACCGCCAAACCGGCTGCACCCACACCGGCGCCGAGATCGACGAGATGCTCGCCCGGCCGCGCCGAACATGCCGCCGCCAGCAGTATTGCGTCATGGCCGACGCGGTGCCCCTTGCGCGGCTGCCGCAAAACCAGCCGGCCGCCGAGCACGGCATCGTCGCTGGTCCGCGCGCGCTCAGCGGCCATCGCGCGAAATCTCACGCGCAAGGCCCGCGTTTTCGAGCAGCGTTCGCGCGATGTCGACCTCATCGTCGCCGACCAGAATGCGGCGCGGGAAAATACCGATCGAACCTTCCAGCACGCTGATGTTCTGATCGACCACCATGTGGTGAATATGCGCGCTCTTGAGCAGCGCCTCGATCGCCGAAATCAGAACGGCGTCATTGGTGCGGACCAATTCGCGCAAAGCGCCCTACCCTTCGCCGCCTGATGCGTCTTGCCTGGCGGAAAACCAACCCCGGCAGCGACCGCTATAATTGCCAGCCCGCCGCCATCTGGCTATAAGCCATTATTCCATTTTCTCTCGCAAAGAACTTGAAATTCGATGGCTGATACGTTGCGCATGCCGGCCGCGACGTCACCTCCCGGCCTGGCATCGCCGTTCGATCGTTTGGCGCCGCTCGGCTTCGGCACGGGGCTTCTGGTCATCTGCGGTTTTATGCTGGCTTCGTTTCTGATCGCCGGCTTCTGGTTTGCCTATTGGCGCGTCGCCGATATGGATCTCTGGGTCGTTTATAACGCCTTTCTGCTCAATACTCCGCTGCCGCAGGAATATTTCGATCATCCCGGTTATCTGAGCATCCTGCTGTTGAGCTATTGGCTGCGCGCGTTGCATGCGGCCGGATTGATCCACGTTACATCGCTTTCCGGCATCCCTCCCGTCAGCAACGCCGCCAATTTCGCCGATGTCTGGATGCGCGCGACGCAAGCCGGCCGCGTTCTGTCGTTCATGTTCATGATCGCATATGTCGTCGCCTTCGCTTGTCTCGTGAAGGCGATCGTCGGCGACCGCCGGATCGCCGGGCTCGCCGGATTTTTCCTTGCCTGCGCCGGCGGACTGACGATGCAGATGCGCATCATGCGTACCGAACTGCTGGCCACCGGCTTTTTCATGATCGCGCTGCTCATTCTGATCGCGGTGGCCAAACGCGGCGAACGGGCCTGGCGGCCGGCGGTGGTCGGCTTTGCTAGCCTGCTCATCACGCTCGGAATGCTGAACAAGATTCAAATACTCTTTCTGATCTGCGCCCTGCCCATACTGGTGCTGCCGTTCGGCCCCGAAGCGAAACCGCAAAGCGGTTTCTGGCGATTGTCGCGCTACGCCTGGCCCGCCGTCGCCGCGAGCGCGATTATTGCGGCGGTTGCGGCCTTTCTGGCGAAGGACATCGTCATCGCCGGGATGGCCGGCAAGATCGGCGCCTCGCTACGGATCGGCTCAGCGATCTATCTGCCGGCGTTGGCGGTCTGGGTCGGTGTCGCCATGGCTGCCTACGCGCTGATCTGGCGAACGCCGGCGGCGGAGACGCTCGCCGCCATGTTCGCGGTGATTGCCGGCTGCATGATCGCACTGCTCGCGCTCGACATCCGCTACAACGTCATGAACGCCGTGGTGGTATTCCATCCGATCGAGCAGATGTTCGCGTGGGCGTCGGGCGCCGAGCCTGACGTGGTCAACGCCTCCACCCGTTACGCGTTTCTGCTGCGATCCATCGGCGGCGTGATCGCGCGGCACATCTACCTCCTGCACCCGTCGTCACGTCCGACGATTTTTGTCGAATGGTTCGTCATTGCGGCAGCGGTAATCGCAGTCCGTCGGCGCAAGTGGATGGTCGTTGCACAGGTGGCGCCGCTGATGCTCACCGTCTGGTGCGTCGACACGCTGAGCATGGGGCGCGGCCTCAAGCAGGAATACTTCACCTTGACCGATCCGCTCATCATCGTCGCCGCGGCGCTTTTGATCGCGGAGCTCGTCGACCTGCAATATCATCGCTGGACCTATCGCCTGGGCGCCCTGCTGATCGCGGCAAACGCGGTCATCAGCCAGTTTGAGCCGGTGAAGCAGGCGTATCTGCGCAAGGAAGGTCCCGAAATCTGGTGCCACCTTTACCCCTATGCCGTGCGCATCGAGCACTACCCGTTCTGCCCGCCGTTGCCCGGACGCGGTTGACGCGCGGAGCCGGTTCAGTCGCGCCGTCTGTCTTCGCCCGGCGCGCGCAATTGCAGATATGCGAGCAACCGCAGCTCGCGGCGGCCGCGGGTCACCGTATCAAGAATCAAACCGCACGCAGCCGAGAGAAAGGCGAGCAGCATCAATCCGGTCGAGAGCACGACCGTAGGCAGGCGCGGCACCAGGCCTTCTTCCAAGTAGGTGCTGAAAATCGGCACCGCCAACCCGATCGATATCAGCGCGAACACCAGTCCGACGATGCCAAAGAATGCCAGCGGCCGCTCGGACCGGAACAGCCCTTGAATGGTCCACAGGATGCGAAAGCCGTCCTTCCAGGTCGAAAGCTTTGAGGCCGAGCCGCTCTGCCGCGCATAATACGGCGTCGCAATCTCGGCTACCGGCAACTCAAGCTCAAGCGCATGGACGGTCAGCTCGGTTTCGATTTCGAAGCCGCGCGACAAAATCGGAAACGACTTGACGAAACGGCGGGAAAAGGCGCGATAGCCGGACAGGATGTCGGTGAACGAGCGGCCGAAAATGTAGGCGACGAAGCCGGTAAGCAAGCGGTTGCCGGCGCGATGGCCGCGACGATAGGCGCCGGCATCCTTGTCGACGCGGGCGGCCACGACCATGTCGAGGCGTTCCTCGATGAGCTTGCCGATCATTTTCGCCGCGCTCGGCGCGTCGTAGGTGGCGTCGCCGTCGACCACGAGATAGATGTCGGCCTCGACGTCGTTGAACATCCGCCGCACCACGTGGCCCTTGCCCTGATTAGGCTCGCGACGAACCACCGCGCCGGCCGCCCGCGCCGCCTCGGCGGTGTTATCGGTGGAATTGTTGTCGTAAACGTAGATCGCCGCATCGGGTAGCGCCGCGCGGAAACCGGCGACAACCTTGGCGATGGCGTGCTCTTCGTTGTAGCACGGTACCAGCACCGCCACCCGGAAGCGGCTTGCCCCGGTGCTTGCGGGATTTCCGTTCGCCATTGGCCCTACCGAATCGTCACCGGACGCGCCCATGTCATCATGGCCGCAAGGAACTCACCAGCGGTTGAACGTTTTATGCGGCTGCCAGCGCACTTGCCGCGTTACCATAGCGTTTCTATGCTGACCCGTCCCTTGTGGAGAAGGCGTTCGTGGCCGTCATCGTACCGTTTGGAAGTCCCGGCAAACCCTCGATCGATCCCCTGGTCGATCTCGTGGCCGCCGACCTGGAGCGCGTCAACGGCGTCATCCTGGCCCGCACCGGTTCGGAAGTGACGATGATCCCGGAGGTCGCCAATCACCTGATCAATTCCGGCGGCAAGCGGCTGCGTCCAATCCTGACACTGGCTTTGGCGCAGCTCACCGGCTACGACGGCGACGGCCACATCAAGCTCGCCGCCGCTGTCGAGTTCATGCACACCGCGACGCTCCTGCATGACGACGTCGTCGATGAAAGCGAATTGCGGCGCGGCCGGCTGGCGGCGCGCATGCTTTGGGGCAACGAAGCCAGCGTTTTGGTCGGCGACTTCCTGCTCGGCCAGGCGTTCAAGATGATGGTCGAGGTCGGCAGCCTGAAAGCGCTGGATATTCTCTCCTCGGCCGCCGCGGTGATCGCCGAGGGCGAGGTCATGCAGCTGGCCGTCGCCAAAAACACCGCTACCACGGAAGACGAGTATATCGCGGTGATCCGCGCCAAGACCGCCGAATTGTTCGCGGCTGCATGCGAAGTCGGCCCGGCTTTGTCCGTGCGACAAAAGGCCGAGCAAGCCGCCTGCCGCTCGTTCGGCATGAATCTCGGTATCGCCTTCCAACTGGTCGACGACGTACTCGATTATGGTGGGGCGGCCGCCAAGCTCGGCAAAAACATCGGCGATGACTTTCGCGAGGGCAAGATCACGCTGCCGGTCGTGCTGGCGTTTCGCCGCGGCAACGACACCGAGCGCGAATTCTGGCGGCGGGCGTTGGAGCGCGGCGAAACGACCGCCGCCGATCTCGATCACGCCATCGGACTGATGACCAAGCATCGCGCGCTTGAAGATACGCTCGGTCGCGCTCACCATTACGGCGCCATAGCCGGTGACGCGCTGGCCTTGTTCCCGGCTTCACTGGTGAAAGCGGCACTCACCGAAACCGTCGATTTCTGCGTCGCGCGCACGCATTAGATTTTCAGCATTAGCGTAACGTCGTCGCCTGCACCCACCATTTCGGATATTTGCCGGCCAAAGTCTTTGCCGCCACGCTGGCGGCGGCAGGTGAATCAAAGAGCGCAAAGCAGGTCGCCCCCGATCCGGACATGCGCACGAGGTCGCAGCCGGCAAGCGAGCGCAAAGCCGCAAGCACGTCGGCAATCACCGGCGCCAGCGCCATTGCCGGTCCTTCCAGATCGTTGGTCTGCGCCGCCAGTTTCCGCAGGAGCCCATCGCGATCCGAAGGCTTCGCGAAATTGTCATAAAGCGGCGCGCCCGGCACGGTGCTTACCTTCAGGCGGGCAAAGACTGCCTTGGTCGCCACCGCCACGCCGGGATTGACCAGCATGGCCGGCAACGCCGGCAAAGCGATCGGCATTGAGAGTATTTCGCCGATCCCGCGCATGATGCGCGCGCGCGGATCGAGACATACCGGCACATCGGCGCCGGTAGCCTCCGCCGCGGCGCGCAAATCCGGATCGCTGTGCGCGATGTTGTTGACCCGCGCGAGCAGCCGAAGTGCTGCCGCCGCGTCGGCGGAGCCACCGCCAAGGCCGGCGGCGACCGGTAATCGTTTGTCGAGGCCGAAAGCGCCGACCGTGAGCTTCGGCCGCCGCGCAACCAGCGCACGGGCGGCCTTAAACACCAGATTATCGTCGCCCTCACCGACCTGCGCCGCGCCCAGCCCATGCACGGAGAGTTTCAGTTCATTGCCGCGGGAAAAGGTTAGCCGGTCGCCGAAATCGGCGAATGCAACCAGACTCTCGATGTCGTGATAACCGTCCGAACGGCGGCCAATGACCCGCAAAGTCAGGTTGACCTTGGCCAGTGCGTTCTCAACCAGCGGAGCCGGCAAGGAGCAACCTCAGCCGCCGTTGCCGACCTTCTTCGTCTTGACCGCATCGGCCGCGGAAGACGTATCGTCTGGAAGACCGCCCCGGAGCTTTTCCTCGATCTTCTGCAAATCTTCCGGATCGGGCTTGGCATCCTTGGCGTGCGCCCACTGGAAATGCGCTTCCAGCACCCGGCCGACCCGCCAGTAAGCATCGCCGAGATGATCGTTGATGGTGGGATCCTCGGGCTTGAGTTCGATCGCGCGTTCGAGGTCCTTCACCGCTTCGTCGTAGTTATGGACGCGGAAATTGGCCCAACCGAGCGAGTCGACGATGTAGCCGTCATCGGGCCGCTGCTCGACCGCGCGCCGGATCATATTCATGCCCTCGTCGAGATTGGTGCCTTGGTCGATCCAGGAATAGCCGAGATAATTGAGCACCAGCGGCTGATCGGGAAATAACTCAAGCGCCTTCTTCAAGTCGGCTTCCGCCGCCGGCCATTGATGCGAGCGCTCGTTGCAGATGCCGCGGTAATAGAACAACACCCAACTCGATTTCTCCGGCGTCGCGATGTTGGAAATCGCCTTGCTATAGAAATCGGCGCAGGCACTGAAGTCTTTACGACCGCGCAAAATGTTGGCGAGTGCGATGATGGCTTCGTTGTCTTTCGGATGCTCGCCGATCAGTTGTTCGAGCCGCTTCTTGGCTTCGTCGGTGCGGTCGAGCGCATCGAGATCGGATGCGATCTGGATTTCGGCGTTGCGATGGAGCGGCGAAGACGCCGGGATGCGATCGTAGACCGCGATGGCGAGGCCGGGTTTTTTCAGCGACTCGTAAAGATCGGCAAGCGACAGCAAAGCCATCGCATGATTCGGTTCGAGATAAAGCGCAAGCTGCAAATAGACCAGGGCCAGATCTTCGCCACCGCGGCGGCCGATCGAGGACCCGATCTGGTAAAGTGCTTCGGCACCGCCGCTTTGCGCAGAATCGACCAGCCGGGGCAACGTGCCGGCCGCCGGCCGAGCTTCCTCGTGGCGATCGAGCGGTGCAAGCTTCATCGCCGTTTGCGGACCGACGACGCCATCGACACCAACGCCTTTGCGCCGCTGAAACTCACGGACCGCAAGCTGGGTACGGTGACCGTACACACCGTCGGCAGGGATGCCGAGTTTGGTCTGCAACTCCTTCACGGTCTCGCCGTGCGCGCGCAGCGCCAATTCGCTTTTATCCTGCCCCTCCGGTTGCGCTTCCGTTGCGGCCTTCGAATCGGCCGGCCCGATTTCCTCAAGCATCTTGACGATCAGCGGGTGATTGGGGACGGCGGCGCTGAAATCCGTCAACACTTTGCGGGCTGCGTCGGTCTTGCCGTTGCGTGACAGCCAGCTTGCGTAAGCCTGAACGGTGCGCAGCGCCATTGCGTCGGCCTTGTAGGCGCGCTCGTAGCGCTTGCCGGCCTCCGCCTCGTTGTTGGCGACGTCGAAGATCATCCCGGCATGGGCATCCTTGAAGATGGCGTACCAGTCCGGGCCGGCGAGTTTGTCGAGGGTGTCGACCGCGTCGCGCGTATTGCCGGCGCCGGCGAGCGCCCAAGCCGCAAGCAACGTCGCCGTCAGATCGGTAACCGGGCCGCGCACTGACTGCGTGAAATTTTGCCGCGCCACGCCGTATTGCTTCTGCCTGAGCGCCCTCACCCCGATCACCAGCCGCGCGATGCGATCGTTGCGATCAATCAGGACGATGCGCTCGGCGAGTTTGCCGGCTTCGTCGATGTCGCCATCGCCCAAGACCGAAAGAAAGGAGCGGCTGAGAACGTCGGAGTTGCGCGAATCCGACTTCAGAACATTGAGGTAATAGGCGGCAGCGGTGGCCGAGTCGCGTTCGATTCCGGCGTGCCGCGCGGCCAGATAACTGCCGGACGCAGTGTCGCGCGAGAGTTCCTGCGCAGTGGGGACTTCGGCAGCCAGTGCCGGCGTGAATGTCAGCAGAACGAAGGCGCCAGCGATGGCGGCGCGCCGTAACAGCAGCGGATGAGTCAACGATGGCTCCATTCGACGACGTGCGCCGTAAGCAAAGGAATCAGAGCGCCGGGGTCCCATTTAAGCGCGCGAGAATGGCCTTTTTGCCACCCTCCCGCAAGCGCGTAAGCCATTTAGGCCCGAAGGGAGGCGAAATCGCGGCAGCGCGATCGTGTTGATTTGTCGCTTAAGTCCCGAGGCAGCGACCGCTCATCACATATTCGGATAATTCGGCCCGCCGCCGCCCTCGGGCGGAACCCAATTGATGTTCTGGTTCGGGTCTTTGATGTCGCAAGTTTTGCAGTGAACGCAATTCTGCGCGTTGATCACGTAACGCGGCTGACCGCCCTCTTCGACCCACTCATAAACGCCGGCCGGGCAATAACGCGCCGATGGACCGGCATAGACGTCGTGCTCGGATGATTTTTGCAGAGCCGGATCGCGCACGACCAGATGCACCGGCTGGTCCTCTTCGTGATTGGTGTTGGACAGATAGACCGAGGAGAGCCGGTCGAAGGTGAGCTTGCCGTCGGGTTTCGGATAAGCGATCGGCCGGCATGCGGCCGCGGGCTTCAACGTGGCAAAATCCGGCTTGCCGTGCTTAAGCGTGCCGAGCAGCGAAAAGCCGAGCGTGTTGGTCCACATGTCGAAGCCGCCAACAGCGACACCGACCAAAGTTCCGAGCTTCGACCACAACGGCTTGGCGTTTCGCACCCGCCACAGATCGCGGCCGATCGGTGTTCCGCGCCAGGCGGCGTCATAATCCGTAAGCTCGTCATGCGCGCGGCCGGCGGCGAGCGCCGTGGCGAGATGCTCGGCCGCGAGCATGCCGGAGAGCATGGCGTTGTGGCTACCCTTGATGCGCGGCACGTTCATAAAGCCGGCGGCGCAGCCGACCAATGCGCCGCCCGGAAAAGTGAGTTTCGGCACCGACTGCCAGCCGCCCTCGGTCAGCGCGCGGGCGCCGTAACAAATACGTTTGCCGCCGGCGAAGGTGTCGCGCACCAGCGGATGCGTCTTGAAACGCTGCAACTCCTCGAACGGCGAGAGATAGGGATTGGCGTAGTTCAGGTGGACGACAAATCCGACCGAGACGAGATTGTCGCCGTAATGATAAAGAAACGAACCGCCGCCGGTCGAATTGTCGAGCGGCCAGCCCATGGTGTGCTGCACTAGTCCCTTGCGGAAGTGTTGCGGCGCGACCTGCCAAAGTTCCTTGAGCCCGATGCCGAACTTTTGCGGCTGCCGATTTTCATGCAGCGCGAATTTGCCGATCAAGGATTTGGACAGGTTGCCGCGGGCGCCTTCGGCGAACAACGTGTATTTGGCACGCAGCTCCATGCCGCGGGTGAATCCGGACTTTGCGTGTCCGTCTTTGCCCACTCCCATGTCGCCGGTGGCGACACCGCCAACCGCTCCGTTCTCGAACAGCACTTCCGCGGCGGCAAAGCCCGGATATATTTCCACGCCGAGCGTTTCAGCTTTTTTTGCCAAGTATCGGCAAACCTCGCCGAGCGAGGCGATAAAGTTGCCGTGGTTGCTCATCAGCGGCGGCAGCATGAAGTTCGGCAGCCGCACCGCGCCGGATTGGCCGAGTACATAGAAGCGGTCCGACTTGACCGGCGTATGTTCGAACGCCTCTTCGCTGCGCCACTCGGGAACGAGGCCGTCGAGCCCGATCGGATCGATCACCGCGCCGGAGAGAATGTGAGCGCCGACCTCGGAGCCTTTTTCGACCACGACGACGGATGTTTCCGGCGATAGCTGCCGTAGCCTGATGGCCGCGGCGAGGCCGGCCGGGCCCGCGCCAACCACGACCACGTCGAACTCCATCGCCTCGCGGGCGGGAGGCTCAGTTGCATTCATGGCCTGCTCCGCGATTGAGGTTGCCGCACCCTCGACGTTGCAGCACACCTTCCTCGCCGGGAGCGGCAAGTTTGCTGGCACGGTCGCGCGCGTAATTCCACGCCGAGAACTCGACCTTCGGGGCGCCGTCTAGCGCCACCACGAAAGGATCTTCGCCGAAAGACGTATAGCGCTCGAATAGCTGCTCGGCGGTCTCCTCGTCGCGATATTCGGCCATGAGCCACTCGTCCACTATCTGTCGACACGCTGCGACCGCTTCTTCGGCGATGGCAAAAACTCCGTGCTCGGCGCGCTCATCCTCCTCGCCGTAGTGGAAATTATCGTCGACCATTATCTTGTAAGGGCACATGTCTCTATTAGCCGGCCTGCACGCTGGTTTTCCGCGGCGCTTACGGGCAAAGTGTTTCACGCTTTCGCAGCTTCGCAAAGGCTCATGACGGTTCCAGCCAAAGGCGCACGCGAACTCTTCTCTTTTTACCTCGCCGCCGGGGTCGACTCGTTTATTGGCGAGGAAGCGGTCGATCGGTTCGCCGACGAGGCCGCTTTGCCGCCCGCTCCATCACCGCGCTCCGTCCAGACGCCGGAGCCGCGCGAGCGCGTCACGGCGCCGCCGGCAGCGGACGAGCGGGCGTTATTCCAAGCCGCGCCGGTCGCGCCGGAAGCCGCCATCATGGCGGCGCGCCAAGCGGCCAAGAGCGCGGCAACGCTGGAAGCGTTGCGCGCGCTCCTTGAAACCTTCGAGGGCTGCATGTTGCGCGCAACGGCGACCCAGCTGGTGTTCGCCGACGGCAATCCGAACGCGCGCGTCATGTTCGTCGGCGAAGCGCCCGGACGCGACGAGGACCTCGCCGGCACACCGTTTGTCGGCCGCTCGGGAAAATTACTCGACCGCATGATGACGGCGATCGGGCTCGACCGCAGCAAAGCCTATATCGCCAACATCGTACCTTGGCGCCCGCCCGGCAACCGCACACCGACCCCGCACGAAAGCGCGATCTGCCTACCGTTCATCCACCGCCAGATCGAACTCGCCAATCCGGATATTCTGGTTTGTCTTGGCCAGCCTTCGACGCAAACATTGCTGCACACGCGGGAAGGCATCACGAAAACGCGCGGGCGGTGGTTCAAGTTCGACACCGGCAGCCGCGAGATTCGCGCGCTCGCCACCTATCATCCCGCTTTCCTGTTGCGAAGCCCGCTGCAAAAGCGGCTCGCCTGGCGCGATTTCCTGGC
>DATKRE010000201.1:0-5098 GCA_035532335.1 Xanthobacteraceae bacterium | reverse complement strand
TTGCTCGCCGTTGGCCTTGGCGCCGTAGAAGGCGTCGAGGAGGGAGGCGACAAAAGCACGCGCGTCCACGGGCGCGCAGGCGCCGTCAGGTTTGCCGGCGGCGGTGTTAAGGTTTGAAGGATCGGCGCCGACACCCGCAGCGACGAGCAGCCGCACAACGCCGTAAGAAATGCAAGCAGTACGAACCGGGACATATTTTATGACCTCCTGAGTGGTGAACTCATGCTGTACGATGATCTGCTGCTGTGCCTTGGCCTCCGCGACCGCGGCATCGAGGGATACCTTGTCGGTGGCTTTCTGAATGGCTGCGGCTTTCTGCGTAGCCAATACAAGTGAATGCTGCTGCGCGGCTACAAGTGTTTGATACGAGCCGTTGTCCATCTTGTGCATGACGAAAGCACCAGAGGCCGAGCCGGCACCGAACACTAACACATAGATCAGGATGGTGGCTGCGATGCTACTGCCGCCGCTGAAGAGACCCGTAATCCAACCAAACATCAGATCGCCACAAACAGCATTCGCGCTGCTCCCCTGAAGAATTCCCCGATCTCGGGGCCGTGGTGAAAGCCGATGGGTCCGACGCTGAAGTGCGCCGGCACCTTATTGCCGAGCCATGTCGCGGGACCAGCTAACGCCGCCGCGATGATGTAGTGCGTCACTGTTGTCCTCCGTTAAAGGCACCATTGGCGGCGCGCACCAGGCCAGCCGCCGCCCAAAGCGTTGCCTGCGCTCCGGCGAAGCCCTCTAGTGTAACGCCGACGTGCTGGACCAGAAACCACGCGGTCAGCAGCCAGACCCCGACCGTACCGATGGCGGCGAATAGGACGTGGGGATCTGGTGCGTTCTGGCGATCAAGAAAGATGCGGCGCCAATACCAGCGCGGCGGACCTATATCCGCCATGCGAGCGCCTTCATCAGGCGCGCGGCCGTCATCAGGCATCGAGATTCACCGGGATGCGGGCACTGATCGCCAATAGCAGATCGTCCGGCGTCAGCTTGTTTGCGGGTGTGGCGAGGTCGTGCGGAAACCAGTCGACGGATTCGAGCGCCGCGCCATCCGCTTCCGAACAAATCCACGCATTAGGCTTTCGCCAGTCTCTGCCCACCACGAAACCGAGAATTGCCTCTGTGTCGTATGGCTTCCCAATTTGGAGTTCGAGAAAATCCCAGAATGCGCGGACCTGAGCGTCCGTCGCTGGAAGTGTCACCCGCAGGGTGCGCGCAAAATCGGCGTAATTCGGCGGTCTGATCTGGACGCCCGCCGGAATACCGGAGCGGACATCATGGCGCGCACCGAGTAAGCGGCCGTCCAGCATCACAGCATCCACATGCGAGAAGCCGGCGCCGTGGCTGAAATAGGCGATGAGGTCGGAGGGTAGATTATCCTGCTTCACGAATTGCAGGACGATTTCAGGTGCCATTCTTCATCAGCCCAGCGAGTTCTTGAGCGCGGGCCGGTGTTTGCTGCGCCCATTGGCTCGACAGCATCTCGTCAGATGCGCGGTCCCAAATTCCCTGTTGGGCGGCCGCCAGCATGTGCTTGAACGCCAGAACGCCAGCAAGCCCGAGTTGGAATACCATCTCGACTAGAACGCCGCGGCGCACGTCGTCAAGCTGTTCTGCCCACGGAAGAGCGCCGAGAAGCTCGCGTGTCGCGTCCCCGATGTCATCGTCGAGCAGGTAAAGCCCCTCAGCTTGGGAAATACCCTTGGTATCGAGACAGCGGCCGATGCCGATCGTCAGGAACCCGAGCGAGTCCTTGTAAGGCTTCGATCGGAAGCCCTCATGCCGAGCGATCCGGTCGCGCAGGCTTTCGGTCACAGCCAGTGCACCAGGTAGACCGCAACGGCCGCCGCGAAGCCGACACCGGCCGCAATCGCGGTCCAGGTGAACGGATGATCGGCAATCCAGGCGCGAACGCCCGTGCGGGCCGTAGCAACGTCGGCCTTGGCGGCCGTAACGACGGGATCGGTCATGATCTTTCTTTCCTTTGGTGGGGGTTCATCGAGGGCGACCGCAAGCAGGGCAACGGCGAAAGCGCCGCGTCTTGCGTTTCATTTCTCTTCTTCCCGGCGCAGCAACTCTACAAGCGCCTCAAGGGTGTGCTGCATCACCTTGAGTTGCTTTTGCTGCGTGGCGTCCTGCTTCGCCGCCACCATCATAAAAAGCGACATTCCGATAGCGGCCTCTATGGACAGAGACAGGTTTAGCGCGCCCCAATCGCGATCGAAGCCATAGATGAAATGCGCCCAGAACCATCCGGCAAGGAAGGCGCAGAGGGTGGCGAGAAACCACGGACTGCTGCGGAAGGCTTTGTAAAATGCCGCGACCTTGCTTTCCGCCTTGGCGATGTCGCTCAGCGCCGCCCCCGCATCGCCGTCACGACCGCCGAGACAATCGTGCTCGTGGCACCGTCGATCTTCTTGCTGATTCTGTCTGTCACGTTCGCGACATCCGCGCGCGTCGCCATGAGCTGAGCGAGCGTTTTCTGATCTCGCCGTAACTGTTCGACGTGCTTTTCAAGGATTGCCACGCGCGGCATTTGCTTCTCCAGCGCCGCTACGCGCGGGTGTAGATCGTCAGTCATAATGAATCCTTGGTGATGAATTTATGGAGACGCGGCCCCAAACGCCGCAAGCGGACTGGCGTGGGCCTCCCGCTGTAACTGCAATTTCTGGCGTTCCTGGTCGATCTTGTCCTGCCGGATGTCTTGTTGATTTTCGACGCCATGCGCGCCGAAGAACAGGCGGTCAATCGGCCTATCTTTGAGCAGGTTCTGGATGAACGCCGGCGCGCCGCGCGAGGTGACGAAGCCTTCGGCGTATTTCTTCACGCCCAGCACATAATTCGTGTTCGTAACGCTCGTAACGAGATGGCCGAGCTCGTCGACGCCGGGGATATGCTTGAGTCCCTGGAGCGTCCCAGAAACATACTGCGAAGCTGTGCTGAGGATCGTATCGCTGCTCCGACCGTCCTTTTTGACCATCAACATGCCGGAGAGCGCCGGAGAAATGGCGTTGATATATTCCATGTTGATCCAGAGACCGCCGATGCGGACGAAGCTGTTGCCGTAATTGTCCTCTTTGAAATCGCGCTTGGTGAGCAGGCTGGAAAAAAATGCCGCAGCACCCAAAACGCCGACCGTGCGCGCGATCTTCTGGACGCCGAACGCGAACTGCGCCATGCCATCATAGCGCGTCGTCATGTCCTCCGATTGCATCTTGGCGCGGCCCTGGAAAATATCCTTGGCCCCCAGCGGGATTCCGACGCCGGCATTCTCGATGCCGTTGGCGATGATGTTGGCTGGGATTTTGGCGATCGGCATCAGCGCGTCGCCCAAGCCATCGGCGAATTTGTTGAGGGCGTTCTTCACCCCAAGGGCAAGATTGGCAATGCGGGTGTCGTTCGTCGATGTGACGCGCGCCGCCTGTTTCTGTCCCTCGACGCGGATGATCGCGCCAATATCGGTGGTGGGTTTGATCCTGGCCGCGTCCGCGAAAATATCCGCCGCGCGCGTCTTCATCGCATCGCCAGTCAACCCTTCACCCTTGGCGATATTGGTCGAGGCGATGTTGAGCATGTCGAAAAAGGCTTTTTGGTAGAATTTGGTGAACGTGAAATTATGCTCGAGATCGATGGCGATGTGATTGGTTTGCTTCGCGTACCACCGGACACCGCCCTCAATCGCATGAAGCGCCGGATTGGCCGATAGCAACCCCTCGGGAACGTCGAAATTCGCCCGCTCACCCAATCGGCCGGAATCTTCGTAGGACTCCATCATCGCGGTGTTGAAACTGGTCTGCCGGAAGGTGTGCCAGGCCTGCCGATTGGCCTCGGCCGCCAAGTCTGGATTGGCGCCCCCGAGAGAGACCGCAGCAAGCCGGCGCGAGACGATGTCGATTGCCGAATTGAGCGCCTGACCGAGTGTGGTCTTGATCGGCGTCGAGGGGTTCATCAGCAGGTGATTGCGGGCGATGATGGCGGCGTTCTTGCCGATGGATGCGACCGCACTGACCGGCTTGAGCGAATTGATATGATGTTCGAGTGCCGCGGCGGCGTTGAGATAATCATTGCTCACGCCGGAGAGATTGTCCGTCGGCTTGTCGCGCTCGGCGGTTGCCTTCTGCGCGAGCTCGGTGATTTTCTGCGCCTCCTCGTAGGTGACTTTGGTGCCAAGCTTGGTTGCTGCGAGATCGGCAAGGAATGCCCGCTCATCATCGGGGTTCAATACGCGGTCCAGTTTCTCGATCTTGGCAATCAGGTCGCGGCGGACGGGCTCGGCAATTCCAGCTAGATTCTTGGCCCACGTCACCATGCCGCGCTGCTGGTCCTTGAGCAGCATTTTGCTCTCGAACAGGGAATTGACGTGGTGCGCGTTATCGTCGCCGACGATCTTGGCAAAGAATGCCGCGCGATCCTCGCTCGTCATCGCCGCAAGCTTGCCGGGATCGATGGTCCCGTCCTTGAGCGCTTCAAGGAATTTCGAGGCGTTGGGGCGGGGCAAACAATACGCCATGGTCAGCTCGGGCAAACTATTGACGCGATGAAGTCATTCCACGACGGCCGCGCTCGCGTCGCCACCGCTGTCTTGACCGCCCGTTTGATGTTCTGCGCTTCCGCCTGTTGCGCCCTGCCGACATCGCCGACGTTGGCCTTCACGGCCTCAAGCCGCGCCTTCTGGACTTCGTCGATTTTCGCCACGGCGGACAGCGGATCGCGATTCTTGTAGGCTCCGATTCGTTGGCCCATCGCCGTCGCTTCCTCGGCAATCCGCGAATTGCTCAATTGCGCGATCAATGCTGTGTCGCCATCGCGGGTGGCCTTGGCTTCAACCGCCATGAATACGTACTCGGGGTGAACGCCGGGCGGGGGTTGCTTCTGCCGCATGGCGACGGCGATGGCGCGCTCAGGATCGTCAGCTAGGAGTTTCGCCGCGGCGGCGATCTGCGGCGCTTCCTCGCCGACGTGATAGGTCTGCAATGGGCTGACGGCACGCTGTTTTTCTTCGCCGGTTCCCTCGATCGGCCGAACCGTGCCGGCGATGCGCCGGTCTGCCGTGTTCACATTGGCCGGCTCGCGGTCAATCGCTGGCACAAGA
>DATKRE010000200.1:0-17232 GCA_035532335.1 Xanthobacteraceae bacterium | reverse complement strand
GGAAGGCATCACGAAAACGCGCGGGCGGTGGTTCAAGTTCGACACCGGCAGCCGCGAGATTCGCGCGCTCGCCACCTATCATCCCGCTTTCCTGTTGCGAAGCCCGCTGCAAAAGCGGCTCGCCTGGCGCGATTTCCTGGCGTTGGAGAAGGCGCTCGCCGGCTAGTAGTCCGAGTTCTAACATTCGCATCCGTGTTCGGCGTACTCTCATGCGAATGTTGGAATTAAAAGGACCACTAGCAAATATAACGGCTTAGTGGAGCTTTGGATTTGACATTCGCTTCACGAGTTTGCCGCTAGGCGGGTAGCGAATGTCAAATCCGCTCCGCTACGTGCGGCCGCAATGCGCCTTGCTGAGGCCGCCCAAAGGATCGAGAATGCATCGTAGACCTGCGTGCCGCGGCGATACCGCGCTGATCTCTTTTCGGCGTCACGCCAGGTACCACAGCGCTGCGCACGCCACGACCGCATGAGACGGAGTTTCGTCCATGGAACTCGATCCCGTATTGCTGGCGCGCGCGCAATTCGCCTTCACCATCTCGTTCCACATCATCTTTCCCAGCTTCACGATCGGCATCGCCGCTTATCTCGCCGCGCTGGAAGTGCTCTGGGGCTGGACGGGAGCCGACCGCTACAAGCGGCTGGCGGCGTTCTGGACCAGGATCTTCGCGGTGTCGTTCGCCATGGGCGTCGTCTCCGGCGTCGTCCTCTCCTATCAGATCGGCACCAATTGGAGCCGGCTGTCGACGGTCGCCGGCAACGTGATCGGCCCGCTGATGGGTTACGAAGTCCTGATGGCGTTTTTCCTGGAGGCGACGTTCCTCTCGATCATGCTGTTCGGCGGCGAGCGTGTGCCGCGCTGGCTGCATGTGCTCTCGGGCATCGCCGTCGCCATCGGCACCGCGCTCTCGGCGTTCTGGATTCTCGCCGCCAATAGCTGGATGCAGACGCCGGCCGGTTACGCGATGGAGGGCGGCATCGCCTATCCGCGCGACTGGTGGGCCATCATCTTCAATCCGAGCTTTCCGTACCGACTCGCTCACATGCTCAACGCGTCGCTGCTCACCGGCGGCTTCGTCGTGCTCGCGGTCGGTGCGCGTTATCTTCTGGCCGGTCGCCACGTCGCGGAATCGCGCACCATGCTGCGCATGGCGATCTTGCTGACGGCGATAACGGCGCCGCTGCAACTGGTCATCGGCGATCTGCACGCCGAGAACACGCTCAAATACCAGCCGATCAAGATCGCCGCCATGGAAGCGCATTGGGACAGCAGCAAGCCCGCGCCGTTCGAGATCTTCGCCTGGCCGGACGAGAAGACGCAGAGCAATCGCTACTCGATATCGATCCCGTACCTCGCATCGCTCCTTGTCACGCGCCAATGGAACGGCCTGTTTCCCGGCCTCAAAGACGTGCCGCCGCGCGATCAGCCGCCGGTGAAGAACGTGTTCTTCGCGTTCCGCATCATGGTCGGGCTCGGGCTTTACATGATCGCGGCGGCGCTGTTTGGCGCGCTATTGTGGTGGCGCAACCGCCTGTTCGAGACCCGCTGGTACCTGAGCATCGTCGCCAACACCTGGTGGGTCGGCTTCGTCGCGGTGATTGCCGGCTGGATGGTGACCGAAAGCGGACGCCAGCCGTGGCTCGTGCATGGCATATTGCGCACCGCCGACGCCGTCTCACCGGTACCGGCCGGCAGCGTGCTCGCGACGCTAATCCTTTTTGTCGTCGTCTACCTCACCGTGTTCTCGTTTGGCGCCTACTTCATCAACCGGCTGATCACGCGCGGCGTGCAGGATATCGCGCTGCCGGAGCGCACGCCGGAGCTTGCCTCCGGCCGCGCCACGTTCGAGAGCTGAGGCCGGCCATGGACCTGGAATCGCTCCTGCCGCTGATCTGGGCCGCCATCATCGGCTTCGCCGTGGCGCTCTATGTCATCCTCGACGGCTTCGATCTCGGCATCGGCATATTGTTTCCGTTCGCGCGCGACGACGCCGAACGCGACCGCATGCTCAGCGCCGTCGCCCCGTTCTGGGACGGCAACGAAACCTGGCTGGTGCTCGGCGGCGGCGGTCTCTTGGTGGCGTTCCCGCGCGCTTACGCGATCGTCATGCCGGCCTTCTACCTACCGATCATGGTGATGCTGCTGGCGTTGGTGTTTCGCGGCGTCACCTTCGAGTTCCGCGGCATGGCGCAGAGCAGGCGGTTCTGGAATTTCGTCTTCGCCGCCGGCTCGACGCTGGCCGGCTTTTGCCAGGGGCTGATCCTCGGCGGGCTCGTGCAAGGCGTGAAGATCGAGAATGGCGCCTATGCCGGCGGCGCGTTCGACTGGGCGACGCCGTTCGGCGTGCTGTGCGGGCTCGGCGTTGTCACCGGCTATGCGCTGCTCGGCACCACCTGGTTGATGATGAAGACCGACGGCGACATGGCGGACCGCGCTGCCGCCAAGGCCAGGGTGCTGCTGATCGCCGTGCTGTTCTTCATGGTGGCGGTGAGCATCTTCACGCCGCTGGAATTTCCGCGCATCGCCCAGCGCTGGTTCACGCTGCCGAACCTGTATTATCTGCTGCCGATACCGTTCCTCACCGCGCTGGTCGCGCTCGCCGAGTGGTATTTCATCGCCGCGCGGCGCGAGGCGGCGGCGTTCCTCGCCACCATCGCGCTGTTCCTGCTCGGCTATGTCGGCCTGGCGATCTCGACCTATCCCTACATTTTGCCGCCGGACCTGACCATCCGCGCCGCGGCCGCAGCGCCTGCGAGCCAGACCTTCATGCTCATCGGCACGCTGGTGCTGCTGCCGTTCATCCTCGGCTACACCGCTCTCACCTATTGGCTGTTCCGCGGCAAGGTCGGCGCCCGCGCGGCGTATCACTAGTAGTCCGATTCTAACATTCGCATCCCTATTCGGCAGCTTCTCATGCGAATGTTAGAATCAAAAGGACCATTAGCAAATATGAGTCCTTAGTGGAGCTTTGGATTTGACATTCGCTTCACGAGGCTGCCGCTAGGTGGGTAGCGAATGTTAAATCCGCTCCACTAGCCTCAGTGCGATGCCGGAGCCGGCGGCTCGGACGGCGCACTCGCCGGCCTGATGACGCCCCATCCGATCAACAGCGGCGGCTGCCGGCCGCGCACCGGCCGCGGGAACGTGCGCGGCACTTCCGGCACCAGATCGGGAAAGCGTGTCTTGATCTCCGGCGGCGGCGTCGGATTGGTACCGCTCGCAGGCCACACGATCACTGCGCCCTTGTCGCCGATGTCCTGTGCGCTGACCCATGGCGAGCGCGCCGGATCGGCGGCGAAATAGACGCTCGGACGGCTTGGCGCGGCGAGCGCGATTAATTCGGCGAGGTGATCATCGCCGCTGACCACAGCGAGCGAGTGCCCGGTGCGGCGGGCGAAGCTGTCGCCGAAGTAGCGGCCCATAACGGTCGCCGGCAGTGCCACCCGCAACTCAGTGCCGGAGGTCCACGGCAACACCGCGATCACCGTTGGAATGAACAACGCCGGCACCAGCAGCAGGCCGGCCCAGGCGTAACCGAGGATGCGTTGATGATGCAGTTCGACGTTGCTGCCGGCGGCAACGACCGCGGCAAGTCCGGAGAGCACCAATAGCGGCGCGGCACCGCCGACCGGAAAGCGTTCGCCGGCGAGCACCGTGACAATGGTCGCCAGCAGCGCGGGCACCAGTGCAAAGGCGCAGACGAAAGTCACCGCATCCGGCAAAGCCGGTGAGCGGACGACCGGCGGCGCCGGTTGCGCGCGCGTACGCGGCCAGCCGCTCGCTAGCACTACCAGAACGGCGAGACCCGCATGCGCGAGCAGCAGCGCCATGACGAGCCGCAACCAAGCGGTCGCGTTGGCGACGGCTATTCCGGCGCTGTGCAACCGCGCGAGCACCGGCAGCAAGGTGACACCGGAACGTTCGAGCCAGTAAACGTGGACGCAGAAAAATCCGATCAGTCCGGCCAGAACGATCCACGGCTCAGGGGCGCGCGCGGCGGCGCGTCCGGATTCGGTAATTGCGATGACCAGCACCAGCGCGGCAAACAAGATGAGCGCGCCGTCGCTGGTCATCAAAAGGAGTGCCAGTACGCCGCCGAGCGCATACCAATAATCGCGCCGGCCCTCGATCATCACCCGCCAGTAGAACAACAGCGCCGCCGACCACAGCGCCATGGCAAGGATCGGCGGACCAAAATCGGGCGTCGGCACCGCGAAAACGGAAATGCCGACCATCAGCAGCACCGCCATAGCCGCATGTGTCGCGCCGACAATGGCGCGGCCGAGCGTAAACACGCACCAATACATTGCGATCAGGCAAAGCTGCGACAGCGCATAGACGCCGAACAACCCGGTGGCACGGAACGCGATTTCCGCGAGCCAGTAAGCGAGCGGCGGGCCGAAATTGCCGTTGAGCTGAAATTGATGGCCGACGGCGAGCAGCTCAGGCAGCGCGCCGGGCGGCGCGGCGTAAAAGATCAGCGGAACCAACGTCCACACCACCGCCTGCGCCAGCGTCGCCAGCCAGAACACCAGCGACGGACGCGCACGCAAACCTTCCAGATAGAGGGGAACGTAAAACATTTGCGAAGCGACCAATCGAGCGGCGTGCCGTCTTAAGGCTGCGCGGCTACAGAGGCAATATGGCGGTCACGATACCGGCGGTGGCGGCCAATTCGGCCAGCGCGCAGGCCACCGGCGAGAACGACCGGCGGTGGTGCACCGTCGGCCCCAGCCGGTCGAGCGCCGCAAAATGCTCCGGGACGCTATAGCCCATGTGGCGCTCGAAGCCGTAGCCGGGATGCGCGGCGCCGAGGCAGGTCATCAGCCGGTCGCGCGTTACCTTGGCAACGATCGAGGCGGCTGCGATCGAGGCCACCAATCCATCGCCGCCGATCACCGCCTGGCAATCGCAGCCGGCATCGATGCGATCGCGGCCGTCGACGA
This sequence comes from Xanthobacteraceae bacterium, assembly GCA_035532335.1. GTDB lineage: Bacteria > Pseudomonadota > Alphaproteobacteria > Rhizobiales > Xanthobacteraceae > BOG-931. Next base: position 12,285 of record DATKRE010000200.1, on the reverse strand, counting down.
AGACGAGTAGCGGCTTGACCGGCAGCGAGACGACCGCGCGCGCCAAAGCCCACAGCGATGCCCGCAGGATGTTGTCGCGGTCGATGCGCGACGGCGGCGCCATCGCCACGGCGACCTGCGCGCGCGCGCAGATGCGCTCGTACAATATTTCGCGCCGCGCCGGCGTAAGCCGTTTGGAATCGTCGAGGCCGCGCGGAATATTGTCCGGATCGAGGATGACGGCGGCGGCCACCACCGGGCCGGCCAGCGGACCGCGACCCGCCTCGTCGCAGCCGGCGACCGGCCAGATCCCGCGTTTGAGCGCCGCGCGCTCGCGGCGAAACGTCGGGCGCACGATCTCTTCGTCGAGTGGCAGGCGCGGAGCCTCTTTGGCGGCGGTTCGACTCATGCCGGCATGTTGACCACGGCCGCTCGCCATCCGCAACGCAGCCAGCCCGGCGCTTAAGGATTGCGGGGATTAACTCCGCCCTGATGGCGTGATCTGCGTCAGCCGAACAAACTCAGCTGATCCGAGGCCGCAAGCGGCGGGCTGAAGTGCTGGGTGGTGGTCTTCACGCTGGTTGCGTTGAAGCCGAGCTTTTCGCAGGCGATCTCGAACCGCCGCCCGATCATCCAGGCGATCGGGCCGGAGCCGGTCATGCGCTTGCCGAAGCTCGAATCGTAGTCCTTGCCGCCGCGCATATCGCGGATGAGCTTGAACACGTGCCGATGCCGGTCGGGGAAATTCTCCATCAGCCATTCGCGGAACAGATCGCGCACCTCGAGCGGCAGGCGCAGCAGCACGTAGCCGGCGTGGCGCACCCCGGTCGAGGCGACGGCTTCGAGAATGCGCTCGATTTCGGCGTCGTTGATCGCCGGAATAACCGGGGCGACCAGCGTCGAGGTCGGAATTCCCGCATTGACCAACTGGCGGAGCGCCTCCAGCCGGCGCGGCGGCGTCGACGCGCGCGGCTCCATGATGCGCGCAAGCTTCGGGTCGAGTGTCGTCACCGACAGCGCCACTTTCACCAGGTCGCGGCTCGCCATGCGCGCGAGAATGTCGAGGTCGCGCAGCACCAGCGCCGACTTGGTGACGATGCCGACCGGATGGCCGGCGCGCTCCAGCACTTCGAGGATACGGCGCATGATCTGGTGGCGCCGCTCGATCGGCTGATACGGATCGGTGTTGGTGCCGATGGCGATGATCTTCGGCTGGTAACCGGGCGCCGATAATTCGCGCTCAAGCAATTCCGGCGCATTCGGCTTCATGAACAATTTCGATTCGAAATCGAGCCCCGGCGATAGCCCGAGGTAAGCGTGCGTCGGGCGTGCGAAACAATAGACGCAGCCGTGCTCGCAGCCGCGATAGGGATTGATCGAGCGGTCGAAGGAAATATCGGGCGAGTCGTTGCGGGTGATGATCCGCCGCGTCGCATCGACCGTAACGCTGGTCTTGAACGGCGGCAGGTCATCGATGTTTTGCCAACCATCATCAAAGGTGACTCGCGCGAGCGGCTCGTAACGGCCGGTCGCATTCGAACCGGTGCCGCGGCCGCGGCGTCGCTCGCGGTCGACTGCGGTTCCCAATTCGCCCGCCGGCACGGAGGGCAGCGGCGCCGGCGGGCGTTTCAACGCGGACGAACGGGTCATGGCTTGAGGCTCCGGCCCTAATCTAATGCGCCAGAGTGAACAAAACAAGAACAAATATTCGAACTGGGGAAAGGCTTGAAAATTGGAAAGGTTTGGAAATTTGAAAGGCTTGGAAATAAAGGCCGAATGAACGTAATCCTGCCGCACCCTCAACCGCGCCCTCAACGCTTGGGCCCCGGCGCAGTTATGCTGACTGTCATCATTGCCACCCTGGATTCGGAACGCGCGCTGGTACGCACCCTCGCCGCACTGGTACCGGGCGCGACCTCGGGACTGGTCGCCGAGGTTTTGTGCGCCGACGCCGGTTCGCAAGACGAGACCGCGGCGGTCGCCGACATCGCCGGCTGTAATTTTCTGCGGATCGAAGGACCGCTCGGGCTGCGGCTTAAATCGGCTTCGGCGGTGGCACGCGCCCCCTGGCTCCTGTTCCTGCGGCCCGGCATCGTCCTCGACACGCCGTGGATTGACGAGGTACGCGGCTTCGTCGAGCGTTCGCCGTCTGTCGACGGCGCGGCGGTGTTCCGGCGCAGCGCACCCGCGCAAGCGGGACTGCGCGAGGCAGTCTCACTCATCGCCGCATCGCTCGGCACGCTGCCCCGCCCGGAGCAGGGGCTGATGATCCGCGGCGAATTCTACCGGCAGCTCGGCGGTCATTCGGAAACCGCCCCCGATCCGGAGACGGAGATCCTCCGCCGGATCGGGCGGCGCCGTATCGCGACGCTTTCGACCGGCGCTTTCCATGCGGGCTAAATTGCCGCCGCGCCGAAAGCCCTCGCGTGCCCCGCGCAAATACCGCCTGCGCGGGCCGAAACCCGGCGACTTCGGCTGGATCGTCAAACGCCACGCCGAGCTTTACGCCGAGGAATACGGCTGGGTCGCGCCATTCGAGGGCGTCTGCGCGCAAATTGTCGCCGATTTCGTCAACAATTTCGACGCCAAGCGCGAGCGCTGCTGGATCGCCGAGATGGATGGCGAAAAAGTCGGCTCGATCATGCTGGCGAAGGATTCAAACGACATCGCCCGCATCCGGCTGTTGCTGGTCGATCCGAAAGCGCGCGGGCTCGGGCTCGGCGCGCACCTGACCGACGAATGCATTCGTTTCGCCCGCCGTGCCGGCTACAAGAAAGTCACGCTATGGACACATCGCGTGCTCACCACCGCGCGCCACATCTACCAGAAAGCCGGCTTCCGGCTGACGCGTTCGGAGCGGCACCGAAGCTGGGGCAAGCCGGTGACCAGCGAACACTGGGATTTGGAATTGTAGGTCGTCATTCCGGATCGCGACGAGCGCGATCAGCAAAAGTGGTCACCGGTTTTGCGTCCGATCGCGCTCGCAATCTTTGGTGGCACGCAATCCGGGCAGCTAACCGGTATCCACTTAGCTTGATTGCGTGCGTGCTTTCGGCCGGCGCAAATGCTCGTCGAGCCGCGGCATGATCTCGACGAAGTTGCAGGGCCCGTAGCGATAATCGAGCTGGTGCACCAGGATTTCGTCCCAGCCATCCTTGCAGGCGCCGGGCGAGCCCGGCAGGCAGAAAATATAGGTGCCGCCGGCGACGCCCGCGGTCGCGCGCGACTGGATCGCCGACGTGCCGATCTTCGGGAAGCTCACCACCAGGAACAGCGCCGAGAACGCGTCCATCTTCTTCTCGAACAGCGGCTCGATCGCCTCCGGCGTAACGTCGCGGCCGGTAAAACCGGTGCCGCCGGTGGTAATGATCACGTCGATCATCGGGTCGGCGATCCAGACTTTGACGCGGGAGCGAATGGCGTCGATGTCGTCGGTCACGATGCCGCGCTCGGCGATCAGGTGGCCGGCAGCGACGATCCGCTGCACCAGCACCGCGCCGGATTTGTCGTCCTTGAGATTGCGGGTATCGGAGACCGTCAGCACCGCGATTTTGAGCGGCACGAACTCCTTGCTCTCGTTAACGCCGGGCATCGGTCACACCTGTACGCGGTTACTCACGCCGATATTACACTAAAGCAGGTTCGCTGAAATCGTATCGCAGGCGCTCGGATCGCCCGAGCTAAACCCGTTCATGAACCAGCGCCGGCGCTGTTCCGAGGTGCCGTGGGTGAACGCGTCCGGCACGATATAGCCCTGCGCCTGCTTTTGCAGGCGATCATCGCCGATCGCGGCGGCGGTCTGCAACGCCGCGTCGAGATCGCCGGGATCGAGATAATCGCGCTTTTGCTCCGCCCGTTTCGCCCAGACGCCGGCGTAACAATCCGCTTGTAGCTCGACGCGCACCTGCAGCCGGTTTTGCTCGGCCTTGCTGGCGGACGCCTGTTGCATTTGCATCACCCGCGGCAACAGGCCGAGCTCGTCCTGCACGTGGTGGCCGACTTCGTGGGCGATCACGTAGGCCTCGGAAAATTTGCAGACCTTGTTGTTCGCGCAGCCGCCGAATTTGTATTCCAGATCGTCGAAGAAGGAGAGATCGAGGTAGATGCGCTTATCGCGCGGACAGTAAAACGGCCCCATCGCCGATTGCGCGAACGCGCACGGTGTCTGCTCGACATGCTTGAACAGGCGCAGCCGCGGCGGATGGTAGGTCCGGCCGTTGGCGGCGAAGATTTCCTTCCAGCGATCCTCGGTATCGCCGAGCACCTGGGCGACGAATTTGCCGGTCGGATCGGTCGGGGTGCCGGCGGCAATCTGGGGTGCCGGGCCGGTCTGCTGCATGGATGAGCCGCCGGTGAGAACCTGTGCGCCGTTGAGCAGCACACTCGGATCGATACCGAAATACCAGCTGATCAGTCCGATGATGATGACGGTGCCGATGCCGATGCCACCGGTCCCGCCCGGAAAACCGCCACGCGAACCGCTGCCTTCGCGATCGTCTTCGACATTGCTGCTGGGACGAAAATCATCCGTGCGCATCCGCCATTCTCCTTCCGCGAGCCCCCGCGCGCGCTACTCTGCCGGCGTTTTATCACATCCGATTGTACCGCAGTGGGACACGAATTAACCAAGTGTTTCCCGGCATTTATTGCCTAGCACGCGGCGTTTCCAAGTAACTCGATTTTTACTTTGATCGGGCATCTTCCAGATCGTCGGTTGTAGGTCCCGCGTCGCCGATCGCGTCGCCTGAGTCAGAGTTCTGAGTCATGGTTGTGTCGCGTCGCGGGGCGTCCGTCAGGACGCCCCGCGTGAGTTTTGAGCCCAGCGAAGCCATCGCGCCCGCCCACGTTCTGGTCGGCGATTGCGTTGCCGAAATGGCAAAGCTGCCGGCTGCGTCGGTCGATCTGGTTTTCGCCGATCCACCGTACAATTTGCAGCTCCACGGCGACCTCAAGCGTCCGGACGATTCGCGCGTCGATGCGGTCGACGACGATTGGGACAAATTCGCCAGCTTTGCCGCTTACGACGATTTCACCCGCGCTTGGCTGACCGCCTGCCGCCGGGTGATGAAACCGGCTGCCACGCTTTGGGTCATCGGCTCCTACCACAACATCTTCCGCGTCGGCGCGACGATGCAGGACCTCGGATTTTGGATTCTCAACGACGTGGTCTGGCGCAAATCGAATCCGATGCCCAATTTCCGCGGTCGCCGCTTCACCAATGCGCATGAGACCCTGATCTGGGCGGCGCGCGACGCCGACAAGCGGAATTATACGTTCAACTACGAAGCGCTGAAGGCTGGCAACGACGACGTGCAGATGCGCTCCGACTGGTTCATTCCGCTATGCACCGGCGAGGAACGGCTGAAAGGCCGCGACGGCAAGAAGCTGCATCCGACCCAGAAGCCCGAGGCGCTATTGGCGCGCGTGATCCTGGCGGCGTCGCGGCCGGACGATCTGGTGCTCGACCCGTTTTGCGGCACCGGCACCACTGGCGCGGTGGCGCACCGGCTGCGCCGCCGCTTCATCGGCTTCGAGCGCGAGGCCGACTATGCGACCGCCGCCAGACAGCGCATCGCAGCGATCGAGCCGATGGCCGAGCCGGCACTGACCGCCTTCATGACCGCGCGCGAAGCGCCGCGCGTGCCGTTCTCGGCGTTGCTCGAGCGCGGGCTGGTGACGCCGGGCCTCGAACTGGTCGACGCCAAGAAACGCCATCACGCGCTCGTGCGCGCCGACGGCGCAATTGCGCTCGGTGCCAATGTCGGCTCGATCCACCGCATCGGCGCGCTGGCGCAGGGACTCGAAGCCTGCAACGGCTGGACCTTCTGGCATGTCGAGACGGCACGCGGGCTCACTGTGATCGACGCGCTGCGCGCGCAGGTGCGCGCCGAGATGGGCGCATAGCCAACGTCGCCCGATCCAATGCGTGCGCAATAACTTTGCGCATCAAGGTCGGCAACGCCTCACCGGCAAGCTCTGCGATCGGGACCCAGCGTGTACCGGCTGGCGCTTTGGTCCGCGCCGGCACGTCTGCGGCATAGACCGACAATTCGAGCGGAAAGTGCGTGAAGACATGACGCACGACACCGGCTTTTCGCCGCCATGCCACCGGCTTGCGGCCGGCAAAGCATGGTGCAGGTTCGAGCGCATGAACTTCCGCGAAATCTTTTGACCATTCCGTCGTCGGCACTTCGGTCATGCCGCCGAGAAGGCCTTTGGCCGGGCGCGTGCGCACGAGCAAACGATCGTCGGCGCGGCGCACGACGAATGCCACGCCGCGGCGCAACGCGCCTTCCCGCTTGGCGATCCGGCGCGGCAACGTCGCCGCATCGCCGCGAGCGCGCGCCACGCACGCGTCGTTCCACGGACAGAGCGCGCATGCCGGATTCTTCGGCGTGCAGATGGTGGCGCCGAGATCCATCATCGCTTGGGCAAAATCGCCGGCGCGGTATCGTGGGGTGAGTTGGCGCGCCAGCCGGCGTAATTCCGGCTTTGCTGCGGGCAACAGCGCGGTCACGGCGAACAGCCGGGCGACGACGCGCTCGATATTGCCGTCGACCGGACTTGCCGGCGCATCGAAGGCGATCGCCGCGATCGCCGCGGCGGTGTAGGCGCCAATGCCGGGAAGTGCGCGCAACTCGTTTTCGCCGGCCGGAAATTGTCCAGCATGGCGCTCGACCACGGCACGCGCGCAGGCATGCAAATTGCGGGCGCGGGCGTAATAGCCTAGCCCCGCCCAGGTCCGCAGAACATCGTCAAGCGGCGCGGCGGCAAGTGCTTGCACGTCGGGCCATCGCGTCAGAAACCGTTGGTAGTAAGGCGCGACGGCCCGAACGGTCGTCTGCTGCAACATGATTTCGGACAACCAGACCCGGTACGGATCGGAGCGCTCGCCCGGTGCGGCACGCCACGGCAGCGTCCGCCGGTGGCGATCATACCAACCCAGCAAAGCGGTGGGTTGCGGGCATGATGCGGGACTCTCGCCGTGCGCCTGCTGTCGTTTCGCAGCCTTCGCTGCTACCGTCATGTCGGTTTCCGCTTTGCCGCTGGCATGACAGAGCAATAAGCAGTGAACAAGCCCTCCCGTTCTTTCGCCAAACCGCTGCGCGACCTGCTGGGCAAGGTGGTCGGCGAGACTTTCCATCGGCAAGGCTTTGCCTCGGCCGAATTGGTGACGCGGTGGACCGAAATCGCCGGCGCCGAGATCGCCGCGCATAGCGAGCCGATCAAGATTCAATGGCCGCGCGGCAACGAGGCCGGCGCGCGGCCGCCCGGTACGCTGATCCTGCGCGTCGAGGGACCGGCGGCGGTCGAGGTTCAACATCTTGCCGGCGTCGTCTGCGAACGGGTGAACCGCTTTCTCGGCTGGCGCGCGATCGAGCGGATCGCGTTGCGGCAAGCCCCGCTGCGCCGCGCCGCGCCCGCGAAAGCACCCGCAATCGATCCGGCGGAGGCCGCGCGCATTGCCGCCAATCTGCCGGAAATTGCCGACGAAGAGCTCAAGCAGGCGCTGGCGCGCCTTGGCGCCGCGATCAAGCGACCGTGACGGCTGCGACTGCGCGGGGCCTTGGCGGAATGTCCGCTCAATGCCACATTCGCCCCGCATTCTTGGCTTGCAGACTTGAGCTTGCAGACTTTGTTCAGATTGGGAGTCGATCTTGTCGCTGACCCGCCGCCAATTTTCTACCGCCGCCGCGATGACCGCGCTGGCAGGCGCCAATGCCGCCAATCTTGCTTTCTCGCGCGGCGCCAAAGCCGACCCCGGTGACACCGATCAGGCTGAACTGGCTAAAGCGGGGCCCGCGGGCGACGTCGTCCTCGGTTCCGACAAGGCGCCGGTGACGGTCATCGAATATGCCTCAATGACCTGCCCGCATTGCGCACACTTTTCGATGACGACCTTCCCCGAACTTCAGAAGCGCTACATCGATACCGGCAAAGTGCGCTTCATCTTCCGCGAATTCCCGCTCGACGCGCTGGCCGCCGCCGGTTTCATGCTGGCGCGCTGCGCCGGGAAAGACAAATTCATCCCGGTGATCGAGGCGCTGTTCGCCAAACAGCCGGAATGGATGGTCAAGGAGCCGATCGCGCCGCTGCGCGAAATCGCCAAGCAGTTCGGATTTACCGAGCAATCGTTCGACGCCTGCCTGGCGAATCAGAAGGTGCTCGACGACATCCAGGAGGTGCGCGACCGCGCCGCCGGCAAGCTCGGAGTGAACTCGACGCCGACTTTTTTCATCAATGGCAAGAGATACGTCGGCGACCAGTCGATCGAGGCGATGGGCAAGGAAATCGACACCTATCTCAAGGCTGGATAAGGTTTTTTTGCCCTTTCCCGGCTTCGCCGACCGATCATTCTTCCGACCGACTTCCGGTTGAGCGCTAGCGAAAATCTGGATAACCCGGCGCCGCTGTTGCGCTCCCAGGCGCGACGATTCATTCTCCGCGCCGACGCGGCACCCCCTGCGACTCACCGCCCCTAACAACGTGAGCCATCGGGGATTTCGGCCGCGGCAGCGGGCCATGGACCCGACCAACGCATGAAGCTCAAGCGGCTGCGCCTGATCGGCTTTAAGTCCTTCGTCGAACCGACCGACTTCGACATCGAACCCGGCTTGACCGGCGTGGTCGGCCCGAACGGTTGCGGCAAGTCCAATTTGGTCGAGGCTGTGCGCTGGGTGATGGGGGAAAACTCCTACAAGGCCATGCGCGCGTCGGAGATGGACGATGTGATCTTCTCCGGCAACACCGACCGGCCGTCGCGCAATAACGCCGAAGTCAGCATTCTGATCGACAACAGCGACCGCAAAGCGCCGGCGGCATTCAACGACCAGGAAACACTGGAGATCTCGCGGCGCATCACCCGCGAGGAGGGTTCGGTCTTCCGCATCAACGGCAGGGAGGTGCGTGCACGCGACGTCACCGTGGTGTTCGCGGATGCCTCCACCGGCTCGCGTTCGCCGGCGTTGGTGCACCAGGGCCGCATTGGCGAGATCATCCAGGCGCGTCCCGACCAGCGCCGCCGCGTGCTGGAAGAAGCCGCTGGCATTTCCGGCCTGCATGCGCGCCGCCACGAGGCGGAGCTGCGGCTCAAGGCCGCCGAGCAAAATCTCGCACGGGTCGAAGACGTCATTCAGCAACTCGCGGCGCAGGTCGCTTCGCTGAAGACGCAAGCGCGCCAGGCCGTGCGTTACCGCAACATTTCCGGACAGGTGCGCAGGATCGAAGCGCTGCTGCTGCATCTGCGCTGGATGGCGGCGCAAGCCGAAGTCGCCGAGGCCGAGCGCGTCAAGGATGAAACCGTCCGCGTGGTCGCGGCGCGAACCGGCGAGCAGGCTGCCGCTACCACCAGACAGACGGACGTCGCCGCCACCTTGCCGGCGCTGCGCGAAGCCGAAGCCAGAGCCGCCGCCGCGCTGCAACGGCTCATCGTCGCGCGCGAGACGCTCGAGCAAGAAGAAGCGCGCGCCAAGGCGCGCATCGAGGAGCTCAATCGCCGGCTCGAGCAATTCGCCGCCGACCTCGATCGCGAGCGCAAGCTCGCCGACGATGCGACTGCGGCGCTGGCCCGCCTCGCCGACGAGGAGACGACGCTGAAGGCCGAGGCGCAGGCGAAAGCCGCGCGGCTGACCGGCGTTACCGAGCGGGTCGCGCAGGCCGACACGGTACTCGCCGCATCGGAAAAATCCTTTGCCGAATTGACCGGGGCGCTCGCCGATCTGACCGCCCGCAGCAATCAGCTCCAGGCCGCCGCGCTTGAGCACGCGCAGCGCGCAGCGCGGCTGGAAGCCGAAATCGCCAACATTGACGCCGGCCTTTCCGCCAGCAGCAGCAACGCGCCCGATCTCGTCGCGCTCGACACCTCGCTTGCTGCCGCGCAACGCGCGCTCGCCGACGCCGAGAAAGCCGCGGAAGCCGCCGATCTCGCGCACACCCGCGCGCGCGAAAAAGTCGACGCCGCCCGCGCGCCGCTCGCCGCCGCCGAGCAAAAGGTGCAGCGGCTGGAAACCGAAGCAAAGACCATCGGCAAGCTGCTTGCGGTCGAGAACAAAAATCTTTGGCCGCCGGTGATGGACGCGCTCATTGTCAGCGAAGGTTATGAAAAAGCGCTCGGCGCCGCACTCGGCGACGACCTCGATGCGCCGGCCGACAAATCCGCGCCGATGCACTGGGCCGGCGCCGCGGTCGAGCCCGCCGATCCGGTGTTGCCGGCCGGTGTCGCCGCGCTGTCGCGTTTCGTGCAGGGGCCGCCTGAATTGACGCGCCGGCTGGCGCAGATCGGCGTCGTCGAACGCGCCGATGGGGCGCAGCTTGCGGCCGCACTCAAGCCGGGCCAGCGACTGGTTTCGCGCGAGGGCGACTTCTGGCGCTGGGACGGGTTTGCCGCCGCCGCTCATGCTCCGACCGGCGCCGCTCGCCGGCTCGCCGAGCGCGGCCGGTTGCAGGCGATCGACGGCGAGCTTGCGGCGGCCCGCGCGGATGTAGAAATCCGGCAGCGCGCCGTCGCTGGCGCCGAAGCGGAACTCGCCACCGCCGCAACCGCCGAGACCACTGCGCGCGAAAGCTGGCGCGAGACCCAGCACGCCACCGATACCGCGCGCGAGGAGCACGCCGCCGCCGAACGCGAGATCAGCCGCAACGCCGCGCGGGTTTCCGCGCTTAAGGAAGCCAAGCAGCGCACCAGCAGCGGCCACGCGGAATCGAACGCCGCGCGCCAAAGCGCCGAGCAGGCACTCGCCGCCTTGCCGGCAGCCGCCGACCTTGAAGCCAAGCTCGCTGAGGTCAACGCGGCGATCGTGCGCGATCGCGCGGCGCTGGCCGAGGTGCGCGTCGAAGCGCAAGCGATGACGCGCGAGGCCGAGCTTGCCGACCGCCGGCTCCAGGCCATCGCCGGCGAGCGCGCCGGCTGGGAAGAACGCAACGAAGGCGCCTCGGCGCAAATCGCCACCATCGGCCAGCGTGCCGAGGAAACCAAAGCCGAACGCACCGAACTCGCCAATGCACCGGCGAAATTCGCCGCCCAGCGGACCGCGCTGATCGGCGAGATCGCGACCGCGACGACGGCCCGGCGCGCCGCCGCCGACCATTTAGCCGAAGCCGAGAACGTACTTGCCGAAGCCGACAAGGCCGCGCGCGCGGCGCTCGAAGCCGTCGGCGAGGCCCGCGCCGATGCCGCCCGCGCCGAGGAACGCCGTGACGGCGCTAAGCGCCGGCTCGTCGACGTCGAGCACGAAATCCGCGAAGCGCTCGACGTCGCGCCCGAGGGCGCCGCCGAAATCGCCGAACTCAAGGCCGGCGAGGCATTGCCGGACATCGCCGAAGTCGAGGCCAAGCTCGACCGCATTCGACGCGAGCGCGAACGGCTCGGCTCGGTCAATTTGCTGGCCGAGCAAGAGTTGCATGACGTCGAGGCGCAACACGACAACCTCGCGACCGAGCGCGACGACCTGATCGAGGCGATCAAAAAGCTGCGCCAGGGCATTCACAACCTCAACCACGAGGCGCGCGAGCGCCTGCTGTCGTCTTTCGTCACCGTCAACGCGAATTTCCAGAAGCTGTTCACCGAGTTGTTCGGCGGCGGCACCGCCGAACTACAACTGATCGAAAGCGACGATCCGCTTGAGGCGGGCCTCGAAATCATGGCCAAGCCGCCCGGCAAGAAGCAGGTGACGCTGTCGCTGCTATCCGGCGGCGAGCAGGCGCTGACCGCGCTCGCGCTGATCTTCGCTGTGTTCCTCACCAACCCGGCGCCGATTTGCGTACTCGACGAAGTGGACGCGCCGCTCGACGACTACAATGTCGAGCGCTTCTGCGATCTGCTCGACGAAATGACGCGCTCGACCGACACCCGCTTCGTCATCATCACGCACAATCCGATCACCATGGCGCGGATGAGCCGCCTCTACGGCGTCACCATGGCCGAGCGCGGCGTCTCGCAACTCGTGTCGGTCGATTTGCAGGACGCGGTGAAGATGCAGGAAGCGAGTTAAGTTACCCGAATCGTTCCAGCGACTCGGTTGCCGCCCGCTTCGTCATTCCGGCCAAGCGTCAGCGAGAGCCGGAATCCATAACCACAGACGTTGCAGAAAAATTCCGGACGGACCGGGGCTATGGATTCCGGGTTCGCGCTCCCGCGCGCCCCCGAATGACGCCATGCGAATCCGTTCTCGCGGCGCCTACGCGTCCGAGTCATGCGCACCACCAACCGCATGATCCCGAAAAGTGGTCTTCCGCTTTTCGGACAAAGATCATGCGCAAACAAAGAGGGGGTGGAGCGCCGAAAGACGCATCCAGCCATGGCCGCCC
>DATKRE010000199.1:0-9510 GCA_035532335.1 Xanthobacteraceae bacterium | reverse complement strand
TGGACTATCGAAGCGCCGCCAGGCTACTCCGTGTTGTTCACTCACCCGGTCAATCGCGCCGACCTGCCGTTCACGACGCTTACCGGCCTCGTCGATTGCGATACATTCCATGACAGTACGATCAATTTTCCGGCGCGTTGGCATGATTCCAGGTTTAACGGTGTGCTGCCAAAAGGCACGCCAGTGGCGCAATGCGTGCCGGTGAGACGTGAGAGCTGGGTCCTCCAGTTCGATATGCTCTCCACCGAGGAGGCCGAGCGAATGAATAAGACGCGCAACGCGATCGCACAGGATACTGACGTGTATCGCCGCGACTATCGTGTGCAGAAGCGTTAGTCCTCGGACCGCGGCGTCCGAAAAAATCGCTGCGCATCGCTCGGCCTCAGCCAGAATCGGCCGCGCCCCGACGACGCCAGCGAAGCGAGCGCGTTGAAGTAGTGTTCTGCGTCACCACCGGCTGCCACACGGAAGCAATCATAGCCGGCATCGAGTTGTCCGAGCTCCAACAGACAATGTCCGAAACTGAGCCAAGCACCAGAATCGTCGGGACAGCTGGCAAGATAACGCCGAAAGTAGCCAGCCGCTTCTTCATTCTCGCCGAGTTCCTGGTGTGCCTTGGCCATACCGAACAATGCGTCATGCGAATCAGGGGAAATATCAAGGGCCCGTGCAAAGCCCGTCTTAGCATTGGCGCAGTCGCCGCGAGACAAATGAGCAAAACCAAGCTGGATCGACAATTGGGGCGTCTTCGGCGCGATTTCGAGCCCGCGATTGAGAACGTCAATCGCCGCCTCATAATTGTCCATCAAGACCAGGAGATGGCCGAACTCCGTGAACGCCGCGGCATAAGGCGGATGCCGCCCGGTCGCGCGCTGGAGCCGGCTGACGGCATCCTCGTAGCGGCCGACTTGACGCAGCGCGATCGCTAGCATGGTGTCGATTGCCTGATCGTCGCGGCCATCCGCAGCGGCCTCGAGCGGCGCGATCGCATCCTCGGCTCGGTCCTGCATGACCAGCGCGCAGCCCAGGATGTACAGCGCGGTTGTGTGACGGGGATCGGCCCTGAGCACCTCGGCCGCCATGCGCTCCGCGTCCCCGGGCCGTTCATCGTCCAGAGCAAACATCGCCCGCGCCAGCACGTTTTCGTCGCAGCTTGCGTCGGCGCCGACGTTACTCGTATCGGAAGATCCGTTTGCCATCTCACTGATCGTACACTGGTCTCGCCAAAATCGACGACGTCCTTCTTACGCGCGGCTTCATTGCCCGCGGATCGCAAAGTCGGGTGAATTCCAAATCTCCTGCGTTTCATGCTTTTCATTCTGGTGACGCCACATATTTGCATAGAGGCCGCCATTCGCGAGCAAGTTATTGTGCGTTCCGCGCTCCGCGATCCTACCTTGATCCAAGACGATGATTTCGTCGGCGCCGACGATTGTTGAGAGTCTGTGAGCGATCATCAGGGTCGTCCGGTTGCGCAAAACCCGCTCCAGCGCGTTCTGGATTTCCTTCTCGGTAGGGGTGTCGAGTGCGGAAGTCGCTTCGTCGAGTATCAGGATGCGCGGATTCTTCAAAATCGTGCGCGCGATGGTAATACGCTGTTTTTCACCGCCGGAAAGCTTCAAACCCCTCTCGCCGACCTCGGTCTCGTAGCCCTTGGGCGCCGCACGAACAAGGCTGTCAAGCTGGGCAAGCCGCGTTGCGTTTTCAATGTCGGCGTCCGTAGCAACCCAACGGCCACTGGATATGTTGTTACGGATCGTGTCATTGAACAGTATGGTGTCCTGCGGCACGATTCCGATCGCCGCTCGCAACGAAACTTGCGTCACGTCGTTGACATCTTGACCGTCAATCAGAATTCGACCCGAAGTCACATTGTACAAGCGGAACAGAAGCCGTGCGATGGTTGATTTACCGGATCCGGACGGACCTACCACCGCCAAGGACTTGCCCGAAGGCACTTCGAAGCTGATGCCCTTTAGGACTTCTCGCTCCGGTTCATAGGCAAATACGACATTGTCGAAACGGATCACGCCGCTTTCGACCTTCAGTGGCCGCGCGTCGGTCCGATCCTTGATTTCGGGATCCTGCACCAAGATCGACCACATCGCCTCAATGTCCGTCGCCGCCTGCTTCACCTCCCGATAAGCCAGACCGACGAAATACAGGGGCTGATAAAGCTGAAGCATCATCGCATTGACCAAAACGAAATCGCCCATCGTCTTGGTTCCAGCCTTGACCTCGATCACGCACATGATCATGGCGGCGCCGAGACCGATCGTGAACAGGATCGTATTCGCGGAATTCGTCATCGAAAGCGAGGTGATCGCCTTGACGCTGGCGTCTTCATAGCGAGCCATCGTGGAATCGTAGCGTTCGACCTCACGCTTCTCGTTGTTGAAATATTTCACTGCTTCATAATTGATGAGTGAATCGATCGCCCTTGAATTCGACTCGGTGTCGGCGCTGTTCACGTCTCGGCGGATTGCCAGGCGATATTCAGTCAGCAGATAGGTCAGAATCACGTAGCCGACAACGGTTAGCAGGACGGTGACGACATAGCGCCAGTCGAACTGCCACATCATGTAGCCGACGATCAGCATCAGTTCGATGAAGGTCGGCAGTAGCTGCAATGCGACAAGCCGGGCGATGATTTCAATCCCGTTGCGGCCGCGCTCAAGCACGCGGCTCAAACCGCCTATCTTGCGATCAAGATGGAAGCGGAGCGCCAATTCATGCAGATGTGCAAAGGTTCGCACCGCAAGCCGGCGCACCGCATGCATCGCAACCCTGCCGAAAAGACCGTCGCGCAACTGCGTGATCGTCGATTCCAAAATGCGCGTGACGCAATACACGACGACGATGGGAATCGGCGCGGCCAGCAGCCAGATCAGCCATTGTGGACCCGCGACGGTTGGGACTCCCGGGCCGTCCAGGGCGTCGATCGCCAGCTTGAAGAACACGGGAATGGCAAGTGTCGCGGTCTTGGTCGCCAGCAGCAGCAACAATGCGATGGTCACCCGCAGTTTTAGATCGGGACGGTCGCGGGGCCAGATATAAGGCAGTAGGGGGATAATCGTCGACCAGATCGCGGGTTGGCCGCCAAAGGGCGCGGACTTTCCGTCCTGGTCGCTATCGGAGGTCATCAATCTTCATGTCGCGGAATTGACAGCTATAAGTAGTAGTATAACTTGGCGCGTTCCCGTTTGGCCGGGAAACAGCCCGGGGGAGGCGCCGTCCCCCGTTAATTGTGGGGAAATGCGATGTCCGTCTCCGACAAACGCGAAGACAGCGTGCTTACCTTTGTTTTACCAAAATTGCTGACGCAACATGACCTTCCGGCAAGCATTGAGCGCGACAGGCGCCCGGCGGCTCGGATGGAGGGATCGTGCAACAATTCGACGCCACGCACGCTGAACAATTGCTTTTATCGAGCCCGCGGGCCACTCGCTCCGGAATAACGCGAGTAGTCCTGAACCAATTGGCTCTCCGCCCGAAACAAAGCTTCGGGCGGAGCAGGTTTAGGCGCGCTGTTCCCCGCCCTCAGCCGACACCTAGTCGTCCGTTTCTATCGACCAAGGAATAGGGGCCTGAATCTTGCTCTCGCCGGATCGGCTTGCAAGAATCGCCATTGACTCGTTGTCTCCTTGGGAACGGCTCGCCGCCAACCTCTGCATCGAGAGCCCGACCGAGCCGCAAAGGATTGAGGAAAGACTGAGGCAATGGCGCAACGCCGCCTGCGAAGGCGATGAGGCGTTATTCCTCGAACGGCTGGCGCGAGACGGGCTGGAGGTGACCAGTGTCCGGCGCGTGTTGGGATCGATCAAGGTCCCTTCGCATTTCAAGCTCCCGCAATGGTGTGACGTATTAAGCCGGGTGCTGGCAGCAACGCCGGGATTACGCGACGTTGCTCTCGCCCCGGACGTGGCCAAGAACTTCTTGTACTTGAATGCTCGCGGTCCGCTGCCGTTCGAAGGACTGTTTCTGCCCTTTGTCGAAGTGGCGCTTCGGCTGCTTGCCGAGAGCGGAGCGGGTAAGCTTTCAGACGATGTGTTGAACGCATTCGCGCGCGAGCTTCTGCAAAAGCTGACAGAGATTGCCGCGCGCGTGCTCGCCGTGGAGTTTCGTGCCTTTTTGGCACTTCGCCAATTCGCCGATGATTCGGATGCGGGTATCGAACCAGGACTAAGCTCATACGCGCGATATCAGTGTTTTATCGCGAAGAGCTATGGGGATGGCTGGGGTCCGCTATTTGAAGAATATTGCGTCATGGCCCGCTTGCTGGCAGTCGCCGTGGTGCAATGGGTCGACAGCGTCGACGAATTCGAGAAGCGGCTTTTCAATGATCTTCCTGAAATCGAAATAACATTCAATCGGCGAAAGCCATCGGGATCTATCATTGCAATAGACGCCGCTCTTTCGGATCCGCACGACGGCGGTCGCAGCGTCATCGCGATCGAGTTTTCTTCTGGACTTAAGTTGATTTACAAGCCGAGAAGTCTGGGTATCGAAAGGGCGTACTTCGAGTTCGCAGCGTGGATTAACCGCTTTGATGAACTCCTGCCATTCCGGGTTTTGCAAGTTCTGGATCGAGGCGAGTACGGCTGGGTCGAATATGTCGAACACCGATCATGCGGTAGTGACGAAGAACTCCAGCGTTACTATCGACGCGCAGGAAATCTCCTGTGTCTGGTCTATGCTCTCAACGGCAGCGATTTCCACTATCAAAATCTGATCGCCGACGGCGAGTATCCCGTGCCGATCGACCTTGAGACAATTTATCATCATCGGACGAAACTCAGCGGCGACGACAGCGATGACACGGATGAAATGGCGGCGCGACTACGCGTCTCGGTGCTGTCGACCGACCTGCTGCCAGATCCCGTAAAGCTGGATCATCAATATTTTGACATTTCCGGGCTCGCGCGCTCGGAAGAAGAAGAAGGCGAAGCTGAAGCGATCGTTTGGAGCCATGTCAACACCGACGGTATGGACTATTCCTACCAACGACAGCGGCCGCAGCCCGCCGGCAACTTGCCGAAGTTGAACGATAAGGTTGCGATTTTGAATGATTATACAAAATTCATACTAAGCGGTTTCGAGGAGGCCTATCGATTCCTGCAGCAGAAGGTGGATTTGTTGGTTGAGGCCAACGGACCGTTGCGGGCGATGTTCGCGCATGATGCCCGGTTCATATACCGATCAACCGCCTTGTATAACCTGATCCTGCGAAGAGCTCTGCATCCTCCAAATCTGCGTGACGGTGTCGATTTCGGTCTGCAATTTGAAATCCTGGCGCAGAAATTGCTCAAGCTCCAAGGTAAGCCGGTGATTTGGCCTCTGATGCAGGTCGAAATGGCTTCGCTCTGGAAACTGGACGTGCCGAGATTTACGCTGCGCGGGGACGGAAATGCTCTGAGATTGAGTTCCGGCAATTCAATTGCCGGATGTTTCATCGAGTCCGCCTGGAATTTCGCCCACGCGAAGATCAGCGGTCTGAGCGAAGCGGATCTGCGATGGCAGCTTAGTCTGGTCGCCGGCTCTTTCGACGTGCGGAGCGCCAATCTTTGGACCGATCAATCAATAGCGGACGACAGCCAAGAATATCGAGTCATCGACCCGTTTGGCAGAGACGAACTGCTCAAGGTCGCAATTGAGCTGGGAAAGGAGATCGAAAGCAATGCGTTCCGTCAAGGCAATGGAGACCTTGGTTGGATGGTGTTGAACTATTCGCCGGCGGCTGAGCGATACACTTTGCAACCGATGGAAAACGATCTTTATAACGGCCGAGCCGGCGTCGGACTGTTCTTTGCGGCGCTGGAAAGAATCATGCCGGGGTCCTCGTACCGGGCCTTAGCGCGCGCTTCGCTAGCACCGATCCAGCGTTGGATCAAACTTGCCAACGATGAGGAGCTGACAGAATTCGGCTTTGGTGGGTATGCCGGTCTGTCCTCGATCGCCTATGCGCTCACCCGGGCGGGTGAATTTCTGAATGAAGGCGAACTGATCGCCGATGCGACGGTAGCGGCGTTGCGCATTCGGCCGCACCAGATCGGAAAGGACGAGAGCCTTGATGCCATGAACGGGTCCGCCGGAGCTATTCTCTGTCTTTTGGCCTGTTACACCACTACCGGCGAACGCACGATTCTTGATAGCGCTATCGCGTGCGGCCGCGACCTGTTGCAAAGGCGCGAGCCCGACAAATTCGGTTGCAAGACTTGGCCAACGCTGGATAAGCGTCACCTCACCGGGTTTTCCCATGGCGCAGCGGGAATAGCCTACGCGCTTCTGCAGCTATACAAGGTTACGGCCGACGTTAAATTCTATGACGCGGCCGTCGAAGGGATTGATTTTGAGGGCCGCGCCTTCATACCGGAGTACAATAATTGGCCGGACCTCAGACGCGCGACCGCGAAGTTTTCGCGACCGACGTTCTCGATGGCTTGGTGTCACGGTGCCCCAGGAATTGGGTTGGGACGGATCGCAGCATTGGACATCATGGACACACTTGAAGTCCGCCGCGACATTCAAGCCGCGCTGGCGTCGACCGGGGCGGTAAATTTGTTGCCGCGCGACCATCTCTGCTGCGGGAACGCGGGGCTAATGGATACGCTTTGCACGGCGGGCGAGCGGCTAGCGCAGGGCGAATGGTCCCGCAAGGCCCTTCAGCTTGCGGCCAGGAGTGTTGCACGTGGCAACGAGCGCGGTGGTTTCAGCATTGCATTCGATAATGGATTCTTCAATCCAAGTCTGTTTCAGGGGGCGGCAGGGATTGGCTATCAGATGCTGCGCCTGAGCGATCCGGTGAAAATTCCTTCTGTTCTTTTGCTCAACTAGTTTAGAGTGAGTTCTGCGCAGCCAAAGACCGACGGCTGCCGGGAGTTCGACAATGGATGAAGAATTCTTGACCGGCGAAGAACTAAAGCGGGCCGTGCAAAAAGTATTCAAACTCTCACAGACCGACCTTAAGTTTCGCGCGCTGTGCCTGGCTGATCCAAATGAAGCCATACGTCTGATCGCCGGCAAAGCCGTGCAGCGCGATATCCAGATCCAATTCCTTGACTCCCAGTCAGACAAAGCAAACGAGTCGGTGACGTAATTGGGTGGATGTTTGCCGGGGCACGCCAAGTCAGCCACGCGTCTCTTCATTGGAAGAGGCGCGATAGGAGCATCGGTCCTACATGAGGACGACGGGGCGCAGCAAGCTGATTGAGCTGGAAGGTCTCCGCGGCGTTGCAGCGATGATTGTGCTTTTCCATCATTTTCTTCTGTTTGTCGCGCCACGCCTACACGGACGGAATTTCCCCGACGACCCCATCGCCTTGGTGCGTACGCCGTTGTTCGCGCTGGTCAACGGTTCCGCAGCCGTAGCGATTTTTTTCGTCCTGTCCGGCTTTGTGCTCACGTTAAGCGCCATGGAAAAGCGCGATTGGAGAGCGCTCCTTGTGGGCGCCTTGAAACGATGGCCGCGGCTGGTGCCGCTGGTGGTCACCGTCAATATGTTATCGGCGGTATTCTTTTTGCTCGGCCTTTATCGTGACGATGGCTGGTTCAATCTCGCAAGGTACCTTGGCGCCGGCGGTTTCGAGCAGGGTGCATCCGTCATCAGAGGCGCGCTGGCAGAAGGCGTGTTCTCGACCTTCGTCTATGGCAAGACCGACTTTAATGCGGCGTTGTGGACCATGCATTATGAGCTGTTCGGCAGCTTTGCAGCCTATGCGACAGGTCTGATTCTGATTTTCCAAAAATCGTTGTCGCGTGCGATGGCGGTCGGCGCCGTTGCAACTGTTGTTACGGCGACTATGACCGGTGAAGGCGGCTTCTACTATGCCATGCTGGTTGCCGGGGTGATCATCGCGCGGGCTTATATCGAACGCGGCTCTGTGGCTTCCGCTCTGAGTTTCATCTATCCTTGGCGAATGCCCATTATTCTCGGCACCGCTTGTTTGGCGGTCGTGCTGTGCGGCTATGACGGGTATTCGAAGCCCGTTGGTTTTTACAGCTTCATGGCGGGCTTTGCATCGCCGCAGATCGAACCGCTGGTGCATGGCGTCGCTGCGGCCGCTCTCTTGGTTCTAGTGCTGTTTTGCGACCCGGTACGCAGGCGCCTGGTCGGACCAACCGCCAGACTGTTAGGACGGCTGTCATTCCCAATCTACCTGGTTCATCTACCGATTCTGCACGGGCTTGTCGCTCCAATCCATTCCGGCATGGCCGCGCGCTTCGGCGGCATCGTCGCAGCGCCGGCGGCATTCGTGCTCTTGATGGTGCTTGTTTTGGCAGCCGCGTATCCGTTGGCTTATCTGGACGAGTGGTGGATCTGCATATTACGTGCAGGTCTCGGCGGCAGACAGTTTTCAGTTCGGCTGTCTAAACAGAACGCCGAAACCTCACGCGGGGCGATCAATTCCAGTGGGATGCCAACAAACCGCTCGGAAGCCGGCGATAATGCTCCATTGTCCGCGCTTGGGTCGCATTCGCCTGTGGATTGAATGCTGTGGAAGCCTTTCGCGGTTATTCCGCGCCGACCTGGTTCATTGGCCAGCATGAGACCGAACGGACCGCCCCCCACGATCACGACGTCGACCCGACCCTTCACCGCGGCGCGATCCTGAGTACGGGGACTAGTGGTCAGTCGAGGCACGTTCACACCCATATCGATCTTTGATGCACGAGCTATCGTCGACACCCACAAAATTTGATCCCGACATGACGTAGTTGCTCCCGCAGCGCCGCGACGGCGCACCAAGGCTGCGGCCCATGCGAGTGTTCCATAACCAGTCATTATGCGAAAGCTTGAGTGAGTGGTCTTACATCTGCAGAATCCGACACCACCTTGGCGGTGATGGCGGTTCGGGGTCACCTCAGCAAACACACGATACCGACGATGTGGCCCTCATCCGCAATCATCTGGTTCGGGCCGAGGTCCAGTCGGGTCAGTTGGCCATTGAACTCACGATCCCAAATGGCGCCGATGGCAAACGAAAGCGCAGACGCAACATCATCGAGGTACCGGAGGGAAGCGGACATGGCCCGGATGCATCGCGATGTCTGCTTTGACCGATACTGTTGAAAAAATATTGTTGGGGGCCGAATAATTTTTGCTAGAGGCGCGGGTCCAACGGCGACACGCCGCCGATGATACCAACGCGTTACCAGCTTGCAAAAGCGCAAAACCTTTGCGAAATTTGATGCACGAAAGTTGCGGCATCGTCCGTCCGTGCTCATCATCATGCAACACTAACGTATGCCGGAGGAGAACATGTTTTGGCAGCGCCTGTCAGGCGATGAAATGGACGTTGCGAGCGAGGTTACTGCCTTCAGTGCTGATCTTTACAGCCCTTCGCTCTTAGTAGTTTTGCCGGTTGCGTTGCTTTGATCGAGCCTAGGACAATGCAAGGGCCGGACCGGCTACCGTTTCCTGCGGCGCTTGGAGCGCTGCTGATCGTGGCGGCGACATACGTCGTGAATTCCATGGATCGTACGGTATTCCCCGTACTGCTGCCGAACGTC
>DATKRE010000198.1:0-22187 GCA_035532335.1 Xanthobacteraceae bacterium | reverse complement strand
TCGTGGTGGAAGGACCGGCCGCATAATTTCCGGTAGCGAGCGTCGTTTGAACGAAAGCCGTCGTGGCAAGCTGCGTCGTATCGGTGCCGAACGTAGCTGTAGGAGCGACCGGAACGCCCGTAAACACCGGGCTCGGAAAGGTTTGCGTACCCATCCAGGTATTGGGATTGGCGAGATTGATGCCGAGATTATTGGCGCCGTCGAGCGTCAGCGAGGCATTGTAATTCAGAGAGAGTGTTGCTCCGCTAATAAGAAATGACGGAGTGAGCGGATAGCTTGTGAATAACTGAGGGATGCCGGGAACCGGACCGGGCCCGGACTGCGTCATGGCCGGCACGCTGCCAAGCGACAGCAATGCGGACAGCCAAGCCGCTGCAATGACGAAATGGCTGGTTCGCATGTTAATAGCTGAAGCCGGAGAGCTTGTGCCCGCTCGTCGGTGCGTTGACGTAAGTGGGTGTCGTCTGGCCGGGCACGATGGTCCATGACTGGCCGGGCAGGAGCGCGAAAGTTGTGCCGTTGCCAACCGTGCCCGCCGCCGTGACCGGATTGATGTAGAGATTTTCCGCCGTGACCAGACCTTGATCGGTCGCGCTCAACGGATTGGTGATGACGCCGCCGTTCGGGCCGGCGGCAACGGCAATGACCGATGTTTCGCCGATCGTGATTATGGAATTGACCAGCGGTATCGGAGTGACGGGGATTGTGGCCATGTGTCAGCCGACCATCCGCAGCGCTTTGCCGTTGTCGTTCACCGGTTCCAGCGCGCCCATGATTTCTTGAGCGGTGATATCACTCGATCCTGGGTTGGGGGACTCATTTACAAAGCAGCCTGCCGCCACGCTACAAATGCCATACACGTTATAGGTCGTTGAACTTGTCGTTGCCGGGCTATCGAATCCATGCAAGGAGAGTAGGTAATTATTCGACGCCGTTGACCCGTTCCCGACAAATCCGGTCACTCCGAACAGTGTAGGACTTGTCCCGCGCGATAGTCCCAGCTGTGCGGCATGATCATTGCCCGGCGAAATCGACAGGGTTGCTGTGACTTCGATCAGGTCTGCCGCACTGCTTGGTGTAATAGATGCGGATATTCCAGTCAGTTGTGTGTCTGACGTTCCGAACAGTGTCTGTGTCGTAATCACACCAGACCAACTCAAATTGAAGCGTTCACCCGGCTTTCTCACGCCCGGCCCGAACAGTCGCACGATATTCGGCGCGGTCCAATCACCCGCCGTGGCGATCGAAGTCCACTCGACATAGCCGATGATGCGAACGGCGACATCCGATAACGAAGCGACGCTGGTATAGATCACGCCCGCCGAATTGCCGCCGCCGGTGCCCGCGCCGGTACTTTGCAACACACTCTCGTTGAGCGGATAGACGGCCGGTGTTGACCAATTGACCTGATCTGACAGCCCAAGTGTGACGGTGCCGGCATCGTTGATCGCCGTGAGCCATAACCGGCATGGACCGCCATTGATGGTGCAGCCCATATTGTTGCCGCCGGAGATCGTCGTTGAAACGGCCGATGTCAGCTCGAGCCACACCGGATTGCCATAAGGCAGATTGGCGCCGGATGAACCCGCATCGCCAAACGGGATCCAGACCGGATTGAGGGCAGTTGGCGTCGCTCCCGCCGTCGTGCCGTTATTGGCGTTGATCGCACAGGTCAGCGCATTGGCGGCGGCCGAGCAATTGAGCGTCATGTTGATCGGACTGGCAAAGCCGTTCTGCGCCGAAATTGCCGTCAGGTTGAGCGTCGGCCCCAGCAATTCGAACACCGTGCCGTCATACATGAAGGTGTTGATCTGGCCGGCGACGATTTCGCTGGGGCTGCCGGTCAATGCGAGCAAGCCGCTTGGCGAAAGTTTCTCGACCGCCGTGGCGATCAAGGTCGGCGAACCGCCGGTACCGGATACGGCCAGCGTCACCGACGAGGTGTTGCTGGCGCTCATCAATACCCGGATCGGCACGCCGACCAGATCGGCCAGGCTGGCGATATTCGGGATGGTGATGGAATAGGCATTCGTGCCCGACGATGAAGCAACATAAAGCTGCTGTGCCGAGAATTGCGCGCGAGCGCCGTTGCAAAGCGCGCCGCCAACAATGACGGAAAGCGCTACAGCGAAAATTCTGTACCGGCTCATGACCCGAAGCTCCATGTCCCTTGATTGGTGCCGGTCAAGAAGAATTCGAACGCTCCGACGCCGCGATTGGTTTTCAGCACTGCATTGCCGGGTAGACCGGCGATGTTCTGACCACTATTCGGGATCATCGTGACCGGATAGGCATTGAAATTGCCGATCAGATCCGAGATGCGGATGATCTGACCGTTGATCGGCGTGACCGGAAAGGTGATGCTCTGCGCCGCGAGACTTGTGACCCGGGCAAGACCGACCGCACCATCAGCGTTGTTCAGCGTGAATGAGATTGACGAGGTGATGACGCGTGCCGGCGAGGCCTGTCCCGCTTGCGTCATCGATGCCATGGTGCCGGCGGTCGGCTGCATATAGAAGAAATCGCCGATATTCCAGTTCAGTGCCGTAGTGGATTCCTGCGCCCGCACCATAGTGACGATCTGGTCGCCGCTTACGGCCGTGACTAAAACAATCTCGTTGAGCAAACCGGTCGCGGCATCGATAAACGTGCCGACGTAACCTTGGCCGGCAAGCGGCGCCGGAAACAAAGAGCCGGTGCCGGAAGCGAGCTGTGCCGCGGTTGCGGTATTGGTAATGGCGCCGGCCAGCGTCGCTTTCGCCAGATTGGCGAAAGTCAGAATGACGTTATAGGCGCCGATGTTCACCGCCATGATCGATTACCTGTCTTTGAAGCAATCGCGCATGGTCGCGGCATCGCCGCGACGCACCGCATCGAGATAGGAGTTGATACTGTCGTTGTAGCTTTTGCCGGCGGTTTTCAGCGCGATGGCGACGGCTTGTTTTTGCGGTTTTCCAGCCTTCATTTCGCGCGCGACGTTAGCGGAGATAGCGGTGCGGCTACCGCCTTTTTCCAACGGCATGATTGATAATCCTTGCTTGTTGCGGAAACGACAAAGCGCGCGCGTCAGGTAGTGACGGTGAAATCGTATTGGAACGGCGTCTGCAGCACTCCGGCTTGCAGCGCCTCGGCGAAAATCGCTGCATTGGGTAGCGGCGGATAATCGAAATCGACTGCGCTGTCCCAATTGTTGTAAGGAGCGTCGTTGAACAGCATGCCGTTGTAGAGCGTGCTTTCGGTGATGACGCGCGACTGCGTCAGCAGCCGAATGTTGATCTCATTGCCGAGGCCGAAGCTGACGCTGACCTGCCAGGTATTATCGACATTCGGCGCGCTGCCATTGGTGCCGGTAAGAAAGCGCATGATGCGGCGCTTGAGCCAGCGTACATTGAACTGCCGGCCATCGCCCTTGTAATAGTTCCAGGTAAGGCAGCGCTTGTAGATATCGTCGGATGTGGCGACGACATCGCCCGAGCCGACGATTTCTCGTTCATTGAACGGGATCTGATTGAACAGGCAGGAATTGTAAGTGCCGAGATCGGTGTTCTGACCCGAGGAAAGTGCCGGCCGCACCTCGCCGTAGACGCCCTGCCCGATCCAATCCAGCAACGCCCCGGAGATCGCCGGATTGGTATAAACCGGCAGATTGGCGGTGTTGAACCAAACGAGATAGCCTTGCGCGATCGAATTCCAGGCACCGGCAAAAGCTTGCAGGTCGTCGTCGTCGGCATATTCCTGATAAATATAGGTCGGCGGGATAGTGAGAACGGAAGTGGGACCGACCGGCGGGAATGGCGACGGTGTTGGCGGCGTCGGCGGATAGGGCGTCGGCGTCTGCACGATGACGACCGAGAAGGCATGCCCGGCCGTGGCCGCATTGACGCTGACATTGCTGGTCAGATTCCACGGCAGTGCGTAGCTTTCGCCAGGCTGCAAGGGAAAGGTAGTGGCGGTATCCTCGAGCGCCGCCGGATTGATCAGATCGATAAACAGCGTCTCGGCGTGCGTGATGCCCTGATCGCTCGCCAGATAGGGGTTGGCGATGCGGCCGCCGAGCGCGCCGGCATAAACCGCAATGACCGGCTGGCCGGCAAAAACGATCTGCGCCGCGGCGCCGGGATAGAGACTGCGCGGCGCGATCATGTTCAAAGCCTCAGCTTTGCGTGACGGTGATCAGACCGGAATTGGTGGTGAAATAACATTCCTGCACGGTGCTGTTCGGTTCGCCGTAGATCAATACGCCTCTCGCTGCCACACCGACGCCGTTGACCGACACCGCAAACGTCAGCAGCGAAATCAGATTGCTCGGCAGGATGCCGGCAACAGCTTCGACGAAGACGTCGTTCATGGCGATGGTATTGAGCGGCTGGCCGACTTCGAGGCCGTTGACATAAGCGGCGAGCGCCACGCTGGCGAGTTGCGCCACCGAAGCCGCCGGCACGACAAAGCTCGAAATGGTATTCCAGATCACCGTCATCGCCACCGTCAGCGCCGGCGGATTGACGAAAATCGCCTCATAGATATCGGGATAATCGTTGATTGCCGCGGTGATGTTGCGCAGATTGGGCGTGACAATACCGCTGCCGGTATAAGTCCCTGTCGGGCTAAAACCGACAGTAAAGCTGGTCGGCCCGGTGACGATTGCGGCATACTCGACGTTGTTGAGTTCCTCGAGATTGCCGCTGCCGACGATGTCCTGCATCACCACGATCTGGCCGGTGACATAGCCATGGTTCTTGTCGGTGGTGATCAACGCCGGATAGACGGCGCCGATCAAGACGATATTGTAGACTGAGCCTACCAGCGCCGACACATCGCCGATGCCGCGATAGATCGCGTAGCCGACCTGATACGGGTCGCCGCCGCCGACAATGACTTCCCAGCCGCCGCTCGCCTGCTGGTTCATCGAGACCAGATTGGCCTGCACGCCGCCGACTTGCGCGAGCTGCGTCTTCAACAGCGACGGCATGCCCTGGCAGACCGCCAATTGTGCCTGCAGTACGGCCTGGCGAAAGCTCGCCACGCTCTGCGCGGCGCCACCGGGGATGCCCGGCAAGGCATTGGTGACGGATAAGGCAATGCCAGACGGCATCGAGGTGACAAGTTTTGTCACCGAGTTCGACGGCACCGCCCAGGAGCCAGTTTGCGTCGCCACCGCATAGAGCGCCGCCGACTGGCCGGAGGCGCCGATGATGCCGCCGGTCTGCACGGTATATTGATACGTGCCGTCCGAAACCGTGAAGCCCTGGACAATGACAAAGCCGACCGTGCCGGAGAACGTCAGATAGACCGAGGTATTGGTCGCCGGCGCTTGCGTGATGCCGGCCATATTGCCGAGCTGGAGCAGCAACCATTCGTTGGCGGACAATGGGCCGATCGAATCCAGCGTTTCGACGCGCGCTTGATCGATGACCGACAGGCCGGCGATCTGGGTATCGAGCAGATCCTCGACCAGCGAGGCCGGCAAATTGCTGGTATAATCAGGATTAGTCGGCGTGACCGTATTGACGATCGCCGTCTGCAACGTCGCCGGCGGGGTCGACGTTACCCCGGCCGAGGTCACCACGACCGGGATTACCTGATCCGACATGGTGGGCCGATTTTGCTATTGCGGAATCTGATTGGACGGACTGGCGCTGGCCGGCAGCGCAAAATTCAACGACGCGCCGGCGAATGTCGTCACCGCGATATTGTAGGTCGGCGGATTGCTGCTGATTTTTGCGATCAGCAGCGAAGCGAAATACGGCGCGAATTGTTGTTGCGTGCGCGAGATGTAATAGTCCGGCGCGACTTGCTGCATCACCGATTGCTGGGCGGGCAGCCCATAATTGCCGAACATCGGGCTTTCATTGAGATTGAGCAGCAGCACCTGGCAGAGTGTCACCAGCCAGACCATCGAAGAGTCACCCGACGCCGTTGTTGAAATAGTGATCCAGGTCTTTGTGCCATCGGCGTTGCGCACGCGCGCATAGGTGCGCATCTGGTGTCATCCTTGCGGTGGCCCGGTATCGCCAGATCCGGTCGTGACCCCGTTATGCAGATGAGTTTTACTGCTGATCGTACCGACCGTGACGTCGGCGCTGCTTGGCACCGCCAAGCCGCTGGCGTTGATAGTCAGGATCGTTGTGCCGCCGATCGCTACCGTCAGGCCGCTGGTCTTGTTGACGGTCACGATGCAGGCGCCGCTCGCATCCTGCAGCACCACGCCGTTCGGACCGCTGACGAATGCCGAGTTCGGATCGGCCGGCGTAGTCCAATTGGCATTGCCGACCGGTTTCCACACCAGCGCCGAGAGATTGCCGACCGGCGATAATGCAGCAGTGCCGGTGCCAAGTCCGCTGATACCGCCGAGCGACACATCGGCCGGCTCGACGATGCCTTGGTCGCCGATCTGCACCGGCTCGCGTATCCATTTCGAATTGGCGATCGGACAGGTGACGTTCGGCAATGTCAGGTTCGCGCCCTGCACGTCGAACGATACCGTGACGATCCAGCCGCTGACGGCGACAATGGCGGCGGGGAGCGCTTTGCCCTCTAGCGCGATCTGGTCAAGGACTTTTTGTTGCGTCGCGAGATTAAAGGTCGCCGCGATCGGCGTTTTTTGCGCCTGGTTGACCAAGCAATCTCACTTTCGCGACGCTTTAGGCCGCCTGCGCTTGCGTATTGAGCTGCACCGCATCGATCACCGTCACCCAGGCGTCGGCGCTCGGTTCGCGGTAATGGCCGACGTGGCGCACGCGGGTGATCTGATAGGTGCCCTGGAACGACGTGATGTTGCGGGCGATGATCGACGATTGCGGCGTGGTGATCGGATTGAGTCCCTGCGGCATGATGACGGAAGCGCCGATCTTCAAGTCGGCGCGCATCGGCGTCTTGAAGTTGACTGCATTGCCGAGCCAGGTTGGCTGGCCGATCAGATCCTGAAACTGTAGTTGCTTCGGTTGGGACGAACTCTGCGCTATCGTGCTGTCGGTGACATTGAGCGCATTCTGCGAGGGATCATAGGCGATGTTCACGCCAGTATAATTCTGCTGATTGAGCACGGCGCGGCTGCGGCGATTGATGTAGGTCGCAAACTGATCGAGCGTGCCGTAATGGCCGGCGTCCTGCTTTTGATTATTCAACACCAAACCGGCATTGATATTAATGTTGACGGTCACGCCGGGAAATGCCGCCGCCAATGTCGTCTGCAGCGCCTGTGCCATCGGCGTGCCTTGCTGCCAGTTCCATGACACGTTGGCCGGCTGCGCATGCGAGCCGAACAGCGGCGCGCCGTTGTTGGCGTGGCCGGGCAGGATGGTCATGCTCAAGGTCTGTTCGGTGCCGATCCAGTTGCCCCAAGCGGGAAAGATCGTGCCGCGCGCCAATAGCCCGGCATAGGCCGCCTGCGCGGTGGCGAGCGGCAGACCCTTGGCCATGCCGCCGTAGATATCGATGTTGAAGCCGTTGAGATTAGAGGCCTGTGCAATCTCTTGCAGCGATACACCCCAGATGGTCAGCGAGCCGTTGCCGACCGGCTGGTCGAAATTGTACGAGAAGATATCGAGTTCGATATCCCAGGCGCCGGGCAAGGTCTGGCCGTTGACCACAGAGCCGTAACTGGCGCCGCTCGCCAGCCCGCCGCCGCCCAGGCTAATGCCGCTAACGCTCGGCGGCATCCATAATTTGCCCGTGGTCGCGTTGGTTATGACAACAGCGTAGGACCGCATGGCGTGGCCTTACGCGTGCCCGAGCACTTCCAACTCCGCGAGCTTGCATGCCTTGATCAATAGCATGTCGCTGGCGAGTTCGTCGTCGATGGGCTGTTGTGCGTGATCGAAGGCGATATCGGAGCATTCCACGCGCACCGCGAAGCTATGACCGGTCGGAAAAGTCGCGCCAATAAACGGATCGCGCGGTGACGATGCTCGATCATGTTCGATCGTCATGGCGCGACCTCGAATTGCTGATTGCGAAAAATGAGCGTTGACGTTTCGAAATAGCCCTCGACCAGATTAAGCGTCCAATCGATCAGCCCGACGGCGGTGGCCGGTCCAGGATCGGGCAACAACGGCCAAGTCAGCGTGGTCGCGTTGACCACCAGCGCCAGCACATTGGTGTTGTAGGCAGCCGGCGCGCAATTCTCGATCGTCAGCGCGATCGTCAGATCGACGGCATAGCCGTGCGGCGCTTGCGTTACTGCGGTCACGGTGCCATTCGCCCAAGTGAGCGACGCGAGCGGCACGCTCGACGGCGACGCCACCAGCGGCGTTGTCACGACCGCCGTGCCGTCGAGCGCGGCGACGTTGAGATAGTAGCGCTGCCCGTACAGATTCCAGGTGACGGTGCAGTTGTACTGATTGCCGTCGAGTGTCGGCTGAAATGAGTACGGCGCGAATTGCGATGGCGTGAACGGGTAATAAGTCGCCATGTCACACCGGCGACCCGGCATAGGACGGCGACGCCGTGATTGTCCCCGGCGTATTGGTGGCGGCCGGCGCCACCGACGATGTCGCCAAGCTCGACGGCGTGCCGGTGGTCGATTGCACGTTCCAGTCCGACGGGTCTTGGCCCTGTAGCGTCGCGCCGCTGGAAATCTTGCTCAACAGCGAATTTTGCGCCGCCTGCGCATCAGCAAGCGTCAACAGCGGCTTGTAGAAATCCCATTGCCAGCCAATTTGCGCCTGCTTCGAGAGTGCGGGCGAGATATCGCGCAGTTCCATCAGCAGGCAATTGGTATAGAAAAACGATCCGGTGGCGACGATATAGGTGCCGCCCATGCCGTTGTGCTGCGCCAAGGTGGCCTGCAGCGAGGTCATGACACCGAGCTTGGTCAGATAGCCGCCGGCAGCGCTGGCCGGCGCCAGCATCAGCAGCGAAATCGTCAGCGGATCGGCGATCACGGCATTCGCGGCAACCGACTGGTTGGCGTAAGGATAGGTACCGGCTCGCTGCTTGATCAACGTGCCGCCCGGCAGCGGCTGGAAATTGGCGAAATAGCCGTTCTGACCAATATTGCCGCCGGACAACAATCCGAAGCTGAAATCGATTGCTTGGATAATCGAGATGATCGGCAGCATGCCGCCGGGAATATTGGTGGCGATGCCGTTGGTGAGCACGATCGGCGATTTCTGGAATGCCAGCGCATAAGCGGCCTGGCCGACGGAAATGCCCATCGCTCATGTCCTCACGGCCCGGCGATGCTGGCGGCGCCCCCAGCCAATTGCTGGATCGAAACGTTGACGTCGGCGCCGGTCGCCTTGTGGATTTCCACCTTCGCCGTCTGGTCGCGCTGATAGCCCTTCGACAACTCGAAATGTCCGAAGTCCGGACGTCCGCGGAAGTCGGCGCCCGATTTGATGCCGTATTGCTTTTCGATCCTGTGCAAGAGATCTTCATGCGACTGCGCCCACGCCAGAAATTCTTTTGTCACTACGTTCCGGCCAGACTGATCGATGTCGATCGCCCGCCCGAAGGCGTGCTCGCTCCAAACGGTCGTGCCAGCGATCTTGCGCGGGTTGTAGCCGCCGAGATTCGTGATCGGCGCGCCAGTCGTTTCCAGAGCTTCAAGAAATCCCTTGAAGCGATCAGCTCCTGCAGCAGCTACCGTGACGTGATGACCGCCCGCCGTCGTGATTGTGGCGAGCGGATTGCCGGCGATGTCGCGCCCGCCGCCGTTGAAAATATCGGCAAATTGGCTCCACGCCGTTGCTTTGCCGCTGGCCCGATCGGCGCGCAATTCGTCGGCAGTCTTAAGTCCCATGCTGTGGATATTGTCGGCACGCTCCTTGCTGCGGTTGTCGCCGAATATTCCGATAAACCATGACACGGTGGTTCCGACCGCAGACGCCAGTTGTCCGAGGTCGTCAACGATACTCTTGACCAGCTGATCGAATTCCGGCGTGCCGATATAGGATGCAAAGCGCTCCAAGCCATCGGACAATTCGGTGATCCAATGTTTATCCTTGGCCGCGTCGATAAATGCCTGCACCACGTGCGTGACCGAGTCCGACAAATGAGCGAGCGGCTCGGTCAGTGGCTCTAGTCCCTGCACGAAAGTTTTAAAGATCGAATTGCCGGCGCGGTCGAGCTGCGTGGTGAAATCCTGATAAGCGAGCATCGTGCGCGGATCGAGGCCGAACTTGTTGACATCGCCAGCATAAGCTTTTTCTTGGCGGCGCCGTTCTTCCGGTGACGCCGATAGATAGCGCTTGATGTCTTCGATCGAAAGAATTTCGGTGAGGCCGTAAGCGCCGGCGACAGTGCCGAGCGTCGGCGAATTAGCGCCGCCGGGAAAGAGTTGCGGCAGCTTCTGCAATAATTGCGAAGTCACTTGCGCGGCGTTCTGGCCCTGGACATTGCCAAGGAGCGCCGCGATCGGCCGATAGGCCGCATTGGTCGGATCGGTCAGTGCGCCCGCGACCGCGCTTAAGGTACCCTGCGGGCTCGAGAGATAGCGGCCGAAATCGACGCCAAACGCGCTCGCCTGCCCAGGTGTCACGCCCAGCCCGGCTGCGGTCTGCCGCAATGCGGCCACCGAACCGGCCAGATGCGAAAAGCCCCACAATGAACCGCCGCCCAAGAGCCCGGTGAACAGCGTCGTCAGCCCGGTCCATTTGATGAACGAGCGGGTCATACCGGCGACGTTGCCGGCGACGTCCTTGGAATCGCGCGCCATGGTGCGCCACGATTTGGCTTGGCGCTCGGTCTCATTGCTGGCGCGGTGGCTTTCGGCGGCCGTCTTCGCCGCCAGATCGCTATGCGCCATCAACGACGCCGAGACTTTCTGAAAGCCGAGAAACAGCGCCTCTTGTTCCTTGTTGGCGGCCTTCCAGGCTTCCGGCATCTTCGCCAGTTGCGTCTGATATTTGTCATACAAAGCCTTGAAGGCTTTGAATTTACTGTCGTCGACGTCGACGGCGATGATACTTTTGACCGCCATCGCGACGCTCCGGTTGCGCTCTTATTTAAAAGTTACGCCGAGCGCGGCAGCGATGCGGGTCAACAGCATGACCTGATCGCGCTGGCGATATTGGTGCGCCGTCGCCCACATGAATTCCGGATCGAACCGCGTCATCAGCGCGGCGAAGCCGTCGTCGGCGGCATAACTCAATGCGGCATGGAGAACGCTTGTGGACCCGCCCCGGTGTCGATCGTGCCGGCTGCCGTCGCTTCTGGCTCCGTCGTTCCCATTGGCTTGGCTTGGCCATTCGCGCCAGTATTGCCGGTCACGTTCGACGTCGGCAAGGAAGCGGCGTATTCCGTAACGTTCAATGACGTAAACTGCGCACTCCACACATTCGACGCCGCATCCAGGATCCGCGGCCGCTCCTTCTTGAACGGCATGACCGAGGCCAAGGTAAAAAAAACAATGGAGTTTTCCACCTCCGACAGATCATCGGCGGCGATCAATTTCTTGCCGCGCACTTCCTCGAACGGCACCGTCGTCCAGCCGTTGGCGGTCGGCATGATGACGTTGGAGAGCCGATAGATTTCCGCCATCAGGCCACGCTCGACGCCATCCTCGCCGTCCCAGCGGTTGAGCCCTTGCGCGGCATCGCGCAATAGCAGCGCGGCGACACGCGGGCCCGCCAGCGGACTGGTCAGCGCGAACATCTGCGAATAGGCGCGACTGATCGGCAGATAGTATTTCTCGAACACCTCGCGGCCGATCGGTGCCGAATGCACGTAATACGGGCCCGCCGGCATCTCCACCGGAACGACGAGGTTGAGCGCGCGATCGATCTGCATCAGGAATTCCACAGGGCGCTATTGATGAGATACTGACCCTCGCACGATACCATGTAATCCGGCGTGTCACCGGCGAAGCTCAATTCATCGACGTTGATGATCGAGGCATTCCCGATGATGAACGATTGCAGCGTCGCGGTATCGGTGCGCACCGTCAGCTGGCCCAGATAAGCATTATTGAGCAATTGCTGCTCATAGGCGTTGGCGAGCGCCTGCGATTTCAGAAGATTGATGTGAATCTCCATCATCACATAAGGTTCCGGCGACGGCACTACGCCAGTCAACGATTGCAGGTTTTCGACGATGCGGCCGTTGCGCGTCAGCCGCACGCTGCGCTTGCCGAGAAACGGTGCCGTGACATTGAGTTCTGGAAACGCCGCGATGGTGACCGAAGTTCTGAGACGATTTAGAGTGCCTTGCGGAATAAACTGCGACGCCATCTGCTATGCTCCGCTTCAGGCCGCGGCCGCGAATTGCACGGCGGTCATGTTGACGATGATCTGCTGGAAGCCAGTCTGCGGCGTGAACGCGACCGAAAAGCCGCCGTAGACGCCGGTTTTGTAGTTACCCGGATTGGCGCTGTAATAGGTCGCAAACGGCACCGCGTTGACCACGACCTGCCCGTCATAGACACCGTTCTCGACGTTGAGCGCAAAAGCAGCTGGCGCGAGTTCGGTGAAGATGAGCGAGCCGAGCAACAAGCCGGCGGCAATGCCGGTGCTGCAAGTTTGGCCGAGCACGCCCTGCAAGGCAGTGATGCCGCTCTGATTATTCCACAGCGGATTGAGCGGATTGTTCGAGCCATTGATGACGGCGGCCGTCAGATCGAGATCCCCGTTGATCTGTATCCAATCGGTCGCATACCAGAAATTGAACTGGTTGCCGTCGAGCGTGCGGCCGTTGCGCAGGATCGAGGTGGCAGTACCGCCTTCCTGGCCGGTGCCGACATAGTTGATGTTGGCGGTCAGCAGCGTGGTCAGCAGCGCCGAATTGCCCTGTAGCGGAAACGCCGTCGAGCCATACATATAAGCGAACGACAGCGGGGTGACATTGTTGCTGCTCGACGGGTTCCATGACAGCACAGTCCAGAACGCATCGGCCAGTGAAAATTCTGTGGTACCGACACCAGACGATAACGCGCTCGATGCCACCAGCGTGCCGAGCCCCGATTCCGCGCCCGGATTGGTCGGCGCATAGGCGATCAGCGTTGAACCGGTCGTGCCATCGGCGGCGAGATACCAGCCATTATAGCCGGCGGGCGTGCAACCCGATATCTGAAACCATTGGCCGGGCGAGACGCCGTGTGCGACCGTGGTCGTGGCGCTGATGAAGTTTGTCGTCCAGGAGATCGCGGTCAACGCATTGGCCGGCCATACCGCGCCGGCCGGCGCCTCGATCAACGCCAGCACGCTTTTCATCGTGGTGGTGTAGTTCGAATAATTCTGCAAATTGGACGTGACGAAGAAATAAGTCTTGGCGGTCACTGCCTCGAATGTCGCCGCAAAAGTAAGGAAGGTCGGTTCGCCACTCCACATCCGCGGCACCAGATAGGCATAGAAAATCTGCGGCGTAGTCGCGGTGATGAAATTCGATAATGCCGCGACGCCGGCGGCCGGGCTGCCGGGCCCGAGCTCAAGCACTGAGACGCTGGTTTGCGAGCCCATGCCGAAGAATGTCGTTGCCTGCTCCACCAATTCGGCGACATCTTCCTCGGTATACGTTCCCGGCGTGGATTCGGCGCCGAGAGCGCTGGCGAGCGGATAGGTGAAAGTCGAAGCGCCAGTAGCAGTACAGAGAAATGCGCCGTTATAGCCGGCCGGCACCACGCCGGCGATGGTGAGCCAGATCACGGAATCTATGGCAAAACCGTGCGGCGCGGCGGTCGTGGCCGTCACCGTGCCGCCCGTCCAGCTCAGCGTTGACAGCGTCAGCGCGCCAGCGAGGATTGAAGTCAAATCGGACAATTGCGTCAGCAGCGAATAGGTTTGCGGCGCACGATTGGTCGCGCCCTGCGACACGATTGCGCCGGTCTGCTGCAATGTAAGTGGCGCCGGCGCGGTCAAGACTGTACCGTTGACGACGACGATAGGATTGGTCATCGGGAAGTTTCCACAGGTTTCAGATAGATCCAGCCATGCGAGGCGAGGTAGGCGGCGTTAAACGCCATGCGCTTGCCGTCGCGGTAGAGCGGCGCCCAAGCGGCTTCGCCGGCAATCCAGATAAAGACCAGCGGCTGTGCACCGCCAGGCGGCTTGAGAAAGTGCGCCGAGCCGGC
The DNA here is from genome assembly GCA_035532335.1 of Xanthobacteraceae bacterium. Taxonomy (GTDB): domain Bacteria; phylum Pseudomonadota; class Alphaproteobacteria; order Rhizobiales; family Xanthobacteraceae; genus BOG-931. The sequence goes on along the minus strand of DATKRE010000198.1, from coordinate 8,182 downwards.
CACCGTCTTGTCGGGCGGCAGGCATGTGCCGCCCTTCACCGAGCCTTGCGCCAGCATCCATGGCTTGAAGTGCCCGGCGGTTGCCAATACCGGATTGTTGGCATTTGTACTGAAGGCGAAGTAACCGCCGCCCGGCCGGAAGACGTGCGCGGTCAATGCCGCGCGCGCTTGCGTCGCCGTTGAGACGCGCACGGCGCTGCGCTGCGGTGTAGCCATGAGTTTTAGACCGCGGCGGTGAGGGTATATTCGCCGAGCGACTGCGCGGCGAAGGCCGTCAGCGACGTCATGGTGACAATGAACTTTCGATAGGTGGCATTGCTGATCGTCAGGGTGCCGGTCAGCGTCCAGCCGGTCGCCGTGGTGACGGTGCCAACTTCGGCCGAGCCGCAATTGTTCATGATGTTGAGGATGAAGCTTCCGCCGGCGACCGGCTGGAGACCGAGCATCTGCATCTCAGCCACCAGAACCGCGACGGTCGGCAAGTCGATGGCGAACGCGCCCGACTGCGCCCCGGTACAATTCACCCATACCTCTTCCGAGCCGCCGGTGCATTCGGCCGCCGTCAACGTCACGGCTCCCGCGGTGTTGGTGTTGGTGTTGTAGACCTGCTGCGGGACGGGCGAACCGACGCCAGCGGTCGCTGCTACTTCGACGAGGCCGGTCCCATACTCCGGGGTGAGTGCGATGCCGGCGCCGGCTGTCAGTTTTGAGACAAATAATGTCGTTCTGATCGGATTCTGTGGCATCGAATACGCTCCTAGGCGGCTGGATTCAGGCCGCGTAAGCGGTGGGTTGCGGCAGATAAGTCGGGATCGCCGAGGTGATCAGCTGGCGCGCTACATTGCGCGCCGTCGCCTGGTCGTAGCTCACCTCGAAGTCGATGGTTTTTTCCATCGCCAGGATGGAAAATTCGGCTTGCGGCCGCTTGGCGTCGCGCACCGCCGGGCCGTTCATCAAACCAAGATTGTCGGTCTCGGCCATGTAGCCGAGCGCGGCATCGAGAAAACCCAGCGCATCGGCATTGCGCAGGCCGTAGAGCGTGACCCGCACCTTATCTTGCATCAGCTGATGATGGCTCAAGGTGCGGCCGAGATAGGGCACCGGCTGCAAGGCCGCAGTCTGCTCGGGATCGATATGGACGACGCCATACGGCGCCGGCAAGTTGTCCGGCACGGCAAACGATGGATAAAGCTGTGTCGGCAACGACAATCCACCGCCGATCGGCTGATACGAATTAAGCGCGAGCCACAGCGGCAGCGAGTTCGATACGACTGGCTGGCGGCTATCGAATAGCGCCACGTCATCGACGATCTGCGATGCCAAGGCGGGATAGAGCGCAATACCGATATAGTGATAGAGCATCGCCTGACGGTAGAACGAGCGCCGCTGCGAAAACGCGTAGCGCACGCCTTCGGCACCCAAGGTCGCGATATATATCGTGTGCGGCCCGACGGCGTTGAGATCGGTGATCTCGACTTCCGAGGTGAACACGACCTGATTGACCGCGATGGTCTCGGTTTCGTCCTGGCGCTTGGCGTTCGCCCAATGCAGCGAGCCATTTGCGATCAAGGTCGGCGCCGCCGCGATCAAGGTCGGCGGTTGGCCATAAGCGACGGCGTTATAAAGCGCGGCGTTGTAGATCGCTGCGGCTGACAGCAGATCGGCACGCACCCAAAATACAAACTGATCCAAGGGAAGGATAACTTTCGTGTATTGAACGAACGTCACCTCTTGCAATAGAGAAAGTGTATCAACGCCGATCGCCAGATCGCCGGCCAATTCGGTGCGCGCGCCGGCGGCCTCACTGACTGAAGCCATCTTATTCGTCCAGCCAGATCTTGAAGTTGGCGCTATACGCGCCGGTATCGATGAACGATGGTCGCGGCGGTCCGCGCTTGCGCTTAAAGCGATGGCTGATGCCTAGCAGTGACGCCAGTGTCGGCACGCCCGGCACGCCCATGGCGTCCATTTCTTTGCTTTCGAGGAAGCGGTGGAAACGCTCTTCGATCTTGGCGGCCGCGCTCGCGTAAAGATCAATCGACGATGGACCGCCCATCAGCAGGGTTTCGAGCGAACCGGCCAGACTTTCTTCCAGCGCGCTGGCGATCTCGTCGCCGTGCGCATCGAAGAAGTGCTGCATCACCCCGTATTTTTTTTCGAGGATTTCGGCAACGTCGCCGGTAGTCTCGATGACGACCTTAGCTTTGCGTTTTTTGGCCGTCCCGCTGTCATCGACGTAAGGCAAGTCAATGACGCCGAGATGCAACTTCATGAATTAGTAATATGACACGTTAAGGATTGCACCGGCCGAGGCCGCGATGAACTTAATGGCGGCGAGATTGGCGGTGTAGACGAACGGCAGCAAGCCGGCTGATAACAGCATGCCGATGCTAGCGGTCGGTGCGGTGCCGTCGTCGCGCCAGCGCACCGCTTCGGTCTCGGCGACCAGCAACGCCAACACAGCGCCAGCCGGCACGGTCAAATTTTGCGCGGTTTCAAGCTGGATTGCTGTCAATTGCTGATAGCCGAGCGGCACAGCGCCGCCGCCGGTACACAAGTAGGATGGAATTGCACCGGCCGGCAGATTGCGATTGTTGGGCGACGCCATCAGCTCAATCCCCACAAGGTGCCGACGCTCTGTGCATAGCCGATGTAAGTGCGGCCGTAGGGCGTCTTGAGGTTGTTGAGGTTCGCCACGGTGAACATCTTGATCTGCTCCGGCACCACCATGGATTCCGACGTGCTTTCATCGCCGGACGACTGGATGACGCCGCCGACGAAGCCGAGGCAGTTGAACTTCGTCCGCAGGTTTTCGAAAAACGTCTGCGCTGGTTGATCCGGCGCAATATTGATCAGCGTATCGCCGGCCAGGTTGTAGACCATCTGCGCGTAGACGCTCGGACTCGTACTCGGCGACGGCACGCTTTGGAACTGCGGATTGACGATGGCGATAGCCACATCATAGGCGAACTGAATGACCGGGCTACCGATCGGCAGATAGTTCTCGCCGATCATCATGACTGCCTGGATGAACCAGACGAAACCAGCCAGCGTCGGATTCATGGATCACACCGAACGCCTTATGCGGCAATGGCGCGACGCGAGCGGCCCCGGCGCCGCGAACTGTCCGGCGGCGATGCCTGCGCGCCGAGATCAAGCTCGATCTTCTCGCCAACCGGTTGCGCGATGTCGGTGCGGTAGCCACCGATCGGCTCTTTCTCGACCACGGTAAGATCAAAACCTGCGACCCGCTCGACCCGGTTATTGCTGGCCAGATTATGATTGAGGTTTTCGTTGATGGCGATGGCGAGCCGCTTGCGCGTCTCGCGGCCGCGCACGATCAGCACGCCGTCATTGCGCGCCGACAACATGACCAGCACTTCGGTCTTGATCGGCCGGCCGATCGAATAGATGTAGTCGACCTTGCCCTTGGCGTCCTTCACCTGTTCGACCGACACCATGCCGTAGCGGCGGTGCTGCGCAATGATGGCGTCGATTTCCGCGTCTTTCAGATCGCGAAAACCGGTCTGCGTGCCGGTCTGGATATCCCGGCTGACGCGGCTTTTGTCCGGCAGCCGGAATTCGAATTGTAGGCGCTGCTTGGTGGCATTGCCGATATAAAGGTCCATGACGTCACGATCCTTGTTGGTGAGCGAGCGATTAGTTGTAGGCCATCGAGACGATCGTCAAACTTTCCGGCCGCCAGCCGATGCCCGAGGTGATGCGCCATTCCGAGGTGACGTCAATGGCGCCTTCCGGCAGCGGCACCGGGATTTCGCGCGGCGCCGCCATGTCGGAATACTGCATGATGCAGCCTTCCAGGCCGGGCTCGAGCGAAGCGAAGATGTTGGTATTGATCGGCGAGCCGGCCGGCTTCTTGACTTCCGGCATGGCGATGATCACCGCGTCGGCGCCGCCAGAGCCAGCGCCGATCAGCGTATCGTCGTAGCCGATCACAAAGGCGTCCTCGTTCATTTCGAGGATGCGCTTGATCACGCCGAGCGTCGAAGTGGTGCCGGCACCCGGTTCCTGGAATTGCACCAGCTGCACGATATCCTGGTAGGAGAACGTGCCCAAGACTCGCTGTGGACCGACCATGACAATACGCTGCGGCAGACCGAGCTGATTGGTGCGGGTCTTCAGCTGTTGAATCTGGCCGGCGAGGAAGAATGACATCTGGCCGGCGTCGTAGGTCTCGACCGTCTGGTTGCCGTTGCTATCGGGCGGCAGCGATACCAGCGTGGCGCCATTGGTATTGAGCAGGCCCTCGCCGTAGGACGGGTTGATGCCGGACAGCAGCGCCACGCGGGCGAACTGATTGTGCGCCTGCCGCATCGCCAGCCGCTGCGCGTCGACAATCGAGACGCCGTAACGGGCCATGCCGGCGGTATCGTGATGGTCGTATTCGGCGCGGCAGCGCATCAGATAGGTCGGCGTCTGCAGCTGCGACAGCATGATGTCGCAGGACGGCAGTTCGTTGAACGCCGATTGCCCGCCGAGCACTTTGGTGCGCACATCGATGCGGTTGATGTAGACGTAGAGGTCGCCTTCTGAGAGGCGTACCATCAGGTCGCCGCCAGCCAGCAATTCGAAGGCGCCCGAGGCCTGCGAATAGGGCAGCAGCAATTTCGGCTCGACGTAGGACGGATGCACCCGCGTCACTGCCGGGGCGATATTGGCCATGATCTAAGCTCCTGTGTGAAGGCCGCGGATGCGCGGATTTAGATTTGAATGATGGCGACCGATCCCGCCCGGTTCCACGTGTAGAACCCGGTGACGGCGCTGTATGCGACGGTCATAGAATTGCCGATCTGCACGTCGATGACCTGCACCGGCAGGATGGCGCCGCCGATCACGGCGGGGCCGAGCGCGCCACCGCCAGCATTGAGTTGGCCGAGCGTGGTTTCGGCGCCGGGATCGACTGCGGTGCCGAGCGACCACACCAGCGTGCTGCCGGTGGTGCCGGTGATCGCCGTCCAGGTGCCGTTGTAGGCGGCAGGCGCGCAACCGGAGACGGCGAAATCGTCACCGACCGCGATGCCGTGAGCGCTGGTCGTAGTCGCCGTCGCCACATAGACACCGCCGGTCAATGCGCGGGTTAGCGCGGTGAACACATTGGCCAGATAGGCCGGGACATAGGGGATGAGCCGCTGCCCGGTGAAATCCCACGATACTAGCGAGCGAGTAAGATAGCTCTCCAGATCCGCCAGCACCGGATCGATCGCCACCGGAATGCGCGCGTTTGAGCCGAGCGGGTAGTAATTGACCTGCATGCCCGAGGCGACCAACGGCACCGGCGATTGCGGCGTCATGATCGCCGCCAGATTCTGATCGAACACCGAGAAACCGGTGAGGATGCCGGCCGCCTGCTGGCCCGAAGTAGCCGCGCCGACGCTGGTGGCAAGCGTAATGCCGGGACCGAGCACGCTGTTCGGCGTACCGGTGCCGCCGGGGATGATTTCGGAGATGCCGCAGCCGCCCCATAGCGGGGTAGTGGCAGTCGACGACAGATAGCCGCCGCGCAGCCGGAACCGCGCCACCGGATCGTCGATGGCGCAGCCCTGGATAAAGCCGTCGCTCGACACATTGAACGAGCCCGGCGCGTTGACGGTCGGGAGCGGATTGAAGGGTACAAGCGAAGCCATGAGGATTGATCCTTTTGCTAGATCGTCGAATAAGCGCTGGCCGTTGCGATCAGCGCGCGGCGCCGCGCGGCGAAGCGTTCAGTCGCATGGCGCGCGCCGGCGGCTTCATGCCGCCGATGAAAGTGCCGCCGCCGGACCGGAATTCGTAAATCGGCAGCTTCGTCACTGGATGACGCAATTCGACCATCAGCAATTCGCCTTCGGCCAGGCCGGTCGGATGGTTGGCTGCGTCGATTGCGTCGGCATAAACCTGCGTCTCGATCTGTCCGAACGTGGTGGCATCGAGCGACAATTTGCCGAGATCGGCGGTCTTCCAGCGCTCGGAGAAACCCTGCAGACCGGTCAATAGTCGCCGCGCGTAAGCGAGCGAAGTCTCCAGATGCATCGGACCCGGCGCCATTTTGCCGTGCGCGCGATAAACGCTATCGGCGCGCTCCTGGATCTTCGCCATTTCGGCGTGATCGGCATCGGTGATCGCCTTCGGCAGCGCCGCCTCGACGCGGGCGAGCCGATCGGCCAGTTCCGGATTGGCCGAATCCTTGCGTGTGCTGTCAGCCATGGTGTTGGTCGCCGGCACCTTAGTTTCCGCAGCTACGCCGGGCGCAGTCGTGCCGGCGGCGTCCTTGCGGGCCTTGTCGGCCTTGTGCTCTTTGTCTTCCGTCTCTTCGGCGTCCTTGCGGGCTTTCTTCGCCTTGTCGGCGGCGGTTTCCTCCGCCTCGCCGGCTTCCTCGTACGCCTTTTTCAGGTTTTCCTCTTCGGCGTCGTGGCGCTTGGCGTATTTGTCGTCGTCATCGTCGTCGTCCCTGCGCTTGGAGAATTTGTGCGCGTCGGCGCGCTTCTTGGCGTCGTACTTGCGCGCGTCGTCGTGGCGCTTTTTGTCGCGCCGCGCCTCGTCTTCCATCGCGTCCATGCGCTTGGCAACGCTGTCGAGCCCAGCCAGCACTTTGTCGAGCTTTTCGCCCGCAGCGGCATCGGCCTTCATCGCGTCGGCCTTCTTCTCGGCTTCGATTTCTTCTTTGGTCTTGTCGGGCATCGCAGTATCTCCTCTAGATTCGGCGCGTACGCCGTTCGGTTCTTGACCTTTGTCCCACACGCCGGCCTCGCAAACGGCGAGGTGATCAACGAGCGGGGATTTGCCTTCGATGAGCAGGTTGGTGGCTTCGCCGCCGATTTCGATGGAGCCCTTCAACGCAACGGATGCCTTGACGCCGGGCGAGGTCGACAACGGCTTGTCGCGCATCAGCGCTGCGGCGGGCTGGTCGTAAATCTTGGCGATGCCCCAGACCTCATTGCCTTTGATATAGGGCAGGAAGATCATGCCGATGGTGCGGGCGGTGAATTCCTGACTGTCGAGCATGTCCTTGGCGGGATGCTCCCAGATCACCGGCAGGCCGTTGCAGCGGGCGACAAACTCCTCGGTAAGAAATTCCTCCGGCTTGCGGATGACAAATTCGTCGTGTTTGGGCCGGAACGCCGCGCCGGTGCCGGTGATGCGCAGGTCGAACAGCCAGATATTCTCGTATTGCTGCGGCGAGACGAGATCGCCGGCCATCATCAGGCGGGCAATGGCGAGTTCGTCGGCGCCGAAGCGTGCCAAAGCGACGCGGCAGCCGGGATGCAACGGTTCTGGCGGTGCCGCGACCGGCGCCCAGGCATAGGCGCAATGCTCGGCGTCGAGCGTCGGCTCGAATGACGTGACGCCAGAAACCACGAACGTCGTGTAGTCGCACGGCTGCTCGACCGCGACCGCAGTCGGCACGCTGATCGGCGCCGGCGGTGGCATGATCGCAGGCGGGTCAGCCGCGATGCGGCGCGTCCATAATTGCAGATCGCCGTCGAGGGCTTTACCGGTTTCCTCGCGAAATTCGCGCTTGGCGGCATCAACGGCGCTCTCGCCGTCTTTGATCTTGCCGCCGGGAAAACACCACTCGCCGATGTGATCGCCGCTGGCGCGCTTGAGAAACAGCACTTTACCGCCAGCAATGTAAACAATCCCAACTGCACGGATCATGGCCTCTTGCACTCCGTGCCGCTTCGTCTCAAAACAGTCTCATGTTCGACCGGATCAAACGGTTATTTGGTGTCGGCAGTGGCGCGGATACAAAGCCATCGGCCGATTTGGCCTTGGCACCGCGGCGCGGCCGGCCACGGCTGGAGCGGCGCGCGCAGACCTTAGCCGCACAGAAGCCCTGGTTGGCGGCTGGCATGTCGCGGGCGACCTGGTATCGGCGGCGGGCGGAAATGACCAACGACGATGATGCGCTGGCGCTTGAGACAGTTTTCGAGGAAGGCGTGCAATCCTATCGCGGCGGGCTGGAAGAGAGCGCCTGCCCCTACCAGGATCGCTTGGCCGTGCAATGGCGCATGGGCTGGCGCGCGCAGCAGGAACGCGGTGACGCTTAAGCGTGGACCGCACTGTCGTGGCGAGCACCTGCTCCGCTAACGATGCGCGCCGCAGATAGTGCCTCGCGGCCCTTCTTGGTCCGCATGGCGTCGGGCAAGTCACGCAAGGCATACACAAACTGGTAAGAACAGCG
>DATKRE010000197.1:0-15896 GCA_035532335.1 Xanthobacteraceae bacterium | reverse complement strand
GGTGTAGCGAATGTCAAATCCGCTCCACTAGCGGTCCGATTCTAACATTCGCATGCCTGTGCGGCTGGTTCTCAAGCGAATGTTAGAATCAAAAGGACCACTAGCAAATATAGGTCCTAGTGGAGCTTTGAATTTGACATTCGCTCCGCGAGTTCGCCGCCAGGGTGTAGCGAATGTCAAATCCGCTCCACTACCGGCGCCCCAACAGCCCGCGCGGGCTGACGTAGATCACGATCACCAACAGCAACAGCGCGGGAATGGTGCGGTAGGCCGGCGAAATCAGGTAGGCGGTCAGCGTCTCCAGATAGCCGACCACGTAAGCGGCGATCAGGGCTCCGGATACACTGCCGAGACCGCCCAGCACGACGATCGAGAATGCGCTCGCCGTCAGCGGACCGACGCTATAGGAGGAGACGCCGAGGAACATCCCCAACAGCACGCCGGCGACACCGGCCAGCACACCGTAGATCGCCCAGATCACGATGTAGACTTGCGACAGTTCCACGCCGAGCAAGGTCACACCGCGTGGATTCATCGAGGCTGCCAGCACCGCCTTGCCGGCGCGGGTGCGATTGACCAGCAGCCAGAGCAATCCGATCGTGAGCCAGCACACCACCGCCGTGAAGATCTCGTTCGACGGCGTGCGCACGCCGGCAATCGAAACAACGCCCTCAACGATGGGAGCCACGGTCTTGGCGTTGTTGGTGAAGAGGTAGGCAATCAGCTCCTGGATCATGATGCCCCAGAGCAAAGTCGCGGTGAGGATGAAGATTTCGCGTTCGTCCTCGCGAATTTTGCGCGAGTGCTGGAGCGGCCGAACAATCAGAAAATAAGTGATCAGCGACGCGGCGAAACCGACAAACACGCCGAGCGCCGCGCCGATATACGGTCCGACGTGGAGGTCATTGCCGGCCGCCCAGGCGGCCACCACGGCGGCGACCATCAAAGCGCCGTGCGAGAGATTGAGAACGCCGGAAACTCCGAAAATCAGCGCGAAACCCATTGCGCCGAGAGCGTAAAGCGAGCTGATGGCGAAACCGTCGATCAGGATTTGCCAGAACAGCATCGGCTCACGCTCGCGCCGGGCCCCAGAGACGCTTCCTCCCCGCGCGCGCGATGCGGCGGGGAGAAAGCAAACGATCCGGCCGCTATTCGATTATTGAGCGGCCGTGCCGACTTTGATGAATTTCGGGAATTTCAGCTTGCCGTTTGCCACCTTGGCCGGCCAGAGATTGACCTGCTTGCCACCCTGCCATTGCAGCATCAGGCCAGTGATCGTTTCAGGACCGATCTTGAGCGCGTGCGGATTAGGCGAGTCCTTGCCGGTGAACTGGACCCGGCCGATGGTGCCCACATAATCCGTCGCTTCCAGCGCGGCGACGAGCTTGTCGGGGTCGGTCGAGCCGGCGCGCTTGATCGCGTCGGCGATATAAAAAACCTCGTCATAAGCGGTATAGCCGGCGTAGGACGGGAAGTTGCCGAATTTCTTCTTGAACGCGGCGACGAATGGCAGCGTCCTCGGTGTCACCGCGACGTCGGGACCGGAGACGCCCTGATAGAGCACGCCTTCGGTTGCGCCGTTGGTGTCGTTCCAAAAACTCGAATTGGTCGCCTGCGAGGAGATACCGAACATCGGGATCGGCACTTCCTGCTGCTTCCACTGCGCGGTCGGTTGCACGCCGACATGCGAGATACCGGTAATCATCACGTCCGGTTTTTGCGCTTCGATCTTGTTGAAGATCGGAGTGAAGTCAGTCGTGTCGGGCGAGAAACGGATGTGGTCGAGCACATGCAGCCCGATCTCGGGCAGGCACTTGAGGTATTCGGCGTCGAGCGGCGTCGTCCAGGCGGCGTCCTCGCTGACGACCACGGCCGACTTCATTTTAAGATCGTTGACCAGCAATTCCTTCGCCGCGGCGCAAACCTGCTGGGCGAGGCTGGTCGAGCGCAGATAGCCGTGGAAGGTATATTTGAGGTGGTTGTAATCCTTGGCGATGTTTTGCGTGATCACGTCGGAGGCGGCTCCCGGACTCACCATCACCGTCTTCAGCCGCCCGGTCCACGGCTCAAGCGCAAGCACGACCTCGCTGACATAGCTTGCGATCACGGCGTTGACGTGGTCCTCGTTGGCCGCGCGCTGAAACGCGCGGACCGATTCCGCCGCCGAGGAATGATTGTCGTAGGAGACGATCTCGATCTTGCGGCCATCGACGCCGCCAGCGGCGTTGAGTTCATCGGCGGCAAGCTGCGCGGCCTGCGGGATCGACGAGCCAGCCACCGCCTGCGCCTCGGCGATCACGCCGATCTTGATCGGCTCTTTCGTTTGCGCATGAACCGCCGTCGCCAAAACGATGGCAAGCACCGCTGCGCTCGCGCCGAATGCCGCCAGCACGGCGCGGTTTTGAGCCTTCCTCATCGAGTTTCTCCCTGGATTCGCGGCCGCCGTCTTGGTGCGGCACCCGGTCCGCAAGTCTATCCCATTGCCGAAGGGCGACATAGCCCCGGCGTTGCGGCCGCGCCTGCGGCAGAGTGGACCGGGAACCGTGCGCCGAAGTAAAGTCACCGGCGGGGGCGGCTCGGTCATCCTGCCGAGCGACGCTCGACTATTGTTCGCGGCCGATCGCCTGATGGATGCTCGTACTGAAGATAGCAGCTCGATAGCAGCGACCGACCGCGCCAGCATCGGCGAAGCGCTGCGCATCTGGACGCAGGTCTCGGTGGCCGGCATCGGCGGGCCGGCCTTGCAAATCGCGACCATGCATCGGCTGCTGGTCGAGGGAAAGCGATGGATCACTGAACAGCGCTTCTATCACGCGCTCAGCTATTGCATTGCGCTGCCCGGACCGGAAACCCAGCAGCTCGCTGTCTATGTCGGCTGGCTGGCGCACCGCACGATCGGCGGCGTCATCGCCGGCGCGCTATTCATCGTTCCCGGCGCGCTATGCATGATGGTGCTGTCGGTTGCCTACGTCACCGGCGGCAGCTCGCAGATCGGTCAGGCCGTGTTTATCGGGGTGAAACCGGCAATCCTCGCCGTGATGATCCAGGCGATCATTCGTTTTGGACAAAGCGTGCTGCTCAGCAAATTGATGCTCGCGGTCGCCGCGCTCGCTTTCGCCGCCGCCTTTGTCAAAATTCCGTTTCCGATTATCGTGCTCGGCGCGGCTTTGATTGGCGCCGCTGCCGAACTCGCCGACCTGCCCTCGACCATGCGTGAGCTTGCCGCGGACGCCAAGGCGCAAAAAGCCCGCGCGCGCCCAACCGCGATACGCACGGCCGGAACGCTGGCGCTTTGGCTGGCATTGTGGCTCACGCCGTTGATCGCGCTCGCCGCGTTATTCGGCACGCACAATATTTACACGCAGATCGCGTTCGTGTTCGGCAAAGTCGCGGTGATGGCGGTCGGCGGCGACGGCGCAGTTCTGTCCTACGCGACGCAACAGGCGGTGGACGCCCACCATTGGGTATCGGCCGCGGATATGCAGGCAGGCATCGCCATGGGCGAGATGGTGCCGGGCACCATCATGATCGTCTCGCAATTTCTCGGATTCATCACCGCTTACCGCGATCCGGGTACCCTGCCCCCGCTCCTGGCCGGCGGGCTTGGCGGATTATTGGCGACGTGGATGACGTTCACGCCGTGTTTTTTGTTCATCATGGTGACGGCGCCGTTCATCGACGGCTTGCGCAGCAGCGCGCTACTCAACAGTACGCTGCATAGCGTTACCGCCGCCGCCGTCGGCATGCTCGCCAACCTCGCGGCGTGGTTCGGCATCCGCACGATGTTTCATCACATCCACCAGGTCGATTATGCCGGGCTCGCTTTCGATCTGCCGGACGTGACGAGCTACGACCTGTGGGCGCTGGCGCTGTTTATCGCCGCAGCGCTGGCCGTGCTGCGTTTCAAGTTAAGCCCCGCCGTCACGCTGGTCACATTCTCCATCGTCGGCATCGTGCTGACGGCCATGGGCGTCGCCCGATGACGGCGGGAAAGCGGGCGACAGCGGGAAACCCGGTGGACGGCATGCGCCGGCTCGAAGTAACATCGAGCTTGCGCGGCCGCCATTTGCCCATGCGCGCTCGATCCAATTTTCAGGTCATCCCGTTGAGCGAGGCGCAATCCCATCACCTTCTGATCGCCGACGATCACCCGCTGTTCCGCGGCGCGCTCCGCGAGGCGGTCAGCGGACTATTCGGCACCGCCGATGTCGCCGAAGCCGGCACCTTCGAGGAGGTGAGCGAGATGCTCGAGCGCAGCGGCGGCGAGATCGATCTGATCCTGCTCGATCTTTCGATGCCCGGCGTGCGCGGCTTTTCAGGACTGATGTATTTACGCGCCCAACACCCAAGCCTGCCGATCGTCGTGGTCTCCGCCAACGACGATCCGACGGTGATCCGCCGCTGCATGGAATTCGGGGCCGCCGGATTTATCCCAAAGACGCTCGGCATCGAGGCGATTCGGGCGGCGGTCGCGCGGGTGCTGCAAGGCGAGGTGTGGACGCCGCCCGACGTCGATCTCACCCGGCAATCCGACGCCGAAACCGCTGCGCTGATTGCACGGCTTTCGACGCTGACGCCGCAGCAAGTGCGCGTGCTGATGATGCTTTCAGGCGGCTTGCTCAACAAGCAGATCGCCTACGAGCTTGGGGTGTCGGAAGCGACGGTGAAGGCCCACGTTTCCGCCATTCTGCAGAAGCTCGGCGTCGAGAGCCGCACCCAGGCGGTGATCGCTGCCGGCAAGATCGAAGCCGGCCAGTGGCCGCAAACACCGGGACGGGAGGGTTGACCCGCTATCTATTCCGCCGCGACGCGCTGGGCGTGCCATTGGGTCATCAACGCGCGCAAGGACGCGGGCTTGACCGGCTTGTTGAGCACATGCACGCCGGCAACGCGCGCTTCCTTGCGCACATGCACCGAGCGGTCCGCGGTCACCAGAATTGCCGGCAGATCGCGGCCGTGCCGGCGGCGCAGTTCGGCGATCGCGACAATGCCGTTGCCGCCGTCGAGGTGATAGTCGACCAGGAGGCCGTCGGGATTAAGCCCGCTGCCTTCGATCGCCGCCAGCGCCTCGGCCAAGCCGGCTGCCTGGAGCACCCGACAGCCCCAGCCGCCGAGCAATGTCTGCATGCCGTCGAGGATGCTGCGGTCGTTGTCGATGCACAGCGCCACCGTGCCGGCAAGCTGCCCGGCGACCCGTTTGGGCATCGCCTGCACCGAGCGCTGCGCCGCGACGGCGCTGCCGTGCTGCACTTCGACCGAAAAGCGCGAGCCGCGGCCGACATTCGATTTGAGCACCACTTCGCAATCGAGCACGCGGGCGATGCGTTCGACGATGGAGAGGCCAAGGCCGACGCCGCGCGCCACTCGCGCGCCCTGATCGAGGCGATGGAATTCCTTGAATACGGCGCGGCGTTTGCTTTGCGGAATGCCGATGCCGGTATCGTAGACATCGATCCGCAACCGCGCCCCCCGCCGCCGGCAACCAACCAGCACGCCGCCGGCAGGCGTGTATTTGATGGCGTTGGACACGAGATTCTGCAAAAGCCGCCGCAGCAAGCGCCGGTCCGAGCGTACCGCCAGCGAGCACGGCACAAATTTGAGCGTCAGCCCCTTCTCGCGCGCCAGCGGGGCAAATTCCACCTCAAGGCGCTGCAGCATTTCGTCGATGCGGAAATCGGTGATTTCCGGCTGCATCGCGCCGGTGTCGAGCCGCGAAATATCCAAGATCGCGGCGAAGATCTCCTCCACCGCTTCGAGCGACGCGTCGATATTCTGCACCAGAGCGCCGTCCTCGCCCACTCGCTGGCGCTCGATCAGGCTGGTGACGTAGAGGCGCGCGGCGTTGAGCGGTTGCAGAATGTCGTGGCTGGCGGCCGCAACAAAGCGCGTCTTCGATACGTTTGCCTCGTCCGCTTCGGCCTTGGCGCGGCCAAGCTCGGCATTGAGGCGCGTCAATTCGCCGGTTCGCTCACGCACGCGGCCCTCCAGCGTCGCGTTGGCGCGCTCGAGCGCTTCGGCCGCCTTTACGCTCGGCGTGATGTCGGTGAAGGTGGTCACCAGGCCGGCGTCGGGCATGCGGTCGGCGCGCACTTCAATGACCAGCCCATGCTCGGCGAAACGTTCGAGGAAGGGCTCGGCCTCCGAGGTATAGCGGGCGATGCGCAGCGCGACTTCCGCGTCGAGGTCCGCGGTCTCGCTTGCGCCCCGTCCGGCAATATGACGCAGGATTTCATCGAGCGCGGTGCCGACGCGCGTCAGCGCATGCGGCAAGTCGAAAATTTCACCGAACTGCCGGTTCCAGCAGACCAACGCCAAGTCCTTGTCGAACACGGCAATGCCCTGGCGGACATGGTCGAGGGCGGTTTGTAAAATTTCGCGGTTGTAGTGGATCGCGGCACTGGCATCGTCGAGCAGTTTAAGCGCGGCTTTGGTGGAAACCGCGCGTTTGCGCAGCAAGAGCGACAGCACTAGCCGCGAGGACGCAGCCCCGATCGCCGAGGCGAGCAGGTACTCGCCGTATTGCAACAGCTGGAAATCGGCCTCGGCCTGCGGTTCGAGGCTGAAGCGGCGCGAGGCGGCGAAGCTGTGGAACGAATCGCGGGTGCGTTCCTCGCCGAGATAACGCGCGACGGTCGAGGTCAATTCTTCGACCGTCACCGACGCACGCCGCAGCCGAAAGCTTGGCGTCATCGGCGCCAGCGAAGCCGGAACGAACAGATCCGCCTGCACGCGCTCGATTGCGCTCGGCCGGGAAGCGAATGAACAGCCGAGATAGAGGACGACGTTGGCGACCAGGCTGAGCACCCCGCCGTGCACGAGCGGTGGAAGATCGAGGCCGAACAGCGCCTGCGGACGCAGCCAGCCGATTGCAAATGGTCCGGCGCTGAGGATATGCGCGCCGACAATACCGGCGTCGGAGATGCTCGGCAGCAAAAGCGTATAGGCCCACACCAGGATGCCGGCGGTCATGCCGGCGATTGCGCCCGCCGCCGTACCGCGCCGCCAGATCAGCCCGCCAAAAAATGCCGGCGTGAGCTGGGCGATGGCGGCGAAAGAAAGAAGGCCAATGGAAGCAAGCTGCGCCGGTCCGGCCGAGCGGTAATAGATGTAAGCCAGGATCAGGATCGCGAAGATGGCGATGCGGCGCACGGTGAGAATCTCCGCGCCGGCGTCGCGCGGCTGGCCGGCGCCGGCCGCCCGTCGTTTGAGAATGAGCGGCATGACGATGTCATTCGACACCATGATCGCCAAGGCTACCGATTCGACGATCACCATTGCGGTCGCGGCGGACAGGCCGCCAACGAAAGCGATCAGCGTGAACAGCTCCGAGTTGGCTCGCAATGGTAGCGCCAACACGAACATATCGGCATCCGTGTGACCGGGCTGGAAGCTCAGCAAGCCGGCAAGAGCGATCGGCATTACGAATAGATTGATCAGCACCAGATAAATCGGAAAGAGCCATGACGCGCGGCGGATTTCGGCGTCGGTGTGGTTCTCGACGACGGCGACATGGAACTGTCGCGGCAGCAACACAATCGCAAACAGCGAAAGCACCGTGGTGGCAAAGAAACCGGTGAACGACGGTATCTTGGTCAGCACTGCCGCGGTGCGCGGCTCCTTCAGTGCCTCGGTAAACAGCGGCAACGGTCCGTGGAACATCACGAACGTGACGAAGATGCCGACCGCGAGAAACGCCACCAGCTTGACGATCGACTCGGTGGCGATCGCCAAAATCAATCCATTCTGATGTTCGGTGGCGTCAATGTGGCGCGTGCCGAACAAGACCGCAAAGGCCGCCATCAGCATGGCGACGAACAGCGCGATATCGCCAAGTAGCGGCTGCGCCGAGATATGGATCGCGCCGGCGGACGAAAGAATGGTGCCGACCGACGCCGACACCGCTTTGAGCTGCAACGCGATATAAGGGACCATTCCGACGATGGCGATCAGCGCTACCGTTGCCGCAACCGCCTGGCTCTTGCCGTAACGGGCAGCGATGAAATCGGCGATCGAGGTGATGTTCTGGGCTTTGGCCAGCCGGACGATACGGATGATAAGCGGATAGCCGAGCCCGACCATCATCACCGGCCCGATATAAATGGAAAGAAAATCGAAGCCGGTGCGGGCGGCCACTCCGACCGAACCGAAAAAGGTCCACGAGGTGCAGTAGATCGCCAGCGAAAGCGGATAGATCAGCAGCTGGGCGCGGCTGCCGCGCACCCATTCATGTCGACTGTCGCCGTAGCTCGCCACCAGGAACAAAAATCCGATGTAAGCGAGCGCAATAACGATAACGACCCAGCCCTGGAGCATGGCATTCCCGCATCAATTTAACGGCGCTTTGTTGGAGCGGGCGGCGCCCAATTTCGCTTAAATCACCATAGTTTGCCGGGGATGTCCATGCGCCGCGATAGCCGCTTTTTGGTTGCCGTGAAGCGATGGTTATTTGTTTTTAGGTCGCCGCCGCCCGTTACCTCGGAAAACGCGAGACTAGTGTTATTTTGATTCGCGAGTCGCGCTGTATGGTGTCCTTCCGCGAGCTTGCGATGTGGGGCGGCGATGAGTGAAGTCTTCATTGTCGATGACGATCCATCGGTGTGCGCGGCACTTCACATTGTGCTGAGCGGCGAAGGTTTTTTAGTCTCCAGCTTTGTCGAAGGTGAAGCTTTCCTCTCCGCGGCCCGGGCGCGAACGCCCGGCTGCGTGCTGATTGATGTACATCTGCCAGGCTGCTCCGGGCTCGACGTGCTGCGACGACTGAACGCGCAGCACTATCCGGCGCCGATACTGGTGCTGTCCGGACGTGGCGACATTCCCACTGCAATTGACGCTATCCGCAACGGCGCGCTGGACTTCATTGAAAAGCCGTTCGACCCGGCCAACGTCGTCACCCGAGTGCGTGACGCTATCGACGCCTGGGCAAACCTCAATCGGGACGACAGCATTCTCGCACGCGACTTCCCCGGCCGGGAGCGGCTCACCGTCCGCGAGCGCGACGTGCTGGAGCGGATCGCGCGCGGCGCCTCCAACAAGGAGGCAGGGCGCGAACTCGGCATTTCACCGCGAACGGTGGAAGTGCATCGCGCGCGCATTATGGAAAAGCTCAGCGCGAAAAACGCGGCCGATCTGATGCACATCGTGCTGCGGGGCGGCCGTCGGCACTGACCGGCGGCGATCGCTGGGGACGCAGATCGTTCGGCGGCACACTACTCCGCCGCGAGCGCACGCTCCTTGAACGGCAGTCCGAGCTTCTCCCAGACGTCGACCAGCGCCGCGGCCAGCGCGTCGATCAGCCCATCGTCGTGGTAGGGGCTCGGCGTGATCCGCAGCCGTTCCGAGCCCTTCGGCACGGTCGGATAGTTGATCGGCTGAATGTAGATGCCGTGCTCGGCGAGCAGCAGGTCGCTTGCTGCCTTGCAGCGCTCGGGATCGCCGACGAATACCGGAACGATATGGGTCGGGCTCGACATTACCGGCAGCGCGGCGGCGGCAAGGACTGCCTTGGTGCGTGCGGCGCGGTCTTGGTGTCGATCGCGTTCCCACTTGGAGGTCTTCAGATGCCGGATGGCAGCGGTCGCGGCGGCGCAGACGGCCGGCGGCAGCGCGGTGGTGAAGATGAAGCCCGGCGCATAGGAACGCACCGCGTCGATCATCGCGGTTGAGCCGGTGATGTAGCCGCCAAGGCAACCGAACGCCTTGGCCAGCGTACCCTCGATCACGTCGATGCGGCCCATCGCGCCGTCGCGCTCGGCAATACCGCCACCGCGCGGGCCATACATGCCGACCGCATGCACTTCATCAATATAAGTCATCGCACCGTAGCGGTCGGCGAGATCGCAGATGGTGTTCACCGGCGCAACGTCACCATCCATGGAATAGAGACTTTCAAACACAATCAGCTTCGGCCGGCTCGGCTCCGCCGCGGCGAGCAGGGCTTCGAGATGAACCATGTCGTTGTGGCGGAAAATTTGCTTCTCGCAGTGCGCCTGGCGCACGCCTTCAATCATCGAATTGTGGTTAAGCGCATCCGACAGGATCAGGCAATTCGGCATCAATCTCGCCAACGTGGAAATGCCGGTCTGATTGGAGATGTAGCCGGAGGTAAAGACCAGCGCCGCTTCCTTGCCATGCAAGTCGGCGAGCTCACGCTCGAGTTCGACCAGCGGGTGATTATTGCCGGCGATGTTGCGCGTGCCACCCGCGCCGGTGCCCATCCGGGTCGAGGTCTCGACCATCGCGCCGATCACCTTCGGATGCTGCCCCATGCCGAGGTAATCGTTCGAGCACCAGATCACGACGTTCTTCGAACCCTCCGGAGAATGCCAGGTCGCATGCGGGAAACGGCCGGCGATCCGCTCAAGGTCTGCGAACACCCGATACCGCCGCTCGCTGTGGAGCCGGCCGAGCGCATCGGTGAAATAAGCACGATAATCCATGAGTTTCCCGCCCTCCGGTGAGCCGAGGACCTCAACCGTTGGAGTCCTTTTTAGAGGCCTTCCAGGCTGATTGTCGAGGCGATTGTCGGTGTAAAATGGTCGCGCCGAATTTGCGTTGATCGTTCCGTGAGGATCAGCATCGAAGACGTGTTGGTGTGCAGGTTTCGTCGCCGGCATGGCGTCCGGTCAATTCCACTGACGGATGAGAATTGCATTCGACCGTTCACCGTTGCCCAAAGACATGTATATAAAATGCATCTTATTATAAGGAAAAGCATGGCGAAAGGGGGATCGCAAGGCTCGCCGATCATACGCACCGCGAACCGGCTTCTCCCGGCTCTATCAAGGCAAGCGCCTGCAACCGGGTGGGCTCAATGCCAAGTTCCTCGACGCCAAAATTCTTCGACACCAAGTTCAGCGTCGGCCCAGTGGTGGGACGTCGGACCAGATTGCGTGACGCTTGGTCATCTTCGACCGCCTTTGCGCTTTGCATTGCACTGCAGCATCGGGCGATCGCCCGGTCCTCCGGAGCGACTGAAGAGCGCTGGCCGGATAAGCAAATTCCGGGTGGCGGCGTATGTTTCTTTTGCCGCGGAACCCCGGTCGCCGTTTTGCTGCAGCGCAAGAAATCCACCGTACGACGGATGACAGCACAGCACCGTCCGGACTTTAGTAACGCTTAACAATTCGTTAATTTTGGCTTAACATTGCCGTAAAATGCTTGTAAGATGCATCTTTAGCTGCCCAACACGACAGCGGATCTGCTGAAAGCGCGAGGGAGGCATCGGTCATGATCCAAGAAGTCGTCTGGTCGGTTTCTATCGTTCTTATGGGGGCATTGGCCGCCTTGTTTGCCTGGGTCGCCGTGGGCGCCAGCGATCAGCTCGCCGACTATGGGCCGTTCGTCGCGTCCGCCTATCGCGCGCGCACCTGGCTGTTCGGCCTCGCCATCATCGTGCTGATCGGAGTCAACTACCAAACCCTCGGCAAGCTGCCTTACGTCTCGAGTATGACGGCGCCGGCGGCGACCGCCGGAATCCTGCCCGTCGATGCGGTCGGCGAACAGTGGTCCTGGACCATCAAGCCGAATGCTTTCCGGGTGGGCCAAACGGCTGAATTCCACGTCACCAGCAAGGACGTGAACCACGGCTTTGCGATCTACGATCCGGAAATGCACATCGTTACCCAGGTGCAAGCAATGCCTGGCTACACCAATGTGCTGCGCTACACCTTCACCAAACCCGGTGTTTATCGGGTGCTGTGCCTCGAATATTGCGGGGTCGCGCACCATGAGATGAACGCCGAAATCGACGTTGCAGCGAAATAACCCGGCACGGGGAGAACGTCATGACGGTCCACGCTATTCAAACCCGGGGCGGTATCAGCGCACGCGCCGCCGTCCTCGCCTATGTCGCCGTTTCTGGACTGGTCCTGCTGATCATGATGCTGCTGGGATTGGCCATGCGTCTGGCGCAGGCCCAGTGGATCAACGTCCAGCCCGATTTCTTCTACATGGTCATGACCATGCATGGCGCAGGCATGGTCGGAATCGCCGGCCTGAGCGGTGCGGCGGTCATGTGGTACTTCGTGCGCAAGCACGTGCCGGTTTCAACCGCGGTGTTCATCGCCAATCTGGTGTTCTTCCTGATCGGCGCGCTCTTCATCCTCGGCTCGGGCTTTATCGGCGGCTTCGGCGCGGCCTGGACGTTCCTGTTCCCGTTGCCAGCGCATTCCGGCTCGCTCTGGTCGGACAATGCGGCGGCCGCCTACATGATCGGCCTGCTGTTCATCGGCGTGGGTTTCCTGCTTCTGCATCTGGATATCGCCCGCGCCATTCTTTCGGTCTACGGCGGGCTCGGCACCGCGCTCGGCGTTAAAGTGGCCTTCGGCATGGCACCCGAATCTGAAGGACCGCCTCCGGCCGTTACCGCATCGACCATGGTGCTGATCGTCAACATCCTCGGCATCGTGCTCGGCGCCGCGGTGCTCGTCATCTCGCTGGTCAATCTTTACGTGCCGAGCTTCGCCTTCAATGCGTTGGCGGCGAAGAACATGATCTTCTTTTTCGGTCACGTGTTCATCAACGCCACGATCTATATGGCCGTGATCGCCGTCTATGAGATCCTGCCGGTCTACACGCACCGCAAATGGAAGACCAATCGGGTCTTCTACATGGCGTGGGTGCTCTCGACGGTGTTCGTGCTCATCGTCTATCCGCATCACCTGCTCATGGACTTCGCCATGCCGACCTGGGCGCTGGTTTTGGGCCAGGTGGTTTCATGGCTCAGCGGATTGCCGGTGCTGCTGGTGACCGCGTTCGGTGCGCTCACCAACGTCTATCGCTCCGGCATCAAATGGAACACGGCGGCCGGCCTCGTCTTCGTCGGCACCGCCGGTTGGGCGATCGGCGTCATTCCGGCGATCGCGGACGGAACCATTGAGGTCAACAGCTACATGCACAACACGCAGTGGGTGCCCGGACACTTCCACACCTATCTCCTGCTGGGCATGGTCGCGATGTTCCTCGGCTTCCTGACCTACATCACGCCGAAAGGAAAAACCGCAGCGGCGCCGATCGGCTTCTGGCTCTATGTGGTCGGCGGCTCGATCTTCGTGCTGGCCTTCCTCACCGCCGGCGCGGCGAGCGTGCCACGACGCTATGCCGTACATCTGGCGAGCTGGGTGCCGTACGACCGCATTGGCTCGATCGGTGCGGCGTTGGCGGTCGTCGGCGTGTTGATCCTGGTGCTGCGCTTCCTCTTTAAGCTGCCGTCAGCCGCAACGGAGGACGCGTAGCCGCGATGACCCGCGGTTTCCTTCCGTTGCTGGTGCTCGTTCTCGCGGGCGGGAGCTCGGCACTCGCTTGGGAAACCGACAACTTCCGCGCCTTCACCAGCACGGGCGCGCAACAGCTCGAGATTGAGCACAATCCGCGTCCCCTGCCGGATGTGCAGCTCGTCGATCAAGACGGTAATGCCTTTGCATTAAGTGCATACAAAGGCAGGACCGTCTTGATCGATTTCATCTACACGAGGTGCCCAACCATTTGCGGGATTCTCGGCGATGATTTCGCGCGCGTGAAGGAACTGGGCGGCGGCAAGTCCCAAAGCACACCAGTCGACCTTCTCAGCATCGGCTTCGATCCGCAAAACGACGACCGCGACTCACTTAAGCTGTACGGCGATCGTTTTGGGGCGGCGGCGCCGACCTGGCGGATCGCTACGACAGCCAACGTCAATGCCCTCCCCGCGTTGCTCAAAACTTTCGGCGTCGTGATCATTCCCGACGGCATGGGCGGCTTCACGCACACCAGCGCGGTCTATGTTGTGGACGCGCAGGGTCGCCTTGCGCGCGTGCTCGATCCCGATTCGCCGCCGCAGCTATTTGCTGCGGCGCTGCGCACGGCCACGCCATGAACTATTCCATGAACCATCGCTGGCTTGCCGCCGTTACCGCCTCGGCGTGGCTGACGGTGTGGATGTGGCGCACCCCACTCGAAAGCAACATGGCTGTGCATATGATCATCCAGGTACCGCTCCTCATTGCGCTCGGGCTGGCGCTGGCGGTCGTTGTTCGGCCGCACGAGCCACGTTGGTTCGTCGATGCCGACTGGCTCGGCATTCCCGGCATCGTGCTGGTCGTATTCGGCACCTCGTTCTGGATGCTGCCGCGGGCGCTGGACGGCGCGATCGGCAATCCGTGGATAGACGCCGCCAAGTTTCTCAGTTTGCCGCTGCTCGTTGGATTGCCGCTTGGCTTGAGCTGGAGCCGCATGCCGCCGCTTGGGCGAGCATTTATTTGGGCAAACTTCATTCCCAAGCTCGGCGCGATCGGCAGCCTCTATCTCGGAGCGCCGGTACGGTTGTGCGCCTACTATCGACTCGACCAGCAAGCGGCGGCTGGCTGGACGCTGATCATCGTCGCGGTCGCGCTCGGAATCTCATGGTTCGTTGTGGTTTTCATCGACTGGCCACGACACGGCAGCAACCTTCACCGGGCCGGGGTGTCATGACTTTCCGTCGCTTACGCCCACGATGGGGGCCATCTCCCACGGCAGCCACGATTTCGCCTATAAGATGCATCAACAATACATCTTATTGTGATTTTAAGCTTTGATGGCATAGCGATATAGGCAACCTTGCATGGCCGGGTTGCACGCCTGGAGTGGAATCACCATAAAGCATTTGTTGAATCGCGGCGCCGGATGAATCGCAGCGCCACCGGAGAATGAAATGCGCCTGACACTGCATACCGACTACTCTCTGCGTGTCCTGATCCATGTGGCACTCAGAGAAGGTCAGTTAACGACCATCAGCGACATCGCCGAAAGCTTCAACATTTCGAAGCACCATCTGATGAAGGTCGTCAACGATCTTAGTCAAAAGGACTATCTGCATACGGTGCGCGGACGCAACGGTGGTATCCGCCTCACGCGCAAGCCGCGCGACATCAACATCGGTCAAGTGGTCCGCGACACCGAAGACCGCCTCGACGTCCTTGAGTGCCTGGGACGGGCCGGCTACTGCCGCATCCAGCGCGCCTGCGTGTTGCGCGGCGTGTTGCGTGACGCAACCGACGCCTTTCTCGGAGTATTGGATGAGCACACACTCGCCGACCTGATCAAGCCGAGGAAGGCGCTGTCGCTTTTGCTCTTCGATACCAGTGCGCTCGCGCGACCGATGTAACTCGGACTGCGACAGCCTGCCTCTCACCTACGGCCGGTCCACCGGCGCTGGCAGCCATCGCCCGGCGCCGGCGGCTCGAATACGCACTTGAGGCGAACCATGGTCATCGCCGTTGCCATTTGATGCCCGCCTCAGCTTGCATTTAAAGAGTCGTATTATATACATCTTTACCCGTGTCGCACAATGAAGACGCGTTTCGGATAAAGCACAAGAGATTACGATGAGCGCCGAACGGCCGGACTCCGCCACGCCGCGCGACCTGATTATCGCCGAGATTGTCGAACGAACCGGCATCGACGACGCAATGATCGAGCGTCTGGTACGCACGTTCTATGCCGGCGCGCGCAACGATCCGTTGATCGGGCCGATTTTCGAAAGCCACGTCCGCGACTGGGACGCGCATTTGACACGCATGTGCGAGTTTTGGTCGTCAGTTGCGCTGATGAGCGGCCGCTATCACGGACAGCCAATGGTCGCACACGCTCCGTTGCCGATTGACACACCCCATTTCAATCGCTGGCTCGAATTGTTTGCGCAGGCGGCGGTCGACGTATGCCCGCCGCAGGCCGCGGCACACTTCATTGACCGCGCGCACCGTATCGCCGACAGCCTCGAACTCGGCATTGCCGCTCAGCACGGCGAGATCCGGTCGCGGCCGACGCGCCCTGCGGCCAGCAGGCCGTTCGGCTTGCACGAAGTCCCGGGACGATAATCAAATTCGCCGGGAAATTATCTTCGGTCATCTGCCGAACGTCCGGATCGTTATCGCTCCGCG
>DATKRE010000196.1:0-4890 GCA_035532335.1 Xanthobacteraceae bacterium | reverse complement strand
GGCGGCATGGACGAGCCCGAGCTCAAGATCATCGACGTCTTCGTCTGCAAGCTGCGCAAGAAGCTCGCCAACGCCACCAGCGGCGACAACTACATCGAGACGGTGTGGGGCCGCGGTTACGTGCTGCGCGATCCGCCGGCCGGCGAGCCGGTGTCGACCAATGAGCCCGTGAGGGTCGCGGTCAAGGCCTGAGTTCCTTAGTTCCTTTTCCGGGGGGTCCGGGGGGATTTCCTAAACGGCGGCACAGAACGTGCCGCCGTTTTTATTTGTGCAGCGCGGCCTGGCCACCGCGCGGCGCGGTGTGCGAACCCAACCTAAAAAGGGCGATTATCCCGTACTTGACTTTTCCTACTAGGCGTGCCATTCTGCCTCCATCATCGAATGGGGCGGAAAATGGCTAAGAAAACCAAGCTGATCTACCAAATGACTGTGCGGGAGTGGGAAAAAGCCTTCCCGAACGAGGATGCCTGTTGCGCCTATCTCGTCGGCCACCGCTGGCCCGCTGGTGTCGCCTGCCCGCGTTGCGGCGCTACGAATGTCGGCAAGCACGGCACGATGCCTTGGCACTGGCAGTGTTACGCCTGCGGCTCGCCCACGTCCTACCGCTTCTCCCATATCACCGGAACAATTTTTGAGAACACCAACAAGCCGCTCCGTGACTGGTTCCGCGTTCTCCACCTCATGCTGACGAGCAAGAAGGGCATTAGCGCGCTGCAAATCTACCGGATGCTCGGCTTCGGTTCCTACAAGACTGCTTGGTATATGTGTCATCGGCTTCGCGCCGGGATGCAGGACCGCGACTTCAAGAAACTCATGGGGATTGTCGAGGTAGACGAAACTTTCGTCGGCGGCAAAGCCAAGAACCGGCACAAGGACAAGCGTGGGGACGGCAGCGGCGGCACAGGTGGTGCTGGTAAGGCTGTCGTCGCTGGCGCTGTCAGCCGCAAAGGCAACGTGGTGGCCCGCGTGGTCGATAATGTCCGCGCCGATACCTTGACCAGCTTTATCCGCGAAACCGTTTCGACCAAGGTTAGTCTGCTCTGCACCGACAAGTGGGTTGCATACAAGCATTTGCATAATGAGTTCCCGCAACACGCGGCGGTCGATCACGCAAAGGGTGAATACGTTGTAGGAGCCGTTCATACCCAAACAATCGAAGGCTTCTGGTCGCTCGTTAAACGTGGCATGGTTGGGACATTCCACAAGGTCAGCCCGAAATATCTCCCGCTCTACGTCGCGGAGTTTCAGTTCCGGTATAACAACCGGATGAACGAAGATATTTTCGGGGAAGCGATCCGCGGATGCTAACCAAGCGTTCAAAAGAATTGTTGGGTTGGTGCTATATCGCACTCGGAATAGCGGTAATTCTGTTTTGCGGGACACTAACGCCTTCCTACCAGAAGTGTGTAACCGAGCGCGCACAGAGCGCCGCCAATCAGAAAACCGAAAATTCTCAGCAAGTGATTGGCGGGAGGGTCATCGACAGAACCGCTACGTTCTGGCGATGTGAAGGGTCTGTAGCTGATGCCAACGGCATATTGATTACCGCAATTGCCACTGCATTGATGGCGATATTCACTTCGCAATTGGTTGTCGCTAATCGTAGACAAGAGCGCATGGCCCGCACTCACGAGCGGGCCTACGTAATCTGGGGCGGTTTGTATGGGGAGCGGCGAGGAAATGTAACTCCTGGACTGCCACCAAATCGCAATGCCGCTGACTATGGGCCGCCCTGGCGAATGATGGTCCATAATTTTGGGCGGACGCCGGGCTTCATCACCCATGTTAGATGGGGAAAATGTGGCCGCGATGAATTTGACCGCAAAATTGCGACCGCTTCGCTTAGCGATCTGCTCAAAGCCGGCGCTCTTAAAATCATAGAAGAAAAAACGATTGAGGCAGTAACCAATCCGACGGTCAATTATCAACCGGCGACCTATCGGCACGTAGAAATGGGGCGCGAAGAAGGGCCAGTCTATTACGGCCGAATCGACTACCAAGACGTTTTCAGAGACAAGCATCACAGCACGTTCGCTGTGATCCATACCAAGAACGCAACCGATTCGATTGGCGCTTTCATGGTTACTGACTGGAGTTGATCGCCAACTGGCCAGCGCACACCCTCCGAAGGCCAGTAAGAATACCCCTACCAATAGGGCATAAGTCAAGTACGGGATAATCGCCCTAAAAAGAGGCCGGCCGGCACCGGCGGGGCACAGAACACGCCGCCGTTTGTCTTTGTTCAGCCGACGGCGAACGTCGCGCGCTTGTCGGCCTCGGTCAGCGTCAGCTCGGCGCCAAGGCATTCGGCGAAGCGCGCGGTGAAATAGGTGTGCACCGTGCGTGCGGTGAGCGCCGCGACATCGGCATCGGCCGCCAGCATCGCCTTCATCTCTGGCGTCAGGTTCACCGCTTCGCCCGCCGCCGTCGCCGCGACACCCGTGCCGCCGCGCGCCAGCGTCACCGTGCCGCCGCGCGGCAGCACCTCGGCCGCGAGCAGCATCAGGTTGCAGGCAAGCTTCTGCCATTCGGGCGGCAGCGCGTCGAATGCGGCCGGCCAGTCGCAGCGCACCTTGCCGCCGTCGAGCATGGCGGCGACCAGTGCCTTGGCCTCCGGCGCGCCGCCGCCGGCCCCGCCCGCGCCATAGGCGAAACGATAGAATTGCAGCCGCGCCGCCGCGCGACGCGCACTCTGGCCGATCAGCGCGGTGGCATCGCGCATGAAGCCGGCGTCGTCGTCGGTCAGCAGCTCGATGCCGTTGTTGATGGCACCGACCGGGCTGATCAGCTCGTGGCAGAGCCGCGACGCCAGCAATTCGAGCACGCGGAATTCGACCTGCATTCGACCGGCACCGTATAACGCCCGCCCGATTCGCGACAAGTCGCGGACCGGCCGGCTTACGCCGGCGTTGAGACGACAACTTCCTGCAAGAGCTTCAGGAAGGTTTCCTGCCAGGCCGTGGCGGTGTTCGTCGTGATCGGGCGCATCATCGACCGCCAGCGCGTCTGGCGCTCGGCGAGCGACATGGTGAGCGCGCGGTGGATCGTCTCGGCCATGGCGTCGATGTCGAACGGATTGACCAGCAGCGCATCCGTGAGCTCGCGGGCCGCGCCCGCGAAGCGCGAGAGCACCAGGACGCCCGGATCGTCGCCATTCTGCGCCGCGACGTACTCTTTCGCGACGAGATTCATGCCGTCGCGCAGCGGCGTTACCAGGCCGACGCGGGCGTGACGATAGAAGCCGGCAAGTGTCTGTCGGCTGAACGCGCGGTTGAGATAGCGTAGCGGCACCCAGTCGAATTCGGCGAACCGACCGTTGATGCGGCCGCCCAGACGCTCGAGGTCGCGACGCAGCTCGCGGTACTGGCGAACCTCGCCGCGCGACACCGGGGCAATCTGCATGAAGGTCACGTGCGAACGATGCTCGGCAAAGCCGCTCAGCAGGCGCTCATAGGCCTCGAAGCGCTGCGGCAAGCCTTTGCTGTAGTCGAGCCGGTCGACGCCGACGATGAGCTGCCGCCCGACGAGGCTGTCGGCCAGACGACTCTGCTCCGGCGCCGTGGTCGCGGCTTCGGCCATCGCCGTCATCGCCGCCGCATCGATGCCGACGGGGATCGCGCGCAGGAGCACGCGCCGCGCGGGAAGCTCGAGGTTGCCGCGGTCGTTCGTGCCGCAGTGGAAATGCCCGGTCATGACGCTATGGAGATTGAGGCGATCGTCCTCGGTCTGCAGCCCGATGATATCGTAGGCGGCCAGCGCTTCGACCAGCACCTCGTAGCGCGGCAATGCAGTGAACAGCGCCGGCGGCGGAAACGGCGTGTGCAGGAAAAGGCCGATGCAGTTCGCAACGCCGTGCCGCCGCAAGCTCCCCGCCAGCGGAATGAGATGATAGTCGTGAATCCAGATGAGGTCGTCCGGCCGCAGCAGCGGCCGGAGCGCGTGCGAGAACGCGTCGTTCACCCGCAGATAGCCTTCGAAGCTTTCGTGCCGGAACTCGAGCAGGCCGAGCCGATAGTGCAGCAGCGGCCACAGCGTGCCGTTGGAGAACCGGTTGTAGAACTGGTCGTGATCCGCTTCGCCGAGATCGATGGTCGCGTATTGGATGCGACCCGATTGCGCGATCTTCGGCGCGGTCGACGTCGTCTCGGCGGTCTCGCCCGACCAGCCGAACCACAAGCCGCCGCGGGCGCGCAATGCGTCGCGCAGGGTCACCGCCATGCCGCCGGCGCGCTCGCGCTCGCCATGCGCACGCGGCAGCATGATCCGATTGGAAACGATGACAAGGCGAGCCACGCCGCTCGCGCCTCAGTGACGTTGTCGCATTGAAGCGCCGAACCGCGCTCGATTGAAGCGCGTCCACGCCCCGCGCGCGCTTGACCGCCAGCCGCGTTGCATCGCGCAACCAGTATAGGTCCGGCGACGCACGCGGGCCAGCGTCGGCTCAGAATTTCTGCAGCTTCTGAAGCAGCGTCCCGATGTTCGCCTGGAGTGCGCGTTCGCTGGCGAGCTGCAGCCGCTTGCCGAAGATCGCGGATTCGTCGAAGGTGGCGGTGCCGCTCGTCGTGATCGAATACTGCGCGTTGGCGCCCCGCCCGATTAGCCGGTAAAGCACGGTCGCGCTGACCGTGGTGTCGTCGGTCAGCGCGAATTTCGGCTCATCGAGCTCCTGCAAGGTGGCGCTCAGCCGATAGCGCGGCTTCGGTCCGGCGGCGAGGTAACCGGCCGCCTGCAGGCTCTGCTGCAGCGCTTGGCGAAAGGCGTCGCTGCCGACCTCCAATTGCCCGGACGCGTTGGTCGCGCCGCCGCCGGCGATATCGCCGACCGCGATCGCGCTCTTCACCACCCAGTTGGGCTTGATCGCCGGCGGATCGGCCGCCGTCATGCCTTCCG
>DATKRE010000195.1:0-2336 GCA_035532335.1 Xanthobacteraceae bacterium | reverse complement strand
AGATTGACATTTTTTGGTTAGTATCGTGGCTTGCTGGCTGATCGGGCGGCGCTATATGGCCCAGGTGAGCGACGGCTGAGCGACGACTGAAGCGGACGCTTAGGGATGACGGCAAGGCACCGGCAAAGCCTTTCTATCGCGCTCGCATGTCTCGTGGGCTGCGTTACCTTTGCGGCGCCGGCCGCCGCGCAATTCCGCGATTTCTTTGGGACGCCGTGGCGCAGCGCGCCGTCTGCGCCGTCATACAATCCGTTTTATCCGCGGCCGCAGGTTTACGAGCCGACCCGGCCGCCGCCGCCGCATAAGGTGGAGACGCCGCCCTCCGAAACCATCGTCGTCGTCGGCGATCAACTCGCCGAGTGGCTCGCTTACGGGCTGGAGGAGGTTTTTGCCGATACGCCCGATGTCGGCGTGGTGCGCAAAGTCAAGTTCAATGCCGGGCTCGTGCGCTATGAAGCGCGTGCCGACGCGCCGGAATGGCCGCAAGCGATCGCCGACATCCTGGCGGCGGAAAAGCCGAGCGCCATCGTGGTGATGCTTGGCATCAACGATCGCCTGCCGCTGCGCGACCACGTGCCGGAAAAAGACAAAGACAAGGAAAAAGATAAAAAGGCCAAAGCCGCAGCATCGCAAGGCCAAGCCGCTGCTCCGGCCGCGCAAGCATCGTCCGAGGCCGCGCAGCCCGACACCGAGCAGGCGTCGGCGGCAATCGCCGCGCCGGAAACGCAGCGCCCCTCGCCCAACGGCTATTACGAATTTCACGGCGACAAGTGGGCCGAGCTTTACGCAAAGCGCATCGACGCGATGATTGCTGCGCTCAAAGCCAAGGGTGCGCCGGTGCTGTGGGTCGGCCTTCCCGCGGTGCGCGGTACCAAATCGACGAGCGACATGAGCTATCTCGATGATCTCTACCGCGCGCGTGCGGAAAAGGCCGGTATCACCTATGTCGATGTGTGGGACGGTTTCGTTGACGAGCGCGGCCTGTTCACCATCCAGGGGCCGGATTTCGAGGGGCAGATCAGGCGCCTGCGCACCGGCGACGGTGTGAATTTCACCAAATACGGCGCCGAGAAGCTCGCCCGCTACGTTGAGCATGATTTGCGCCGGGTGCTGACCAACCACGTCGTCCCAGTGGCGTTGCCCGGGCCGGAGGAGCAGCCGAAAGGCGTGGCCCGGCCGGTGATTGGACCCGTGGTTCCGCTCAGCACGCTGGGCAATGCGGAGAGCGGCGATCTTCTTGGCGCCACCAGCCACCCCGCACAGCGCGAGTCCGATCCGATTGCAACGCGTGTATTGAGCAACGGCGAACCGATTCCGGCGCCGGCCGGCCGCGCCGACGATTTTTCCTGGCCACGGGCCGACGCGAATGCAAACAGCGCGCCCGACACAACCCCGCCGCCAAACGCATCGCCGGGACCGACCGCGCCGTCCAAGGGCGCGTCCGGCAAGAGCGAGGTGAAAAAGAGCGAGGTGAAAAAGAGTGAGAAAACCCCGCCGATCAAGCCGCGTGTTCAACTCAACAATGGAACGCCGCCGCGTCCGCCGCTACCGGTTGGTTCCGGGCCAAGCAACGAGCGCGGCAGATTTTAACGCGTATTGTCGACGGCGGGGCCGGCGTTTCACCGGCTCTCGCTCGCGTGACGGCTTTATTTTGGCGGAGCGTCGTAAAGCGCGGAGCCCTTATCGACGATGTGCACGGTCAGAAGTTTCAGCGGCTTGTCGCCCACGACTTTGAAGCCAGCGTGCGGCACGTCGCGTTTGTTAATGTTGCCTGCTCCGGTTGCAAGCTCTAGCTTTTTGCCATTGGGCAATTCGACGGTCGCTCCCTCAAGCACATAAAACGCCTCCTCGCCGTGATGGATGTGGCGGGCGATGGATTCTCCCGGCTGATATTCAGTGACCGAAAGAACTACCTCCATATTGGTGCCGGTCAGGTCGGCGCGCTTTAATTCCTTGCGGTTTTTCGACCCAAGATCCTGCGCATAGGCGAGACTGACGCACGCCAACGCGACGGCGGCGGAAACGATCAATGTTCTGATTGTAGCCATGGTAGGGCCTCCCGTTTGGCGCGGGATGATAACCGAATTCGGGCACTTGTAGACCGGCATTCTTCGCCCACCTTCGCCTCGAAACGCCGCACGCGCACGCAGTCCTATCGGGGCAACAGCGACGAACCCATCAAATATTTATCGACGGCGTGCGCGGCTTGGCGGCCTTCGCGGATCGCCCATACCACCAGCGACTGTCCGCGGCGCATGTCGCCGGCGGCGAAGACCTTGTCGATCGAAGTGCGGTAATCGTCGGTTGAGGCGGCGACGTTGCCGCGCCGGTCGAGC
>DATKRE010000194.1:0-2088 GCA_035532335.1 Xanthobacteraceae bacterium | reverse complement strand
GACTGGCAGGGGCGGCCGTGGATGCCGAGTTCCGGACAGCCCGCGGCGCATCCGAATAGCCGCTTCACGGCGCCGATGTCGAACAATCCGGCGCTGTCGCGGCACGCCGACGATCCGCAAGGCGTCCCGATCTCTGCGATCGTCTTTGGCGGCCGGCGCCCAACCACTATCCCGCTGGTGCTGGAAGCCTTCGACTGGAATCACGGCGTCTATCTGGCTGCGACGATGGGCTCGGAAACCACGGCGGCGGCAACTGGAACGGTGGGAGTGGTGCGCAGGGATCCGATGGCGATGCTGCCGTTTTGCGGCTACCACATCGCCGATTACTTCGCGCACTGGCTCGCAATGGGTCCACATCTCAAGCATCCGCCGAAAGTTTTCATGGTTAACTGGTTCAGGAAAGACGCCGACGGATCTTTTCTATGGCCGGGCTATGGGGAAAATCTTCGCGTCCTCCAATGGATAATGGACCGCGTCGCCGCGCGTGGCGGCGCGCAGGATACTCCGGTGGGATTGGTGCCGGGCGAATCCGACTTGAATCTTGAGGGACTCGGGATGACACGCGACCGCTTGCGCGCGGCATTGGCGATCAAACGTGACGAATGGAGCGCCGAGCTTCGCTCTCAGGATGAATTCTTCAGCCGCCTCAACTGCGACCTGCCGCGCGAAATCGAGGTGCAGCACGAGACGTTGGCGGCGGCATTCGAGTTGTGACCGAAAATAGTTTCTCTCACAGATAACTCTCGCGGGAGGTCGCATAGAAAACGAAATGGAGCCATCACGAGTAATGGAGCTGCTGCCGGATACTCCCATCTGGGTCTGGGTTGTGCGTCTGGGCAAGGGGAAATGGTGGCCCGGCACAGTGTTGTCGATCAACGTGCATGACGGTTCAGCACATCTCACCGTCCGTTTCGAGTGCAGGACATCCGAGAAGCGCAGATTACACTCGATCGCATTCGTCGGAGTGACCACCACCCGCATGCGCTTTCTGGAGGTCCGCGACACGAACCTAAAGGAGATAGATCGCCCGCATGGCGCCCCGGCATCATTGCTTCGAACACCCGAGACTTCGCTCCGCAATCTTGCCCCCGTCGAGCATCCCAGCGCCGCGCCGCAACGAACCTCCCGCTCGGCCAAGCAGGTGTGAGTAGTATCAACAAACTATCGGGCCTAAAGCACGAGACCGGAAGCTACTGCATATCGCCAGCAGGCGCGGGGCGGCTTCATTCCGACGTATGCTCCTCTTACGCGGCACTCGACCAGATAAGTTGCGTAGAGTTTTTGGCGACGACTCAATTTCGATCACGCCGCCGCCCGGGCGCAGCACGCGTGCGATTGCCAGGCGGGATCCCGCGCGAGTTCCGCCGAACCGCAGCTCGCAATGTCGAACGCGCCAGTGCTTCACCGTCGGCAGCGATGGTAATGGTCTCCCACTGGACGGCATCGATCTACCGCCGTCACGCGGTCGTCGGCGAGGTTATTCTCAGTGATCACTCAATGAGCGCGAGATGGCGTAGCAGCGGAAACCGCGCTCCGCATGTGCGCCTTGACGTGATGTTGGGTGGGTCGTACTGGTCCGTCCACTCGTAGCTACCAGCGCCAACAGGAGGTCATATGGTTCCAAGCTGCTTGGAGGGTACCTTGATGAGCCGTTGGACCAAATTCTTGCGTCTTGCATCGCTCGCCGTCGGGCTTGCACTCGCCACTGCCTTACTGCTCGGTGCGACGGCGGGGTCGAACGAGCCGAACGCCGTGGGGCTTTCTTCCGGCAGCGCGCGGCCGCTAAACGCTCAGCAGATCCAAGCGCGCCAGCGATGGTACGCCGAGCGGCTGGGGTTGCAGTTCGGCGTGCCACGGCATGCGCGCGTCGACGCCATCGCGCAGGCCGGACGTACGCTCCACGCCGGCAGCGCAGCGTCGATCCTTCCGGACATCGCTTCGCTGACCTGGAACAATATCGGGCCGCTGCCGATGACCGAGGCCGCGAACTTCGGCGGGGCGATTCTTGGTTCGGCGGTGGCGATGACGGGGCGCGTGAGCGCGATCGCGGTTGACCCGGCCAACGCCGCCACCATCGCCGTCGGCGGC
>DATKRE010000193.1:0-77631 GCA_035532335.1 Xanthobacteraceae bacterium | reverse complement strand
GAAATTAGAATTTTAGGCAGTGATCTAGTGGAGCGGATTTAACATTCGCTACCCACCTGGCGGCAGACTCGTGAAGCGAATGTCAAATCCAAAGCTCCACTAGGACTCATATTTGCTAGTGGTCCTTTTGATTCTAACATTGGCATGAGAAGCTGCCGAATACGGAAGCGAATGTTAGAATCAGACCACTAGATCGCAATCTTTCGCGAACCGGCTTTAGCAATATTTATTTTGTTTCGCGGATGACGCGCTCGACGAACGCCTTCAGTGGCGGCAGATCGCGATGAGCGATTTCCCACAATGTGGTCGGGTCGACGCGATGATAGGCATGACGTAACTCATTGTCGAAATCCACCATGCCTCGCCAATTGATATCGGGGTGTTGCTCCTTCTGTCTGTCCGGGACCCGACGCGATGCCTCGCAGATGATTTCAAGCGAGCGTTCGACCGCCAAGCGAAGCATCAGATCTCCGGTTATGTCCTGGGGTCGTTTGTTCGCCAGCGCCTTCTGAATTGTTTCAATAGCGGCGAGGATAGCACCAAACGATCGGCCAATGTCGGAGGCATGATCAGAAGACTTCAATGAGATCGTCGGCAATGCGCTCCGCAAACCGCGGCTCAATCCACTGGCGCATTTCCGCCTGGGTGGGAATGCCGGTTGCGGCTTCGATGGTCCGACGCACGTCGCCGATGGTGCCGAACAAGGCGAGGCCACGGAGGCTTGCCTTGGGGTCGACCTCGATCAGCACGTCGAGATCGCTGTCCTCGCGAGCATCGCCGCGTGCCCGTGAACCGAAGATGGCAAGCCGCGTCACGCCCTCGGCCCGCAGTGCCGGCGCGGTTTCTTTAAGCTTGGCGATGATCTCGTCGCGGGTCATGACCAATGATATCACGAGTTAACTGGCTGAATTGGATGAAGATACGGTCCCGTATTTTCGACCGGAAGATATCCCAGAGCCGATGTGCGAGGGCGGTTTCGAGGATTTTTCCGGGGAAGGGCGTTGGCCTGATAGGAGCAGCGATACTCTCGTTATTCCGCGGCGGCTTTGGCGTGGCCGAGCCGCTTGTCGAGCGTGTCGAGCAGCTTCCCCGCGGCTTCGGCGATCACCGTGCCGGGCGGGAAGATCGCTTCGGCTCCGGCCGCCTTGAGCGCCTCGTAGTCTTGCGGTGGAACGACGCCGCCGACCACAATCATAATGTCGCCACGGCCGTTATTTTCCAGCTCGGCTTTGAGTTCCGGCACCAGCGTCAGATGCGCGCCGGCGAGCGAAGAGATTCCGAGGATGTGTACGTCATTCTCGACCGCCTGGCGCGCGGCTTCGATTGGCGTTGCAAACAACGGGCCGATATCGACGTCGAAACCGAGATCGGCGAACGCCGACGCAATCACCTTCTGGCCGCGGTCGTGACCGTCCTGGCCGATCTTGGCGACCAGGATGCGCGGCCGGCGGCCTTCATTGTCCTCGAACTCGCTGACGCGCTTGAGCACCCGCTCGACGGCGTCCGACATGCCGGCCTCCCGTCTGTAAACGCCGGAGATTGTCTTGATCTCCGCCTGGTGACGCCCGAACACCTGCTCGAGCGCCAATGATATCTCGCCGACCGTGGCCTTGGCGCGCGCCGCATCGATGGCAAGCGCGAGCAGATTGCCGTTGCCGCCGGCAGCGTTGCGGGCCAGCGCGGCGAGCGCATCGGCGACGGCCGCCGGATCGCGTTCGCGCTTGAGCCGCGTCAGCTTGTCGATCTGCAATTGCCGCACGGCGCGGTTGTCGACCTTGAGGATCTCGATCGGAGCCTCGTCGGCAGGCCGGTATTTGTTGACGCCGACCACGGTCTGCATCCCGGAATCGATGCGCGCTTGGGTACGCGCGGCGGCTTCTTCGATCCGCAACTTCGGCACCGACGCCTCGATCGCGCGCGTCATGCCGCCAAGCTCCTCGACTTCGCGGATATGCGCCCAGGCGCGGCTCGCCAGATCATGGGTGAGGCGCTCGACATAGAACGAGCCGCCCCACGGATCGATCGTGCCGGTGGTGCCGCTTTCGCGCTGCAGCACGATCTGCGTGTTGCGGGCGATACGGGCGGAAAAATCGGTCGGCAGCGCCAGCGCCTCGTCGAGTGCGTTGGTGTGCAGCGATTGCGTGCCGCCTTGCGTTGCCGCCATGGCTTCGACGGCGGTGCGGGTGACGTTGTTGAAAATGTCCTGGGCGGCGAGCGACCAGCCGGACGTCTGGCAATGGGTACGCAGCGACAGCGAACGCGGGTCCTGCGGGTTGAATTCCTTCATCAGCTTGGCCCACAGCACGCGCGCGGCGCGCAGCTTGGCCACTTCCATGAAGAAATTCATGCCGATGCCGAAGAAGAACGACAGTCGCGGCGCGAAGCGGTCGACGTTGAGCGAGGCGGCGAGCCCGGCGCGTACGTATTCGACGCCGTCGGCGAGCGTGTAAGCGAGTTCGAGGTCCGCCGTCGCCCCGGCTTCCTGCATGTGATACCCGGAAATCGAAATCGAGTTGAATTTCGGCATGTGTGCCGAGGTGTAGGCGAAAATGTCGGAGATGATGCGCAGCGAAGGCTTGGGCGGATAGATGTAGGTGTTGCGCACCATGAATTCTTTGAGGATGTCGTTCTGGATGGTGCCGGCAAGCTGATCCGGCGGCACGCCTTGCTCCTCGGCGGCGACGATGTAGAGCGCCAGCACCGGAAGCACCGCACCGTTCATGGTCATCGATACCGACATCCGGTCGAGCGGAATGCCGGCAAACAAGGTGCGCATGTCGTAGATCGAGTCGATCGCCACGCCCGCCATGCCGACGTCGCCGGAGACGCGGGGATGGTCGCTGTCATAGCCGCGATGGGTGGCAAGATCGAAGGCGATCGACAGGCCCTTTTGGCCGGCGGCAAGGTTGCGCCGGTAGAAGGCGTTGGAATCCTCGGCGGTGGAGAAGCCGGCATATTGCCGAATCGTCCACGGCTGGGTGACGTACATGGTCGGGTAGGGGCCGCGCAGATACGGCGCGATACCCGGATAGGTGTCGAGCGCGTCGAGACCGTTGAGGTCGCCGGCGTCATAAGCGCCTTTGACGGCGATGCCTTCGGGCGTCGCCCACGGCGCGGCAGTGTCCGCGGCTGCCGCCGCGGGCGCATCGGCGAATTCGATTTGCGCGAAATTCGGGATCCGGCTCATTTAGCTTTCACGCGATGTCGATACCGAGAATATCGTAGGCGCCCTTCAGTGTCGCTAGCGCGTCGCAGCCCTCGTAAACGAATGATTGAACGCCGCCGGCCCGCAAAGCGGCCTCGCGCTCGCCCGGCCGGCCGGCGAGGTAGAGGTGTTTGACGCCGGCGGCCTTCAGCGCTTGCGCTGTCGTCACCGCCTCCTTGTCATAGGCTTTGTCGGAGGAGCAAAGACAGGCGAGGGCCGCGCCGGAGTTTTTGAAAGCGGATACGGCAGCTGCGGCTGAATCATTTTCGCCCCTCCCCCCGCTTGCGGTGGGGAGGGGTCGGGGGTGGGAGGCACTGTTCTCCCCCCACCCCGGCGCTTCGCGCCGACCCTCCCTGCCAAGGGGGGAGGGTGCAGTAACGTCGCCGCTCACCGCCTCGATGCCGCCGGCTTCAAAGAAATTACGGGCAAACGTCGCCCGCGGCGTGAACTCCGCCTGGCTTCCGAGCGTCGCGAGGAAAATTTTCGGACGCGCGCCGGATTTCGCCAACACCAGGTCGGAGGCATCGCGCAACGCCTCGAACGGTGCCGCCAGCCGGACCGAAACGAGTGGCGCGACGGGGGAAGTAAGCGGGGCGGGTTTCGCCGGCGGAAACGCTGCATCGATCCTCGCTTCGGCTTCCTGCAAGTTGGGGAAAATGCTCACGCCGGTGAGCGCATCTTGCCGGCTTGCAATTGCGGCCTCGCGTTTGGCGCGGACACCGGCGATCTTCTTCTGAATCAATCCGGTTTCGAGCGCGGCGGCGGGTCCGCCCGCTGCCTCGATTTCGCGGAACAGCGCCCAGGCCGCTTCGCAAAGCTCATCGGTCAAGCTCTCCATCGCGCCGGAGCCGGCGGCCGGATCGGCAACTTTGCCGACGTGAGCCTCTTCGGCGAGGAGAAGCTGGGTGTTGCGTGCGACGCGGCGTGCAAACCGGTCCGGCAGGCCGGACGCGGCGGTGAACGGCAACACCGTAATCGTATCGGCGCCACCGAGCGCGGCGGCGAACACAGCGATCGCTGTGCGCAGAATGTTCACCTGCGGATCGCGCCGCGTCATCATGCGCCACGCCGTCTCGGCCGCGACGAGCACGGGTTTCGGCGAAAGTCCGCAGGAGCGCTCGACGTGCGCCCATAGCTTCCGCAACGCGCGGAACTTGGCGATGGTTGGAAACTGCTCGGCGTCGGCAGTCAGCCGAAAATAGATCGCGTCGCGCGCCGTATCGAGCGTCATGCCGCCAGCTTCCAGCGCGCGCAGGTAGGCGACGGCGGCAGCAAGGGCGAATGCGAGTTCCTGGGCCTCCGATCCGCCGGCATCATGCACCGCGCGTCCGTCGCCGACCGCGAACGGACCTTTGAAGCCGGCATCGGCAAGCGTGCGGATAAGGCCCGCCATCAGCGGCGCGGTTTTATTCCAGGCCAGCGGCAGCTTGCCGCTGATGGCGATGGCGGTGAGCGGATCGTAGCCGTAACGAAGCCGGGCCGTCGCCGGTTTGGCGCTTTGGCCGGCGATCTTGGCGACGATTTGTGGGAGTTCACGCGCAAAGGGTGGCAGATCGATATCGACGACAATGCCCGCGTCGAACCGCACGCCTTCAAGCGTACGCGCCAGCGCTTGTTCGTTTGCCGGCACACCGAAGCCATGGCTACCCAGCGAGTCGGCAAAGACCAGCGTGAGGCCGCCGGCGCCATTGTTGAGTTCGCGCAGCGCGATCTCGTTGGCACGGGCCGGATCGGGATGGTCGATCCGCGCCAGCACGTCCCAGGTCGCCGAACCCGGGCGCCCGGCAATCGGTCGCGCGTCCGGCCGGCGGGCGGCAAGCGGCTCGATCGCCAACCCGTCATAGGTTTTGCTGACGAGGCGTTCGAACGGCGCGCCCTTGAGCACCGCATCGACGAGCTTGCGCCATTGCGCGCGGGTCGCGGGTGGGAAATCGGCGGCGAGCGGAAGGTTGTCCGGATCGGTCATCGTCGCAAAATGCCACGGCCGGGGATGCCGGCCAACCGAGCTTTTCCAGCAATCGAAAGGCGGCGGCAATGGCGGCCGGTTACCGCGGCGGGAGCTTTTCGATGCCGGTTGCTTCGACCCGCGCGAGCGCGTCAAGCACCGTAACGCCGTCAATAAGCCAGTCGGGCGCGATCTCCGCCATCGGAACCAGAACGAAAGCGCGCTCCAGCAGGTGCGGATGCGGCAAAATGAGGTCGCCATCGATCAAAACGAGATCGTCGTAGGCCAGCAGATCGATATCGATCGCGCGCGGCCCCCAGCGGCGCTCCCGCTCACGGTGGCGGCCGAGCGCGCTTTCGCACTCGTGGGCGCGTTCGAGCAAGTCGTGCGGGTCGAGCGTCGTATCGACTGCGATCACAGCGTTGATGAAAGGCGGCTGCTCGATGACGCCCCAAGGCGGCGTCCGATAATCGGCGGAACGCGCCCTTAACTTTACCAGCTTGCCGTCACACAATGTCGCGACCGCGCGATCGAAAACAGCGCGCACGTCGCCCACGTTTCCGCCCAGTGCGATGAAAGCTTCAGCCACCGTGGCCCTCGCGGCTGCGGGTGATGATCACGCCGACATCGTTGAAAGTCGCCGCGATCGGGGCATGCGGCTTGTGTACGGTGACGCGAACGCTCCGCACGCGCGGATAACCGTCGAGCACCGCCGCGGCAATGGCACCCGCGGCGGCTTCGATCAGGCGATAGCGCCTGCCGCAGAAGGCTTCGTTCACGGTCTTCACCAGCATCTCATAGGACACCGTGGATTTGACCTTATCGGTGCGTGACGCTTCGTCGAGATCGATGTTTATTTCGAGATCGATCCCGAACGGCTGGCCGACCTTGGCCTCGTGCGGCATCACGCCGTGATAGGCGTGCAGCACCAGGCCGTTGACGAAGATCGCGCCGCTCATTGGGCCCGCCTGATTGCGGCGGTGACCGCCAGCGCCTGCACGGTCGGCGCCACGTCATGCACGCGCAAAATCGCGACGCCGCTTTCGACCGCCACCAGGTGTGCGGCCAGCGAGCCACCCAGGCGCTCCATCGGATCGGACGGCGTCAGCGAATGAATGAAACGCTTACGTGAAGCGCCGACCAGCAATGGCAAGCCGAACTGCCGCCAGGCGTCGAGGCGGGCGATGCAGATCACGCTTTGCTCCGGCGTCTTGCCGAACCCGATGCCGGGATCGAGCACGATGCGCTCGCGTTCGATGCCGGCGCGAGCGGCGATGTCGAGCGAGCGCCGAAAGAAATCGGTCACGTCGGCGACAATATCGATCGCCGGATCGGCGCTCTCGCGATTGTGCATGATGATGACCGGCGCATCATAGTCGGCGACGGTGCGCGCCATGTCCGGATCGCCCTGCAATCCCCAGACGTCGTTGACAATGGTGGCCCCTAGATCGAGCGCCCAAGCGGCAATCGAGGCTTTCAGCGTGTCGATCGAGACCGGCACGCCGAGCGCGATGACCTCGGGGAGAACCGCCTCCAGACGCGCGCGCTCCTCTTCCGCCGATATCCGAACCGCGCCGCCATAGGGCCGGGTCGATTCAGCGCCGACGTCGATAATATCGGCGCCTTCGGCCGCCAGTCGGCGGGCCTGTGCGATTGCGGCTGCCGGATCGAGAAAGCGGCCGCCGTCGGAAAATGAATCCGGTGTGACGTTGAGCACGCCCATAACCAGCGGTCGCGCTTTGCCGAGCAGCCGCGCGAGCGCGTCACCGGAGCGTGAGGCCGCCGATAAACTGAGCGGGGTCAAGCGGATCGCCATTGAGCACGCCGTTGTCGTCGCCGCAGAGTGTCATTGGCGGGCAAGCGAAGCAATCCGGATGCAGTCGCTTTGGGGTCGCGGCCGCGGGCGGAGCCGCCGAGCGCACGATCAATAACGAATGACCGGCGCAAGCTTTTTGGCGTTCTCGATCCAGCGCTGCACCATGCTGACCGTGGGCAGCAAGCGCACCAGTCTGCGCTTGGCGTTAGCTTCGGTCATCTGATCCACGAGCTTTTGCGGGTTGCGATATTTGAGTTCCTGAACCGTCTTGACGCCTACCGCGCGCAAAAGCTCGGCGTATTCCCAGCCGACGCCCTTGACGCGCATGCGGTCGGCGGCGGTCACCCACCCCAGCACCAGCTTGTCGTTGGTACCAACCTTTTCGGCGATCTTGAGCCGTTGCTTGGGCGTTTTGGCCCAGCGCAACAGCCCGATCGTGGTGCGGATACCTTCCGACCTCAACAGTACGGCGGTGTCGGCACCGATGCCTTGAATGTCGGAGATGGGATACCCCATCCTTAACCCCCCCTCGACCGCGCAGCCCGGCGCGGCAGCCATTCCCGACGTCAAACGAATTGCGCAAGGCCGGGAATAGCGCCGACGATTTCGCCGAGCATATCTTCGCCGACCTTCCCGCGTGCGTATGCAATGAATTGACGAGTCACGCCCTGGACCTGGCCCATGCTCAGGCCGGCGCCCATCATGCGCATCCCGGCCCCCATCACGCCACCCATGCCGCCGCCGCCATCGCTTGCGGCTTTTTGCATCAGCGCTTCGGCGCCAGGCAGCTTCGCCAGGACGAGTTTCATCTTGTCGGCGGGGCCTTCTTTGGCGAGGAAGTCGAGGATGATGCCGATGGCGGTCTCGGCAGCGTTCCGATCAATGCCCTCGTCGGCGACGAGACGCCCGATCAACTCATCCATAGTCCCCTCGCCAAGCCCCAAACATACGCCGTTGTTACCATAATGAACATTCGCGTACGGCGTGACAAGATGCGACCGAAGCGATTGGCATGTCGGCTTGTCACAGTGGAAATAACCCGGCGCGCGTACTAAAATTCAAGAGTGTGCGACGCGACACCGCCAAACTCACTAAATCGACCGGCAGCAACACGGCGGACACGCTCGCCAACGCGGTTGTAGGCGGGCGCCGCGCGTCGCAATAAGAAGGTGAAAGCCATGACAGCATCCGAAAGCCTGCCGGCAGTGCTTGAGCGCATCGACCGTGACCTTGACGCGAGCGTCGAGCGGCTGTTCGCGCTGCTTCGCATCCAGTCGGTGTCGACCGATCCGGCCTATGCGCCGCAATGCCGGACCGCGGCCGAACACGTCGCGGCCGATCTGCGGGGCCTTGGCTTTGAAACCAGCGTGCGGCCGACCAATGGTCATCCGGTGGTCGTCGGCAAAAGCGCGAACGCCACCAACGGCCATGGGCCGCGCGTTCTATTTTACGGCCATTACGATGTGCAGCCGGTCGATCCGCTCGAATTGTGGAAGACGCCGCCATTCGAGCCTCGGATCGAGACGCTCGATGGCGGCCGCAAGATCATTGTCGCGCGCGGCGCCTGCGACGACAAAGGTCAGGCCATGACCTTCATCGAAGCTTGCCGCGCCTTCAAGGCGGTCACCGGCAAACTGCCGTTGGACATTACGATGATGATCGAGGGCGAGGAGGAATGCGGTTCGAAAAACCTGTTCAGCTTTGTTCGAGACAATTCCGCCGAGTTCAAGCGCGACCTGGCTCTCGTCTGCGATACCGGCATGTGGGACGCGCAGACACCTTCCATCACCACGTCTTT
Organism: Xanthobacteraceae bacterium; assembly: GCA_035532335.1. GTDB lineage: Bacteria > Pseudomonadota > Alphaproteobacteria > Rhizobiales > Xanthobacteraceae > BOG-931. Next base: position 68,867 of record DATKRE010000193.1, on the reverse strand, counting down.
GCGCGGGCTCGTTTACGAGGAGGTCCGGCTCACCTGTGCCGACCGCGACTTGCATTCCGGCCTGTTCGGCGGTGCCGCGCGCAATCCGATCCATGTGCTGGCCGACATTATCTCGGCCATGCACAGAGCGGACGGTTCGGTGGCGATACCCGGCTTTTACGAGGGCGTGCATGAGCTGCCCGCCGACATCAAGGCCGATCTCGCGGGCCTGCATCTCACGCCGGAGAAATTCCTCGGCCCGATCGGGCTGAAAATTCCGGCCGGCGAAAAGGATCGCATGCTGATCGAGCAGATTTCCACCCGGCCGACCGCGGAGGTCAACGGCATTCTCGGTGGCTACACCGGGGAGGGCGCCAAGACCGTCATTGCCGGTAAAGCGATGGCCAAAATCTCGTTCCGCCTCGTCGGCGCACAGGATCCGGAGACAATCCGCGCCGCCTTCCGCGATTTCGTGCGCGCGCGCGTGCCGAGCGACTGCTCGGTCGAGTTCGGCAATTTCAGTGGCGCTGCGGCCTTCGATGTAGCGTTCGACAATCCGGCACTGGCCAAAGCGCGCGGGGCGCTGGCCGAGGAATGGGGCAAGAAGGCCGTGACCATCGGCGCCGGCGGCTCGATTCCGATCGTCGCCGATTTCAAGACCGTGCTGGGCATGGATACGCTGATGGTCGGCTTCGCGCTCGACGACGACCGCGTCCATTCGCCGAACGAAAAGTTCGACCTGAAATGTTTCCACAAAGGTACGCGCAGTTGGGCACGCATTCTGGCGGCGCTGGCTGCGTAAACACGCCAACATCGGAGGACATCATGAAAATCGGATTTCTTGCGGTAGCCGCCGTCGCGGCTACGCTCGGCGCGCTGCCTGCGTCAGCCGCCGGGGTCGACAAGCTCTATGTGCTCGACTGCGGCAGCATTTCCGCTGCCGATCAATCGCGCTGGTCGCCGGGCGTCAATGTCGGCGTGCCGATCGAGTTGTCGGATAATTGTTATCTGATCCACAACACGCAGGGCTGGTTTTTGTGGGACACCGGATTGTCGGACGCGCTTGCCGCCAAGCCCGATGGAATCAAAGACGCCAAAAGCGGGCTTGGGCTCAAACGCGCCAAGACGCTCTCCGGCCAGCTCGATCAGCTTGGAGTGAAGCCCGCTGATATCAAGGCCATCGGCATTTCGCACACCCACCCCGACCACATCGGTAACGTCGAGGGATTTCCGCACGTCATGCTTTACGTGCAGAAGGCCGAGTATGACTGGCCGAATGCTGACGGCACGCCGCGCTTTAAGCCCGAACATCCGGTCACCAAGCTCGACGGCGACCACGATGTATTCGGCGACGGTTCGGTCGTGATCATTTCGACGCCGGGCCATACGCCGGGGCATCAATCGCTGCTGGTGCGGTTGCCGAAAACCGGTGCGGTCGTGCTGTCAGGCGATGCCGTCCACTTCAAGGCCAATTGGGACAATCGCCGGGTGCCCGGCGCTAATTCCAGCAAGGAGCAGACGCTCGCTTCGATGCAGCGTATCGCCGACATTCTGGCGAAAGAGCATGCGCAGCTTTGGATCAATCACGACAAGCCGCAAAGCGACGCGCAGAAGAAATCGCCGGAATTCTACGAGTGACGCGAGTGGAGCGGATTTGATATTTGCTACCCCACGAGTGCGGGAGCGATAATGGCCGATTTCGGCCTCCAATTTCATCATCTCGGCCTGGCCGTGCCGCGCGCCGATGAGGCGGTGACGTTTCTCTCCGGCCTGGGCTACGCGCTCGGCGAGCGCATTTTCGACCCCGAGCAGAATGTCAACCTGATGCTCTGCCGGCATCCGCACATGCCGGCGGTGGAAATCATCTGGCCGGGCAACGGGCCGGGGCCGATCGACAAATATGTCGCGCGGCGGGCAAGCGGCATCGTCTATCATGTTTGTTTCGAGACGACCGATCGCCCGGCGAGCCTCGCCGCCATTGCCGCAGCCAAGCTCAACCCGATTTGCGTATCCGAGCCGCTCCCGGCCGTGCTGTTCGCGGGCCGCGCCGTTTCATTTTATGCCGTCGTCGGCATGGGGTTGATCGAAATTCTCGAATAGTCAGTCGGATGCCTGGGCGATCAGTTGGGGACTGACGAAACGGTCGAGCCGCCCGAAGCTGCCAGCGAGCCGCGACCAATCGTCGAACGCAAACTCGATGACGACCAAGCCGCAGGTCGGCAGTTTTTCATTGATGCGTTCGCGCGCCTCGACCTCGCCGGAGCCGATCAGTTGCATGGCGAGATCGCGCAGGCCCGGATTATGGCCGACGATGAGGAGGGTCGGTGCATCCTGCGTCTCGCCGATTATTTCGGCCAGCGCATCGGCGCTGGCATTATAAATGCGCGCGTCGGGCACCGCGCGCGGCACTTTCCTGAAGGCCGTCGCCACCAACCGCCAAGTCTCGTCCGCTCGCGCCGCCGGCGACACCAGCGCGAGATCCGGAATGAGCCGGTGGCGCGCCATGTAAGCGCCGATCAGTGGCGCGTCGGAGCGGCCGCGTGCCGTGAGCTTGCGATCGCGGTCGCGCATCTCGGGCTCGAGCCGCTCGGTTTTGGCGTGGCGCAACAACAGTAAGCGGCGCATCGGGCAATCGTCCGGTGTTGGCGTCGGCCGGTTTGCTGAACTCTGCCGAAGTCTGCCCGAAGTCTAGTGTGCGGGATTTGAACTTCATATAGTGTGGGCCGCAAACCTGCACAGGAACCTCATCACCAAGCCGACATTTCAGATGCGCGGCCCCGATCGGTCCGCTGTGCGAAATTCTAGTCATGGACGAAAACGTTTCCCCAACAGCCTACTGCGACACCTGGTATGCGGCGACCAGGGTGGAAGCGCCGGAACGGCCGACGCTCAACGTCGACCTCGACGTCGATGTTTGCGTCATCGGCGGCGGGCTCGCCGGGCTGACCACGGCGCGCGAAATCGCTCGCGGCGGCTGGTCGGTCGTTCTCGTCGAGGCCTCACGACTGGCGGCCAATGCTTCGGGCCGCAACATCGGTTTTGTGCTTCCGGGGTTCGCCGCCACGCCTGAAACCATCATCGGCCGCGTCGGCCTGGCGCGCGCCAGGGACTTATGGGGGCTGTCGCAAAGCGGGCTCGATTACGTCCGCGCTACGATTGCCGCCGACGCCATGCCCGGCATCGATCCGCAAGACGGCTGGCTTCATGTCTCGAAAACCAACAACGGCGATGAGCTCTTGAAGCAGGTCGGCTTGCTTGGCGAGTTCGGCGCCGAGATCGAGGGCTGGCCGGTCGAGCAAGTGCGCGCGACTTTACGTAGCGAACGATACTTCCACGCCATTCATTTTCCGCGCGCGCTCAGTGTCCACCCGCTCAACTATGCGCTCGGCCTTGCCGCCGCCGCCGAGCGCGATGGCGCCCGTATCTTCGAAAACACGCCGGCTTTGTCGATCGATCCGACGGGCGTTCGCAAGCGTATCGTCACGCCGCATGCGCGCTTGCGCGCCAACCACGTCGTGCTGTGTGGAAATCTTCAAATCGGCAAGTTGATGCCGCTGATCGGCGCTGTACTGGTCCCGGTCACCACCTACGTTATAACCACCGCGCCGCTCGGCTCGGCGCTCGCTGAAACCATCGGGTATCGTGGCTCGGTCAGCGACGGCGACGGCGCCGACAATCACTACCGCATCGTCGGCGGCGATCGATTGATGTGGTCCGGCCGGGTCACAGCTTGGGCAGGCGATCCGCGCCGCTATGTACGCAAGCTGACCGCCGACATCCGCAGAACCTATCCGCAGCTCGCCGACATTGCCGTCGATTACACATGGTCCGGTACGCTGGGTCACTCGATCCACCGTATGCCGCAGATCGGCGAACTTGCGCCCGGTGTTTGGCTGGCGAGTGGTTTTGGCGGTCACGGTCTCAACACCACCGCGATGGCCGGAAATCTGATTGCGCGCGCGATCGTTCACGGCGATCAAACATGGCGCCAGTTCACGCCGTTCGAACTGGTGTGGGCCGGCGGAGTTCTCGGACGCTCGATCTCGCAAGTGAATTATTGGGTAAGCCGTTTACGCGCCGCCCTGGCGGAGCGGCGGGCCCGCGCTGCCGATTTAGCCTCCCGCACGCGAGGGCAGAAATTGTCCGAGGCCGAACCGGCGCCCGCCGAGTCAAGCCGACCATCAATGGTGGAGGATGAGGTGCACGCGGTGGCGGCGGCGAAATCGGAGCTTCCGTCATCCGACGACGCGGCCGTCTCGATGCAAACCGAAACGTCTGAACACGCAGGCTTGATCGAGACCAATGTGGCCGATGGCGAGATACCGCCCGCGCCCGATCCGGGCAAGACACGCCGGCGCCGCAAAAGTCGCAACAAGGCAAAAGCCTAAGGTGTTGCCCATACAGCACATTGTTAATCTGTCGGAGAGATTCACGGGGGCAGGCGGGTGGCGGCCTGTCGCCTCTAACCTGAGTTTGCATTATAATCGCAGCTTGGACTCCGCTTTCGTGCGGAGGGGGGCGTTGTATGGGTTTCTGTAAAGAGCAGCTCTTGGTTGCCGCGCTGGCGTTTGTTACGCCCGCTGCCGCCGCCGATCTCGATCAGAGTGCCGCTCCAACACCGATGGCCGTGAAGGCGCCGGCCGCCGTATCCGACTGGTTGGTCACGATTGGCGGGGAAGTTCGGGCGCTTCCGGCTTGGCCGGGTGCGCCGAGCACGGTGTACGGCATGGGCGGTTTCCCGCTCTTTAATATTGGCAAGCCGGGCGATCCGCCGTTCTTTTTCGCCGCTCGCGACGGCTTTGGTTTTCCTCTGCTCGACCTCGGTACGTTTCAGGCCGGGCCGGTCGGGACGCTGTCTTGGCCGCGCTACGTCAACCCTTGGGGCTCGCTGCACGGCCTGAGCAACGTCGATTGGGCGGTGCAACTGGGCGTCTATGCGCAATACTGGCCGCTGCCGTGGCTGCGCATTCGTGCTGAGGCCCGCCAAGGTGTCGGCGGCGAAACCGGCCAGAGCGGCGACCTGTATGTGGATGCTGTCGTGCCGGTCGGGCAATTCCGGGTGTCAGGCGGACCGCGCCTTGCCTTGCAATCGGCCGCCGCCACGTCGCCTTACTTCAGCATCACCACCGCGCAAGCCGTTACCGCTGGATTGCCGGCCTATAATGCCGGCGGCGGCGTGTATTCCTACGGTGCCGGCGGGCAGCTTGAGTATTTCTTCAACGAGCATTGGCAGGTTCACGGCATCGTCGAATACGAGCGTCTCGCCAGCGCGGCGGCTGATTCGCCGTTGGTGACGATGCGTGGTTCGCCGAACCAATTCACCTTTGGCGTCGGCGGTACTTATACGTTCAGCATGCACCCGTTGTGGTGAGCTGCTTGCCGCTCAGCGGCCTTCGCGTCTGGTCATAAACGCCAGCCGCTCGAACAGATGGACATCCTGTTCGTTTTTGATCAGCGCGCCGTGCAGCGGCGGTATCAGCTTCTTCGGATCGCGCTCGCGTAACGTATCGACCGAAATATCCTCGACCATGAGCAATTTGAGCCAGTCGAGGAGTTCGGAGGTCGAAGGCTTTTTCTTCATGCCGGGCACGTCGCGGATCTCGTAAAACAACCGCAACGCCTCTGCGACGAGCCGATGTTTGATGCCGGGGAAGTGGACCTCGATGATCGCGCGCATGGTGTCGGCATCGGGAAAACGGATGTAGTGGAAGAAGCAGCGGCGCAGAAACGCGTCCGGCAGTTCTTTTTCATTGTTGGAGGTAATCACCATGATCGGCCGCCGCCGGGCCTGAATGGTTTCGCCGGTTTCGTAGACGAAGAACTCCATGCGGTCGAGTTCCTGCAGGAGATCGTTCGGGAATTCGATGTCGGCTTTGTCGATTTCGTCGATCAGCAAAACCGGCCGTTCGTCGGCGACGAAAGCTTCCCACAATTTGCCGCGCTTGATGTAGTTGCGGATATCTTTGACGCGCGTGTCGCCCAACTGGCTGTCGCGAAGCCGGGTGACCGCGTCATATTCATAAAGGCCTTGCATCGCCTTGGTGGTCGATTTGACGTGCCATTCAAGCAACGGCGCGCCGATCGCTTTGGCGATCTCGATCGCGAGCACGGTCTTGCCGGTACCCGGCTCGCCTTTGACCAGCAACGGCCGTTCGAGCGCAATCGCGGCGTTGACCGCCACTTTGAGGTCGTCGGTGGCGACGTAGGCACGGGTGCCTTCAAAACGCATTCGCAAATCCCTTCGCTGCCGTTGCCACGTTTAAGCATGTCGAACTCGTTGCTCACAAGGCGGCTTGGCGGTCGCGAGGTATGCGCGTCGGCCGGCGGAAATTGCACCCGGCCGGGCGGCAATTTTTGCCGCCTGGTCGGCACATCCGTGCCGGAGAACGTGCTGCCCGGAAAGCGTAAGTATTTGATAGTTAAGGCATAAATGAATGGCATGGGGCTTGCTCCAATGGCCCTGGTACGCGGTGGCAGGCAGCCAGTTGGGCGCCACCGTTTGTCGGTTGAGCACCGAGTTGGAGATAAAGTCATGGGTATTTTCGATGCGCTGACCACCGCAGTTGCTGGTCTGCAATCTCAGTCATTCGCGCTGCAAAACATTTCCGGCAACATCGCTAACTCGCAGACCAGCGGCTACAAGGGGACCAACACGTATTTCGAGGATCTGGTCGCCGCCGCAGCCTTGAACCAGCAAACCGCGAACGGCGTAACCGCGGGCTCGGCCGCCACCAATACTGTCCAGGGGACGATCCAAAGCACGTCGGTTCCGACCGACATGGCGATCAACGGCCAGGGCTGGTTCGTCGTGGCGCAGCCGACCGGTACGGCGGATAACGCGCCGGTGTTCAGCGGCGTCTCCGATTATACGCGCGCCGGCGATTTCCAACTCAACTCCGGCGGATATCTGGTGAACGGCGCCGGCTATTACCTGATGGGAATTCCAATCGATGCCGCCACCGGCAACCCAATCGGCAGTTCGCCGCAGGTGCTCCAATTCAAGAACGATGTCGTACCCGCCGCGGAAACGACCGCGATTCAATACCAGGCAAATTTGCCAACCTCGCCGAGCTCGGGCTTGCTGGTTCCGGCGGATTACGCCGTTAATCCGGTCACCGGCGGCACCGTCGAGGCCAACGATGCGGCTACATTCACCGGCCAATCCATCGATGGCGGCTCGATAACCTCGTATGACACCGAGGGTAATCCGGTCAACATCCAGTTCCGTTGGGGCCAGACGGCCACCGGCTCGTGGCAACTTTTCTATCAGAGCAATTCGACGGCGACCGGCACGCAGACCGCCTGGACAAACTCGGGTACCACGTTCGCTTTCAATTCCAACGGCCAATTGTTGCCAGCCATCTCGAACATGACGCTCAGTAATCTCACCGTGAACGGCGACAACCTCGGCAACGTGCAAGTCAATTTCGGCACCAACGGACTTACCCAGTTCGCCAATTCAAACGGCACCGCGCAGGTCAGCCAATTACAGCAAAACGGCTTTGCGGCGGGTCAATTGCAATCTGTGGCGGTCGACGGCGAGAACCAGATTGCCGGGACCTTTTCCAACGGCCAGACCATCCCGCTTGCTCAGATCACGTTGGCGACATTCAACGGCACGGATTCGCTGCAGGCGCTCAACGGCGAGGCGTACGCCCAAACCGTCGATTCAGGCCCGCCGATCTACGGCGCGCCCGGCACCGTTGTCGGCAGCTCGCTCGAAGCCTCGAACGTCGACATTGCCACCCAGTTCAGCAAGTTGATCGTGGCGCAGCAGGCCTATTCGGCCAACGCCAAGGTGATGACGACTGCCGACCAGATGGTCCAGAGCCTGTTGCAAGTGATTCAGTGAGATTGGTCGCAGAAGAGCGGCATCTCGTAAACTGCGCGGACGGCTAGAGCAATGGGCCTTTCCCAGGCGCTATCGGCCGCCCTGGCTGGCGTGAACACCACGCAGCAGGGCCTTTCGGTGATCGCCGGAAACGTGGCGAACGCCAACACGCCCGGTTACGTCGATCGATCCGTCAACCAGGTCGAGCTCGCAATTCCGGGACAGGCCGGCGTAAGCGTCGGCGTCGAAGGCATCAACCGCAATCTCAACTTGCTGCTGCAAAGCCAGTTGCAGACCGAAACGTCGGGCGGTTCCTACGCCGACACCAGCGCGCAAGTTTACCAACAGCTTCAACAAATCTATGGGACGCCGGGCTCGTCCACCTCGTTCAACGCGATCTACGACAATTTCACGACCACCTTGCAGGCGCTGGCCAGCAACCCCTCGTCATACTCGGCGCAGACCCAAGTCATCGGCGCGGCCCAGCAAGTGGCGCAGAATCTTAATTCGATGACGACAACCATCCAGCAATTGCGCACGCAAGCGGAGCAGGGCATCTCGACCGGCGTGACCACGGTAAATACGGCGTTGCAGCAGATCGCCCAGATCAATCAGCAGCTGCAAGGCATGCCGACACTCGATAGTTCTGCGGCCACGCTTGAGGACCAGCGCGACCAAGACATCACGCAGCTCACGCAGATGATGAACGTCAACGTCGTCCAGGGAGCGAACAACCAGGTTTCCGTCTTTACCAGCACCGGCCAGCAACTGGTTGGCGGCAACCAAGCCTCGCAACTTCAATTCGGCAATGTCGGCACCCTCTCGGCGACTTCGCTGTGGAGCGCCAATTCAAGTCAGGACAGCGCCGGCACGATCACGCTCGTCTCGCCGTCCGGCACCAGCACCGACTTGATCGCCACCAATGCGATCCAGTCCGGCCAGATCGGTGCTTATGTGCAAATGCGCGACTCGATTTTGCCGCAGGCACAGAACCAGCTCGACGAATTCGCCAATCAGATGTCGCAGGCATTGTCCAATCAGACGACGGCCGGAACCGCGGTAACGGCCGGTACCCAGTCCGGCTACAACCTCGATGTGAGTTCCTTGCTGCCCGGCAACTCGGTTACCGTGACCTATACCGACCCCGGCAGCGTCCAGCACACCGTGACGATTGAGTCGCTCGGCGCCGGCGGTTCGCTGCCGCTGCAAACGTCGCCGCCCGGTTCCAACAATCAGCTGATCGGAATCGATTTCTCCGGCGGGATGAGTTCAGTCGTCACGCAGCTCAATGCGGCATTCGGTTCGGATCTGCAATTCTCCAATCCGTCCGGCACCGTGCTGCAAGTCCTCAACGCGGGCGCCGGTGACGCGGTCAATGCCATGTCCGAAGTGTCGACCGCTACTTCGGTAAATAGCGGTGGCGCGGCGCTCCCGCTGTTTACCGACGGAACCCAGCCGATTACCGGCGCGATTACATCCGGCGGCTCGCAGACCACCGGGCTGGCCGGCACGATTGCGGTCAATTCGGCCGTGGTTGCCGCGCCATCCAGTCTGGTCCTCTACGGGCCAGGAACGTCAAGCGGCGACCCAACGCGGCCGAATTTCATCCTCAGCCAGCTGACCAACGCGTCGCTGACCTACTCGCCGACCACCGGCGTCGGCACTACGGCAGAGCCTTACAGTGGCACGCTCACCGATTATCTGAGCCAAGTCATAAGCCAGCAAGGCCAAGCGGCAAACGCCGCCACCAATCTGCAACAGGGACAGGACACGGTCGTCGCCGCCCTGCAACAGCGGTTCAGCGACGAAAGCGGCGTCAATATCGACACCGAAATGTCGAACCTGATCGCCCTGCAAAACGCGTATGGCGCCAATGCGCGGGTGATGAGCACGATCCAGCACCTGATGGCGACGCTGCTGCAAGTGGTGTCATAATGAGTATTACCGGTCCAGGTTCGATCACCGCCAGCAACTTGCTGGCGCAGAACAACATGATGACCCAGCTCAACACGCTGAGCCAGCAGCTGAGCACGGGTGAGGCCGCCACCACCTATTCCGGCCTTGGATCGCAGTCTGGGCTGGCGCTGCAATTGAGCGCGCAGCTTGCCGCCATCAACGGCTACAGCAGCACCGCCAATAGCGTCGGCACGACGTTGCAAATCGCCCAGACGGTGCTCAATCAGTTGAACAGCGCCGGCACTGCTGTCCAGCAGGCGATCAATCAGCAGGGCACGTTTGCGCTCGACAGCAACGGTCAAACCGCGACCCAAACCGCGGCCGCGAGTTACCTGGATCAAATACTTTCGCTTCTCAACACTCAGGTTGGCGGCAACTACCTTTTCTCGGGCAGCGCGTCGAACGATCCCTCTGTGGCGCCGATCAATACCATTTTGTATGGCAACGGTTCGCAAGCCGGGTTGACGCAAGTCATGGCGACTCGCCTGCAAGCCGACCAGGGCACCAACGGGCTCGGCCGATTGGATGCGCCGACGCTTTCGGGGTCGACCGTCACGTTGGCCCAACAGAACGCGAGCTCGCCCTTTGGTTTTCAACTCGCCGGCGTCAATTCGACGATCGCGGGCGCCACTGTCAGCGGTCCAAGCGGCTCGCCGCCGTCGGTATCGGTGGATCTGACCTCGAACCCGACCGGCGGCAACGTTTCGTTCGACTTCACCCTACCCGACGGTTCGAGCCAGACCATCACCTTACAGGCGACGTCGGCGTCGCCGCCGGGCGCCAACCAGTTCACGATCGGTACAACGGCCGCCGACACCGCCGCGAACTTGCAAACGGCATTGAATACCGCGGTCACCAATCTGGCGCAGACGGCGCTGCCGGCGGCCTCCGCCATCGCTGCTGCCAACGATTTCTTCTCGGATCCGCCCCAGGTCGTCTCGGGCACGCCGGCAACGGCGACGTCGCTGACGGACGGAACCCCTGCCAATACCGTGTCCTGGTACACCGGCGAGAACGGTTCGACTCCGGCCGCGCAAACCGCCGTGGCGCAGGTCAGTCCGTCGCAAACGGTCGCCTATGGCATGCGCGCAACCGAGCCCGCTATTGCCTCGCTGCTTGCTAACGTGGCGGTGCTGGCCGTCAGCAGCTACTCGCCGAGCGATCCAAATGCGCAAGCGAGCTACCAGGCGCTTAGCCAAAGCGTGCGGCAGAATCTGAGCGGCCAACCCGGCACGCAAACGATCAGCGATCTGGAAGCCAATCTGGCCAGCGCTCAGACGGCGATAACCAATGCGACGACACTGAACACTCAAACGCAAAACACCGTGCAGGATTTCCTGCAGGGCATGGAAGGTGTCAATCAGACCCAGATCGGCGAAGCGCTTCTGACTTTGCAAAACAGTCTGTCGGCGTCGATGTCGGTCACGGCGCGGCTCTCCCAGCTGAGCCTCGTCAATTATCTGGCGCCGGTCACCGGTTAGGCGAAAATCGCTACGTCCTCATAAAAATGGAATCTGGAGCGCAGGTTGCATTGCGGCCGAAATTGTCCGTGAATTTCGTGTCCACAACGTAGCCACCGGGGCATGACGAAAGAAAAGATCGGATTGCATCCCGTTTCACGTCGCTGTCTTCGACGACGAGATAATCGCGAGCGGACAAAAACGAGTGCATATGCTCAAGGACCGCGCCCACGTTTTGGTGCGCATCCTCGACGACCAGGAACGGGCGCGGCGCACGCAGCGCCGCGGGGTCGAACAAGCTCGCCGGATTTCTGCAATCCCCGCCTAGAAAACTGATACGTGGATGTTTGATGTCGACTTTTTTCAAGTCGACCGAATAAATGTGCCCCTCAATGCCGTAAAGGTCCATGGTGTCGGCGAACCAGATCGCGCTCGCGCCAGAACCAGATCCGATTTCGAAGATCGTGCGCGGACGCAACTCTGCGATCAAGGCCGGATACATGGCAAAGTCGAAGACATTTTTCATCAGCGGTAGGCCGCGCCAACGCATCAAGGAAGGGGCGCCCTGGCAGGTCAGCAGCACATCGATGCCGAATTCGGTGCCGAACCGCGGGTGATAGTGAGCCTGTGACCTTTCGCGCCGCCCGTAATCGACGAAACGTCCCTGCTGCCAACGATCAAGGAAAAGCCGCAGACGCGTCAGGTCCCAACGCAGACTTCCGCCATCGGCTGCGTGTTGGGCGTTTTCGCGGACGCTGTCTTCCCACGAACATCCCGGATCAAAGTCGGCAAGCTTTTTGACGACGCGGATAAACCAGCTGTCGAAGACGCTAGGCAGGCCGCCTTGCTCACGCTCGATCCTGATTCGCATTTCTCCCGAGAATCGGAACGCAGCCGCCTTTAACTCGTCGCCCGAAATCAGGTTTTCCGCGGCAGTCATCGCAAGTTCAATACTGTCTCATGGAAAGGACAAACATTGGCCGCGCTTGGTTAATTTTTGGTTGATTCGGTCATCAGGGCGTGGTGCAATAACCACTTGTTAGCCCTAACGAATTACGTTCACCTCGAAGTTTGAGTCGCGGCTTCGGGGCGGTCATGTGTGGAATTGCGGTCGCCATCGATTGGGATGGCGCGGAGGAATCGGTCCGTCGTTTGATAGCGGGCATGCTGCATCGCGGGGACGTTACCGATCCTCTGGTGTCACACGGCAGCCGCGTTGCGATGTGCACCCGTCGCCTCCGTATTGTAGATGCCGCTGGCGGTACGCAACCACAAGCCTCTTTCGACGAGCGCTTTCTCGTCTGCCTGAATGGCGAAATCTACAATCACAATGAGTTACGCCAGGAACTTGAGGCTCTCGGTATCGGCTTCCGCACGGAGTGCGATACTGAAGTTGTGGCGAATGTACTTCGGGCATGGGGCGTCAATGGCATCAAACGCCTGGCCGGAATGTACGCCTTTGTGGCGATTGATACTGCGACCGGCGAATACCTGGCGGCGCGAGACCCGTTCGGCGTGAAACCGCTCTATTTGATCGAGGCGAAGGCCCCGAAGGGTTTTCTGTTTTGTTCCGAGATTCGCCCACTTCTGGGGGCTATCGACAATCAAAATGTACTGTTTCTGCCACCGGGTTATATGTTGACCCGCAATTTTTGCGGACCGTTTTACAAACTGCCCGATCCAGGATCATCGCGAGCGGCTTCGCCAGAGGAGCTGGATCACATCGTGGCGGAGGCAGTAAGGATTCGCGTGCCGACAGACCTCCCGGTCGCAGCACTTTTCAGCGGAGGAATCGACAGCACGCTGATCCTGCACTATGCGCGGCGCTTCAAGCCTGAGATAGCAAGCTATATCGCGGTCGGGAATAACGCCCGAGATCACATCTATGCCAGTCGTTATGCCGACGAGACTGGCCTCGACTTGCGCGAGGTGGTGGTGGACGCCCGGGCTGGCCGAATGCTCAATCTCCTGGAAACCGTCGTTGACGTTGCGGAAACGTTCGAGCCCGCTGTCATCAGGCCGGGCGTTTACACCTATTTGTTGTCAGAGCAGATCCATCGGGATGGCTACCGCGTCGCGCTGTGTGGCGAGGGCGCCGACGAGTTGTTTGCCGGCTACGAGCCGCTCGAACACGCCTTCCTTCAAACAAAAACTCTTGGCCGTTACGCCCAGCAGCAATGTCTGGCAATGATGCATCGTACAAATCTTCAGCGGATTGACCGTTGTTCCATGCGGTTTCAATTGGAGATACGCGAGCCGTTCCTGGATCAGACAGTCGTCAATCACGCCATCGCTCTCGACGAATCAGAGCTGGTGAAAACGACAGGTGGGACGCTGGTCGGCAAGGCCCCGTTGCGCACTCTTTATGATTTGTATCCATCAAAGCTGCCGGGCTTTATCCGGGACCGAAAAAAATTGTTGTTTCATGAAGGCGCGGGCGCCGGGATGGAAGAATCGAATTTGCGCGATCTATTTGAGCACGCGCTGTCTGACCTCGATCTCCGCGATGGGCAACGTGAATTCGCTGATTTTCAAATAGCGACAAAAGAGGAACTCTTTTACATGCGAGCGCTTGCGGCAAATTTTGACGTCAGGCGCGTGCCGCATCTGCGGAGGCGCCTGAGATTGGACTTGTCGCGCGCCGCGTGACTGCGCCCGTCTGTGCGGGCTGAATCGCAGTGCCGGATCGGCAATTGGATTATGTTCGGCTAGGCTTTGCTGCGCAGGCCGGTGGCAATCCCGCGATTGATCTTGATGATTGACTTCAAGTGGTCCGGTTTCGGGTTGGTCATCAGCGAGTACGTCTCAGCCATGATCCAAACGCCGAGCCTGGTGAGATTTTCACGAACCTTGGCGGGCAATCTATTGTCGTCGTGTGTGACGGCATCTATCAAGATCGTCCATAGTCGCCGATTATAGAGCAACGCTTCCTCGAATCCTGGGGGCTTTCTTCCCTTCCAGGAGTCATAAATTGCCTGCAGCTTGGCCGCGGCCGTCAGAAGCAGGGTTGCTTCCAATTCGCGCGGGAGAGCAGTTTCCATGGCGATCTTGGCGTACGCATCACTGGCAGACTTCATTTCCGAACTCCGGCTGCATCCGCGTGCCCTTTTTCTACGTTTTGGCCGTTAAGATTCGATTATTGATAGCCCGGTTGTGACCTTCGCTCCCCCTATTCGGCTAAATGCTAAAAAGAAAGCGGCGGGGCGTTTCCGCCCCGCCGCCTTTGCCAAAGGCCTGTCCGGGAAGGGGTTAGCCGAACAGCTTAAGCACCGACTGGTTGGCCTGATTGGCGATCGATAGGGCCGAGATTTCCAGCTGCTGCTGGGTCTGCTCGGTGAGCAGGTTGGCGCTTTCCTGGTTCTGGTCGGCAACCACCAAGTTGCTGGCGCCGGTCTGCAAGGTGTTGATCATCGCGGTCTCGAACTTCTGGCGGGTGCCGATGACGCCCGAGTTGGTGCCGAAAGTCTCAGTCTGGGTCTGCACCGAGGTGATCGCGTTGTTGAGGTCGGTCACAAGCGCGCCGAGTCCGGTGGACGAATTGTCCTGGAACGAGGCGGCGCTCGAGCCGCTGACGCTCGAAAGACCGAGGCCGGTGGCATTGTAGCTCACGCCCTGGATTGTCAGGGAGCTGGTGCCGGTCGGGTTGAAGTCGATCGTCAGGTTGTTGCCGCCCAACAAGTTCACGCCGTTATATCCGGAGTCGGCAGAGAGCTGGCTGATCTGCGACAACAGCCCATTGTAGTTGGTTTGCAGGGTGGTGCGCGCGGAACTCGTGCCATAGACGGCGGTGGCGCTGCCGGCCGTGGTCAAGCCCAGCACTTCTGAGGTCGCATTGTCCGAAACCGAGAAGCTCGTCGCGCCTGAATTGGCTGTCAGCACGATCTTGCCGGAGCCGTTGTCGGTCGCGGTTAGTGCGCCCGTGCTGCCGAGGCCGGTGGTGGCGTTGATCGCGGCTTCGATCGCGCTTGCCGTTTCGGTGGCCGCGACGGCAATGGCGTAAGTGGACGCCCCGACCAGGATGCTGAGCGTGCCAGCGGTGGTAACCGTCGCCGTGGTGACGGCGACTGTTCCGGTGGTGGCGCCCGCCGTTTGCGCGGCTTGCTGCGCCTGTTGCACCGTCGACAGCGCCTGTTGCAGCAGGCTGGTGATGCCCTGCAGGCCATTGGTCGCCGCGTCGATGGTTTGCTGACCCTGGCCGACCGAGTCGAGCAGAGCGCTCAACGAATTGGCGGTGTTGGTCAGGTTCTGTGAGGTGAAATAAGCGCTCGGATTATCGGCGGCGGAGTTGACCGCCTTGCCGGTAGAGAGCGCTTGCTGGGTGGTGGTCAAATCGGCGGCGGTCTGCTGCAGCGACAGCAGGTTCTGCCGAATGCCCGAGGTCAAGGTGATATCAGACATGGTACTTACCCTTCTGGTTACAGGCCGTACTGGCATGCACTTGCAGTACGAGCCGTACCCGCGAGTGCGTCTTCCGATCGGTTCGATCGGCTGCCGAAGGTTTGCCTCATTTCGTTTAAAGACGCGTAAATCTACGTATGGCCGGCGCGCTTACGCTTCGGAGTTGTGCGCCGCTCAAGCAAAAGCCCGCCACTATTGCTGTTGCTGGCACCGGCGACTTGCTGCGATTGCGCCCACTAAGACGGTTTTGCCGGCGTATTTAATCGGCTCTTAACCATTTCCGTTCACTATTGATTAACCATAAATGCAAAGTCGGATGAACCGCGCCATGGCTGCGACCGTTTCGCCCAATCGGGTCAACCTCGTGATCGCGACGCCGAGCTTTGGCGGACAGATTTCGATCCTCTATGCGGCGTCGCTGCTCAAGCTGCAAAGCGCTCTGCGCGGCTATCGCGGGGTCAATCTCAAAATCCTGTTCAAGGACGGCGATGCGTTGATCACGCGGGCGCGCGCCAGTCTGATCGCCCAATTTCTCGAAGATCCGGACGCCACCCATCTCCTGTTTCTGGACGCCGATATCGGCTTTGAGCCGGAGCAGGCGTTGCGGCTGATACAGTGCGGCGCCGAGATGTGTGCGGCGGTCTATCCGATAAAACGGATCGATTGGGACAAGGTGAAGTCGGCCATCCATGCTGACCGTCCCGACCCGGCGGCAGCCTCGCTGAAATATGTGTTCGAGGTCGACGATCCGAACGCCGTCATGCAGGCGGGCGGTTTCGTCAAAGTCCGCTACGCCGGCACCGGTTTCTTGATGATCCGCCGCGCCGCGCTTGAGCGAATGTGCGCGCGATATCCGGAACTGCAATTCAAACGCGACCATTCAAGCGACGCCGCGACGGCAAGCAACAGAAGGTTCGCTCTGTTCGAATGCATGATCGCCGAGGACGGCACCTATTTGAGCGAGGATTTCGCGTTCTGCAAGCGCTGGAGCGACATCGGGGGCGAAATCTGGGCCGACCTCGGCAGCAAGCTCAGCCACGTCGGCCCGATGGTGTTTTCCGGCGATCTTTCCACGCAGTTCGCCGGGATGAGCGCTTAGCGCTCGATCAGGCCAGCATATCGATCAGGTTTCCGCTGACGCCGCTTGCCGACAGGATCGAAGCGGCGCTGCCCGCCGTTTCCTGTCTAATCGAGGCAACCGCGGCGCCGGAACCGCTCGATTTGTTACCGGACGAACTGGACTTAACCGTCGAAGTCGTTGTGCTTGAGGTCGTCGCCGCCGGCTTGGGTTGCGTCGCCGTGAAGCTGTCGTTGTTCGGACCGAAGCCGAGCGCAACCGCATCGGTACCGCTGCCCTGAATGGTAATGATGTCTTTGGTGTCGCGCGACGTGATGACGAGCTTGCCGCTGCCGTTGATCGAGGCGGTGACGAAGGCCGGACCGGAATTGATTGCGTTGATCAGGTCGGCCACCGTGTCGTCGCCGGTCGAGGTGTATTGGGTAACGTTGGTCGCGGCATCGACGCTGAATGTGCCGCCGGGGAGAAATCCGAGTGTGGACAACGACGTGCCTCTCGTCAGCGGCACCGTACCGACGGCGGTGGCCGGCTGGGGCGATGTCGGCGCTGTCGATGAAGAGGTCGAGCTGCTGTTCGAGCCTTGCAGAAGGCTCTGAATGCCCGCGGCAAGCTGGGATTTGACCCGGGCCAGCGCCGTTCCGTTGGCGATGCTGGCGAGCCCCTTGGCCTGATTGACTTCGGCCTGGCCCATCACATTGATCAGCGCATTATCCGCCGACTGCGCTTGGCTCCAGGCCTGCTGTTGCTGCCAGTAGTTTTGGTTCTGCTGGAAGAAGGAAAGACCTTGGATACTCACGATCTGAAACCTTGCGCGGACGTCCACCTTCTTGATGCCAGAGGTGGGTTAATAGCGGGTGTGCAAGCTGGGCGCGTTTACGCTCGGTTAACTATCTTCTTCGACCTTCGGTGACGGTGGCACGGGCAGTTTGGACAGCTCCGTGTGGGATCACGCATGAGCAAGCACGCGACCGCGTCGGCTCCGCAGACGGCGCGCTCCATACAGCAGGCGCTCGCGCTGCATCAGAACGGCCGCCTGACCGAAGCCGAACGGATCTACGCGTCGGTCCTCACGGTAGATCCGGCCAACTTCGACGCTTTGCACCTGAGCGGCGTGCTCAAACACCAGCAAGGCAGCTCGGCCGAAGGATTGCGTTTGGTCGCTGCCGCGCTGAAGGCGCAACCGGGCTCGCCGGATGCGCTGATCAATCACGGAGTCATTCTCGACGCGCTCAAAAGACATCAGGAGGCATTGGCGAGTTTCGACCAAGTTCTCTCGATCCGCGGAGCCGATGCCACGGCGCATTACAATCGCGGCAACGCCTTGCAGGGCCTCGGTCGTCATGCCGAGGCGTTGACGAGCTATGACCGCGCGATTTCGCTCGCATCCGGTCATGTCGAAGCTGTTTACAATCGCGGCAATACGCTGTGTGCCCTTGGCCGTCACGCAGACGCGCTCGGCGACTACGACCAGGTACTGGCGCTGGAGCCGCGGCACGCGAAAGCGCTTAACCGTCGCGGCATTGCGCTTGGCGCCCTCCAACAATCGGAACCGGCATTGGCCGCCTACGATGCCGCACTGGCGATTGCGCCGTGCGATCCGGAGATACTGAACAATCGTAGCGTCGCGCTGGCTGCCCTTGGCCGTTTTCAGAAGGCCCTGGAAAGCAGCGAGCGCGCGCTCGCCCAAAACCCGAATTATGCTGATGCGCATTACAATCGGGGCATTGCTTTCCTTGGACTGGCCGATCCCGCAATGGCAAGCGCAAGCTTTGCCGCAGCTCTTGAACTGGAGCCGCTGCGGGTCGATGCCCGCAACAATCTTGGGTTGGCGCTGCTTTCCCTCCAGCGTCCGGCAGAAGCGATCGAACATTACGATCGCCTGCTTGCAATCGACCCTGACCATCACGGCGCGCTGCACAACCACGCCAATGCGGAACTGCTGCTGGGACGCTTCGAGGGCGTGCTCGCCTCGTGCGAGACGCTGATAGCGAAAAATCCCGCCGACACCGATGCCCTCAACACTCGCGGTGTCGCCCTCGGCAAGCTCGGCCGTCATGCCGAAGCCCTGGCAAGTTACGACGAGGCATTGAAGGTCGCGCCTGATCGCGTCGACGTTCACATCAATCGCGGTGCTGCTCTTATTGAACTCGATCGTATCGAAGACGCGCTCGCGGCCCTCGACCTGGCGCTCGAGCGCGATCCTGACAATATCGGCGCCATCGTCGGCCGCGGCAACGCGTTCCGCAAGGAGCAGCGCTTCGCCGAGGCTTTGACGAGCTACGATCGCGCGCTGGTGATTAAGCCGGCCCGGAACGACGTGCTCAATAATCGCGGTCTGGTGCTTGCGGAGCTAAACCAGATCGATGAAGCGCTCAACTGTTACGAAAATGTCCTGCAATCGGAGCCGAACGGTCTGGCGGCCCTCGTCAATCGTGGCAACGCGCTTCTGAAGTCGGCGCGCATGGAGGAAGCGCTTGCCAGTTACGAACAGGCAGTAGCGGTGGAACCGGACAGCACCGACGCCAATTTCAACGCCGCGCTTACGCGCCTTTGCATCGGCGACTTCCGTCGCGGCTGGAAACAATACGAATACCGCTGGAAAAGAAAGGATCTGGCCGCGCAGCGCGGCGATTACTCGCAGCCGTTTTGGGACGGCAGCCAGGACGTGGAGGGAAAGACCGTGCTGCTGCATGCCGAGCAGGGTTTCGGCGACACTATTCAGTTCGTCCGTTACGCACCGCTGCTGGCGGCGCGCGGCGCCAGGGTACTGCTTGCGGTGCAAAATTCACTCAAATTGCTGGCGTGCACCGTGCCCGGCGTTGCCGGCGTGTATGGCGATGGCGACGTGTTGCCGGATTTCGATCTGCACTGTGCGCTGTTAAGTCTGCCGCTGGCTTTTGGCACCGAGCTTGAAACGGTGCCGGCCAAGATTCCCTATCTGTTGCCGCTGCCGGACCGCATTGAAACCTGGCGGCCGCGACTGCCGCAGAACGCAACGCGGCGCATCGGAATCTGCTGGGCCGGCAATCCGGAGCACATGAACGACCGCAATCGTTCGATGCGGCTCGAACATTTAAGTCGCGCCCTTTCGCTGCCCGGCCTCGATTTCATCAGCTTGCAGAAGGAAGTTGGCGAAGCTGACGCGGCGATTTTACGCGAGTTCGGCGTTACTCAGCTTGGACAGCAATTTACCGACTTTGCGGACACGGCGGCGGTCGTGGCGATGCTCGATCTCGTCATCGCGGTCGATACTTCGGTTGCTCACCTTGCCGGCGCGATGGGGAAGGCTGTCGCGCTGCTGGTTCCGTTTTCCCCGGATTGGCGATGGCTGCGCGATCGCAGCGACAGCCCCTGGTATCCGACGATGCGAATATTCCGCCAAGCGGTGCTAGGCGATTGGAGCCATGCCATCGATCAGCTTCGATCGGAATTGGCGGATGTCGCGCGCCGACCGGACCAGCACTGAGCTAAAGCACCCTGCTGATCGCCAATGGCTTGCCGTGTTTTGGATTCGGAGCCGTTGTGCGTCCGGTCGCGCCATAGACTTGCGGCGCGGCCTTGCGCGCGAGGTCGCCCGAAAGCCGGCGAACAATCCCCTCCGACACCGCGTGCGAGGTAGCAAGCACGATCATGTTCTTTTGCAACACGGCGCGAAGCGCTTCCTGCCCGCGATTGAGCGCGGCAACGGCGGCCGGAGCCACGCGCAACAAGAATTTCGCATTGACCCGCAGGCGCTCGGCGCGGGCGAAAAGCTGGCCGGCGAGGTCGTTCTTGGCCGATCCAAGCGCGGTCGCCTTGCGCACTTTGCCGGCATGCACGAGCGCCGTCTCTTCGGCAATGATGCCGCTAAGCTGGTCGATCAGCCCAGCCACTTGGGCGATAGCCGCCTCCGCTTCGGCGCTGGTGGCGATTTCGGTCATGACGGTTTTATTCCCTGTTGCTTGAGCAGCGCGTCGTACACATGCGACGCGATGCCGATGCCGCCGTTTTTGGCGAAAGACGTGGCGTATTGGTCGGTGAGCATCGAGCGCCAGATTTTCAGGGCGCCGCTGCCGCCGAACGGCCCGTCGCCGTCCATGCCGGTGTACATCTGCTGGAACATGGTATTGAGGAACATCGCCTCGAATTGTTGCGAGGTGGCTTTCGCGTTGCCTTTGATCTTGAGTGCAGCCTGCGCCTGCGCGCTTTGCGTGTCACTGAGCGAGCCGAGCGTTTGGCCGAGAGCAGCGGCTGCGGCGGGGATTGTGGCGGTGGTCATCACATCACCTCGATGTCGGCCTGAATGGCGCCGGCTGCCTTGATGGCCTGCAAGATCGAGATGAGATCGCGCGGGCCGATACCCAGCGCGTTCAACCCATCCACGATCTGCTGGAGCGACACGCCCTCGCGCACAACCGCGAGTTTTTTGCCGTCTTCGACGACGCCGACATGCGTGCGCGGGACGACCACCGTCTTGCCGCGCGATAACGGCGCCGGTTGGCTGACTTGTGGCGCTTCGGAAATCGTAACGGTGAGATTGCCCTGCGCCACCGCTACGGTGGAGACGCGGACATCGCGGCCGATGACAATGACGCCGGAACGTTCGTCGATCACGATCTTGGCCGTCTCGTCCGGTTCGACCTGAAGCTGTTCGATCTCCGTCAGCATCGAGACAATGTTTTGCGGGAATTTCTGCGGCAGTGTCAGTTGCACGGTCGAAGGGTCGAGCGGTTCGGCGACCGGCGAACCGATATAGTCGTTGACCGCGACGGCGATGCGCTTGGCGGTGGTGAAATCAGCGTTGCGCAGCGCCAGCCGCAAATGGCCGAGCGTCGCCAGCGAAAATTCGATCTCGCGCTCGATGATCGCTCCGTTCGGGAGGCGGCCGACGGTCGGCACGCCGCGCGTCACCTTGGCGGCTTCACCCTCGGCCTGGAAGCCGCCGATCGCGAGCGAGCCTTGCGCCACCGCGTAGACATTGCCGTCGGCGCCAAGCAGCGGCGTCACCAGGAGCGTGCCGCCGAGGAGGCTTTTTGAGTCGCCCAAGGCCGAGGCGGTGACGTCGATGCGGGTACCTTGCGTGGCGAATGGCGGCAGATTGGCGGTGACCATCACCGCGGCCACGTTGCCGGTGCGGATTTGCTGGCCGCGGATATTGACCCCGAGCCGTTCCAGCATGCCTTGCAGCGATTGCTTGGTGAACGGCGAATTGTTGAGCGTGTCGCCGGTGCCATTAAGGCCAACGACCAGCCCATAGCCGATCAGCTGGTTCTGCCGGATACCCTCAATAGTCGCGAGGTCTTTAATGCGCGAAGTCGCGGTCGCCGTCGAAACGGCGCACGCCAGGACCGCCAGCGCGACAAGCGCAGACCGAAGCGTCCTATTCATCTCCTGCTCCCCAAGAGGTCGGACAGCAACTCCATTGCGAGATGCGTGCCAAATCGTGCCGCCGCCGTAACATCTTGAAAAGAAATGGATATCTGAATTACGATGGTGCGAGAGGGGCTTGCGCGCGAGCATTCCCTGCCGGTTTGCGGCAATTGTTGCCGCCTTCAGGCGGCACAATTTTACCGCCCATTAACTATAAAAGGCCAAGTTCCATGCATGCGCGTCAATGGATCAAACGGCACGGCAGCGGTATCGACGCCGGCCGCGGCGCGGCGCACGGCGGGCGGGACGTTCAGCCTGGCCGAGACGAAAGCGCCGCAACCGCAGGCCGCGGCCGTTGCCTTGCGGACGCTCGGGGGAATCGACGCGCTGATCGCCCTGCAAGGCATTGAGAATCCACTCGAGCGCCGGCGCCGCGCCGTCAAACAGGGTGCGCGTGCGCTCGATGCACTCGATGAACTCAAGCTCGGCCTGCTGTCCGGCGGCATCGACCGGGCCACTCTGCTGCGGCTTAAGGCGGCCGCCGCCGACCTGATGCAGGGGTCTGGCGACGACGGCCTGGATAGGCTTCTCGGCGAGATCGACCTGCGCGTCGCGGTGGAACTGGCCAAGGCCGGAATCAACTGATCGGCCGGGCACTTAGGCCCGGCCATCGACGCTTTTACAGGCTCCCATCATCGTTATTGTCACCGTCATGGACCCGCGCTATAGCAGCGCGCCTCCGGGGAGGACGTAACGTCAGTCGAGCAGAGTAGGGGAACATGCAGTCCATGCAGTCGGTTAAGAGCAAAAACGGTCGACCCGACGAAGGTTTGAATAAGAACGGCAAAATTACACGGCCCTTCGACAAGATCTACCGGCCGACCGATCGTGAGCCGTTCATGAGCGAGCGCCAGCGCGCCTATTTCCGCGTCAAGTTGCTGGCGTGGCGCGAGGATATTCTCAAAGAGGCCAAGGAGACGCTTCAGCATCTCCAGGACGACAATCAGAACCATCCCGACATGGCCGACCGCGCTTCTTCGGAGACCGACCGCGCCATCGAGCTTCGCGCCCGCGACCGGCAACGCAAGTTGATTGCCAAGATTGACGCCGCCGTGCAGCGCATCGAGGACGGTACTTACGGATATTGCGAGGAAACCGGCGAACCGATCTCGCTCAAGCGTTTGGAAGCGCGCCCCATCGCCACATTGTCGGTTGAGGCGCAGGAGCGTCACGAGCGCCGCGAACGCGTTTATCGCGAAGAATAGCTTGCCGCCTTCGGCGGATATTCCACCAATTGCCGTCACGACGGTGACACGGCCGGCGTCGGGTGCGGCGACGGGCGATCAGCCGCGTTTTGCCTGCAAGTTGCGTTCAGCTTCTGTAAACCGCGCTCTTCAAATACCGATCAAGGTTCCCGCCTGCCGCATCGCTTTTTAGTGGCTGTCCATTATCTCGGCGGCAGGAGCCCAGGATGCAATCTCAGCGGCAGGAGCCCAGGATGCACGAGCGTCGCGCTTTAGCCCGACACAAAACCCTGTTCAAAGGCCAAATCTATTTCAACAACCGGCTGTCGAGCATGGATTGTATCGTGCGCGATGTCACGGCCGACGGTGCGCGTCTTGAGTTCTCCGAAAACGTGACGCTGCCGGAAGTGTTCGAGCTCTACTTGACGAGCAAGGACGAAAATTTTCGTGCCCGGGTGATCTGGCGGCGCGGCAGTCAGCTTGGCATCAGTTGGAAGGCCGAAGATAGCAAAGACCGAGTCGAACCGGCTGACGACAATCCGATGGCGGAGCGGTTGACCAAGCTTGAGCACGCCGTGGCCGTCCTGCAGAGGCGCCTCGACGCCTTGCAGGAGATCTGATCGGCGTTCGCGCGGTCGGTCTTTAAGTCTTTAAGTCTTTCTTCACCATCTTCCTTCACCACTCGTTAACGATCCGGGTGCGGAGCACCGATGCGCGCGCCGTCGCAAAGCTCGTCGTCGAATCTGTCGCGCCTGCTCCGGCGTGCCGCCCGCGCGCGCGCCGACAACGATCTGGCCGCCGCCGAACGGCTGTACACAGCGGTGCTCACCCATCGGCCGGACAGCATCGAGGCGCTGCACGGTCTTGGTCAAATCAACTACCGGCGCGGCCGGCTCGACGCGGCGCTGGCGTTGAAGCAGCAGGCGCTCAAGAACGATCTCTCACGCGCCGATGGCTTCGCCGGCCTGGCTCTGGTTTTCATCGCGCTCGGGCAGTGGCAGCGGGCGCTGGTCAGCTACGACGAGGGACTGCGGTTGCAGCCGGACGATCCCGAACTGCGCAATGGGCGCGGCGTTGCGCTGCTTAAACTTAATCGTCCGGGCGAGGCGTTGGCCGAATTCGACCGGGTGTTGGCGGCGGAACCGGATTATCGCGATGCGCTCGGCAATCGCGGCAATGCGCTGTTGCGGCTTAACCGGGTCGCTGACGCAGTAGAAGCTTACGACCTGGCGCTCACCCACACGCCGGATAGTGCGCAGCTTCTCGCCAATCGTGCAGCCGCGTTACGCAAGCTCGATCGCCCGTATGAAGCGCTGGAGAGCGCGCAAGCCGCGTTGGCACGCGCGCCCGATTTCGCGCAGGCGCGGTTTGTCGAGGCGGTCGCTCATCTTACGCTCGGCGATTTCGCCGCCGGCTGGCGCGCTTATGAATCGCGCTGGCAGATCGGTTGGCTCGCTTCGCAACGGCGCGATTTTGCCGCGCCGCTGTGGCTTGGGGCGCAATCGCTCGACGGCAAGACCATCTTGCTGCATGCCGAGCAGGGGCTTGGCGACACTATTCAGTTCGCACGCTACGCGCTGCTTCTTGCCGCGCGAGGCGCGACCGTCATTCTCGAAGTGCAGCGCGAGCTGGTGCGCTTGCTTGCGGACCTGCGAGGCGCTGCCGCTGTCGTCGCGCGTCAATCATCACTACCGGCTTACGACTTTCATTGCCCGCTCATGAGCCTGCCGCTCGCTTGCGGCACGACGGTTGCGACCATTCCGGCGGCGGTGCCTTACATCGGCCCGGCGGATGCCGAAATTGCCGCGTGGCGGGGGCGCCTGCCGGCTGGCGGACGCCTGATCGGGCTGGTTTGGTCGGGCGAGCGCTCGCACGACAACGATCTCAATCGCTCGCTGCCGCTTGCGACGCTCGCGCCGCTGCTCGATCTGCCGGATGTCACGTTTGTGAGTCTCCAGCATGAAGTTCGCGACCAAGACGCGGCGACGCTACTTGGCCGCTCCGGCCTCATTCAGGCCGGAGTGCGATTTGGCGACTTCGCCGACACCGCGGCTGCGATCGCCTGCCTTGACGCGGTGATTTCGGTCGATACCGCCGTGGCGCATCTGGCTGGCGCTATGGGGAAGCCGCTGTTTTTGTTGTTGCCGTTTGCCGCCGACTTCCGCTGGCTGCGCCAACGCAGCGACAGCCCCTGGTATCCGAGCGCGCAGCTTCTTCGGCAGCGCCAATTCGGCGATTGGGACAGTGTCGTGAGCGAACTACGTCAGAAACTCATTCGGCCGGATATGCGCTGGGGCAGGGCGGCTTAAAAAGCTCGCGGCCTCCGGCGGGGAGCTGCCGGAGGCCGCGCTATTCGGAGTCTTCGCGTAGCGAGGGCTCCGGGGAGATCAGAACGGCAAGACTATGTCGACGACTTGCTGTCCCCAGCGTTCGGTCTGAATGTTGGTCAAGGTGCCGCGTCCGCCATAGGCGACGCGCGCTTCGGCAATCTTCGGCAACTCGATGGCGTTGTCGCTTGCGATATCTTCGGGCCGCACGACACCGGCGATGATCAGCTCTCGCACTTCATTGTTGAGCCGGATTTCTTGCTTGCCTTCGATCACCATGTTGCCGTTGGGCAGCAATTGGGTGACGACGGCGGCGACATTGGTCAACAATTGATCGTTGCGGTTGATCGTGCCCTGGCCGTTCATCTGCGAATTGCCGGAGGCGGTCAGCACCGAGCCGGGCAGGAAGTTCTTCGCCGCCGGGCTGAGTGCGTTGGCGCCGAGGAAGTTGCTGATTTCGGTATCTTCGGTGGTCGTCCGGTTGAGCAGGGTCTGGTCCTGGAATTGCGCGGTGTCGTTGATGTTGACCTTGACGGTCAGAATGTCGCCGACCTGATGCGCGCGCTGATCGTTGAAAAATGCCCGCGAGCCGTTCCGCCACAATGAATTGGGATTGTAGGTGACGGGCTGTGGTGTCGGCATCGGCATCTGTACCGGTTTGTAGCCGGGCTTTGCCGCCGGATTGTCGATCGGCGACAGCGCGGTCGGCTCGCCGAGTTGTCTGATCCGGTCGCCGAGCGAGGCGCAGCCGGTCAGCAACGAAGCCAACGCAGCCGTGCTGAGGAGCGAGCGCGCGAGACGGGAACGCGTAGTGGATTTCAACATTTAACCTACTCGGGTTACTCGACGCTGTGCTCGTGTTGCTGCGTCTCGAACAAGCTGGGGACGGCGGCTGCCGAGGGTGGCTCCGCGTTTTCGACGAAACGGATATGCGGGGAGGACGCGGTGACCCGGCCGGGACCGGAAACCACGCCCTGTACGACACGTTTCGATTCCGCATTGGCGACGCTGATCGTGTCGCCGAGCGCGCCTGCGTCCTGCGCCTGGCCGCGCAAGGTCAGCGAGATTCCCGGCGCCTCGTAAATAATGGTGACCGGCTCGTTGCGCTGCACGATCAGCGGCTTCATCAAGTCCGCCTCATGCAGCGGCTGACCAGGGCGCAGTTGATGCCGGGCGGCCAAGCCCGCGGCGGCGTGGATGTCGGTGATGGCCGGACCTTCCGACTTCGGCCGGCGTGCGATCACCAGATCGGACGCCTTGAGCACCTCGCCGCGCTCGAGCAGATGATCGACGCTCACCGCATCGATGGTCTCCGTCGCGATGCCGGTAAAGCGCGTCGTCAGGTTGCGCATGGCCGCGCTCGTCGGCAGATCCAGCGTCACGTCAAAGTGGCCGCTGCGCGAATTGTAGGCAAGGGATACGACCTGCAATTCGCCGGTTGAAGTCGGCTCGATGTTGAGCGTGCGCGGCTCGCGATCGAACTCGACCTGGATGTTATGCGCCGCGCCGAGGCCGTATTGGCCTTCCAGCGCTTTGGCGATCCGCGCGGAAATCTGGGTGGGCAAAATCTCGCGCGTGGCCCGGATCACGACCACCTCGTTGAGCCCGCGCGTGTCGATGCCGATGAGTTGGTGCGGGCGGATCGCCTCGACCACCTTGGCGGTCGGCACGGTGCCGCGCGTGCCGAGATCGGGCGCGCGGAAGATCGGTATATTGGCGACCGGTCCGGAGTTTTCGATCAGATCGCCGATGCGCACGATGTCGCCGGAGACGGTGGCGCTGGCGCGTAGCGCCGGCATGGCGTTTTGCGCCGCAGCCGGGGCGGCCAGCATCAGCGCCGCCGCGAAGCAAAGAATGAAGGATCGGGTCATCGCGAGGGTCCTTCTCAGCGCATCAATTGCGAAGTCGTTTGCAGCATCTCGTCGGCCGCGGTGATGACTTTGGAATTCATTTCATAGGCGCGTTGTGCCGCGATCAGGTTGGAGATTTCGGTCACCGCCGAGACGTTCGATTGTTCGAGGCTGCCTTGCAGAAGCGTGCCGGCATTGTTGAGACCGGGCAGGCCGTTCTGCGGCGTGCCCGAAGCCGGCGTGGCGACGAACAAATTGCTGCCATTCGCCTGCAGTCCGGCGTCGTTGATGAAGGTCGTGAGCGTCAGTTGGCCGAGCAGGCTCGATGTCGTGCTGCCGGGCAGCGTTACCGAAACCTGACCTTGGGGATTTATCGTCAATCCGGTTGAATTCACCGGAATGGTGATGGTCGGTTGAACCAGATAACCCTCAGCGGTGACGATGCGACCCTGGTTGT
The DNA here is from genome assembly GCA_035532335.1 of Xanthobacteraceae bacterium. Classification (GTDB taxonomy): domain Bacteria; phylum Pseudomonadota; class Alphaproteobacteria; order Rhizobiales; family Xanthobacteraceae; genus BOG-931. The sequence goes on along the minus strand of DATKRE010000193.1, from coordinate 40,938 downwards.
CCATCTGGAAGGAGCCGTCGCGGGTATAGCTGAACGTGCCATCCGGCATCAGAATTTGAAACCATCCGCTGCCTTGGATCGCCATATCGAGGGTGTTGCCGGTCTGTGACAGCGCTCCCTGCGTCATCAGTCGCGGTGTGCCCACGGTTTTCACGCCGGAACCGAGTTCGATGCCGACCGGCAGGATATTGCCGTTCTCCGAAGCCTGGGCGCCGATCCGCTGCACGTGTTCGTAGATCAAGTCCTGAAATTCGGCCCGCTGACTCTTGAAGCCTGTGGTCGTCATGTTGGCGAGGTTGCCGGCGATGACCTGCACCTGCAGGTCCATCGCCGCCATTCCGGTCGCTGCGGTATCAAGCGCACGCATGATCTTTATTCCTCACGTCAACTCGTTGAGCTTGGCGTCTGCGACAGTTGTTGCAGGGAATTGCGTTTCAAGTCGCCTTGCTGTTGCAGGATGGCGGCGATGTCGGAGTAGCTACGGGTGATTTCGATCATGCGCGCCATCTCGGCGATTGCGCGCACATTCGACTTCTCCAGCCCGCCTTGCACGACGCGGGTGCTGGCCGGCGCCGGGTTGGCGGTGGCAGTCGGCGGCGCCATGAAGGTCGAGCCGCCGTCCTTTTGCAGCGCCCGTTGCTGGTCGAAGCTGACGATCTGCAATTGACCGCGTTGCGCGCTAGTGGTGCCGGCGCCGTCGCGCACGGTGACAATACCGCTTGGGCTGATGGTGACGTGGCTGTCGGTGGCTTGAAGGGTGATTGGGCCGCCGGTGCCGAGCACCTGATTGCCGTCGCTGGTAACGAGCTGGCCGCTCGGATTAACGGCAAACGAGCCGCTGCGCGTATAGCGCTCGCCACGCGGCGTTTGCAACACGAAATAGCCCTTGCCGTCGATGGCGACGTCGAGCGGATTGCCGGTGTGCTGAATCGCGCCGGGCGAAAAATCGATCCAGCTGGCGCGGTCCTCGACGAAGCTCACGCGGCGGTCCTTGCCGGCGAACTGCGCGTCGCTCGCGCCCGGCATGAGGTATGCCGAAAACGCGGCGTTGTCGGCCTTGTATCCGGTGGTGTCGATGTTGGCGACGTTGTTGGCAACGATGTCGAGCTGGTGACTGAGCGCCATCTGCCGCGACAAGCCGATAAGGAGCGCATTCTCCATCGGTCCTACTCCCCTTCTCAGCGCGCCTTCGTGCCGTCTCCCCGGCCCGAACGCCGCCTGCGCCGCGGCGTCTCCCGAGCCGTAGCGGGATAGAGGGACTGCAGAAGCCGTGCCAACGAAGAAAACCTAGGCAAAACAAGCCGATGAGCTTTAAACCGCCTTCCGCTCGACGGGCAGAAAAGGCCAAGCGATACGCCTCCACCCGGCAAAAATTTCCTGCCAAACGGAGGTATGCAAGTATCCGTTAACCATTCCGGGCCTAGGTTCCGATCGGCGGCGCCGCGGCGTTTTGTTCTGCGTTTTCCTGCTAGCCGCGTGCGCGTTTCACGCAAGCGGAGCGGTAATGGCCAAGAAGAAAAAAGAAGCGCAGTCGGAGAGCGAAGCCGACGCCGAAATCGAAAATCAAGAGGCTGAAGGCGAAGAGGGTAAAGAGCCCTCCGCCAAACGCAAGTTTCCGTCGTTCAAGTTGCCGTCACGTAAGGTGCTAATGATGGGCGGGGGTGGCCTGGCCGCCCTGATCGCAATCGGCGGCGGCGGCTATTACTTTTTCTTATCCGGCAACGGCAAGGCACATGCTGCGGCGGCACCGGCCGCTAACGTGATCAAGCCGGTCGTGTTCCTCGATATGCCCGATGTGCTGGTCAATCTGGCCGGTACCGCCGGCGATCACACCCAATATCTGAAAGTCAAAGTCACGCTCGAATTGCCCGACCACGCAATGGAAGCCCAGATCACACCGGTGATGCCGCGGCTGATGGACACCTTCCAGACCTATTTGCGCGAGTTGCGGCCGACCGATCTTGATGGTTCGGCGGGGCTCTACCGCCTTAAAGAGGAGCTGACGCGGCGCGTCAACGCAGCGATCGCACCCAGCAAAGTCAACGCGGTCCTGTTCAAGGAAATCGTCGTGCAGTGAACGCACTGCACACATAGCGGTCAAGCAAATGGCAAAAGATCAGATCGACCAGGACGCGCTCGCCGCCGAATGGGGCGTGGCGCTTGAGGCCGAGCAGAGTGCGACGGCTGAAGGCGGGTCGGCGGCGCCGCCCGCGGAGGGCGAGCCCGGCGCGGAGGCGATGGCCGCGCAATGGGCGAACATGGTTGACGACGGTCATTTCATCCAGGCGGCCAAGGGCGGGGCGGAGCGCATCCTCACCCAGGACGAAATCGACTCGCTGCTCGGCTTTTCGCTCTCTGAAGTCTCGCTCAACGACAATTCCGGTATCCGCGCGATCATCGATTCGGCGATGGTCTCGTATGAGCGGTTGCCGATGCTGGAAATCATCTTCGACCGGCTGGTCCGGCTGATGACCACATCGTTGCGTAACTTCACCTCCGACAACGTCGAAGTATCGCTCGACCGCATTACCTCGGTACGCTTCGGCGACTACCTCAATTCGATCCCGTTGCCCGCCATTCTCGGCGTGTTCAAGGCGGAGGAATGGGAGAATTTCGGTCTTATCACCGTCAATTCCAACCTGATCTATTCGATTATCGACGTGCTCCTGGGCGGCCGCCGCGGCCAGACCGCGATCCGCGTCGAGGGCCGGCCTTACACGACGATCGAAACCAACCTGATGAAGCGCATGATCGAGGTCGTGCTGGCGGACGCCGAGATGGCGTTCCGGCCGCTCTCGCCGGTGAAGTTCAACATCGACCGGCTGGAAACCAATCCGCGCTTTGCCGCCATTTCACGGCCGGCCAACGCCTCGATCCTGGTGCGGTTGCGGATCGACATGGAAGACCGCGGCGGCACCATCGAGCTGCTGTTGCCCTACGCAACCATCGAACCGATCCGCGACGTGCTGTTGCAGATGTTCATGGGCGAGAAATTCGGCCGCGACCCGACCTGGGAAGGGCATCTCGCGACCGAAATGGGCCAGGCGGAAATCGCCGTCGAAGCGGTGCTTTACGAGGCTCCGCTGCCGTTGAGGCAGATCATGAAGCTCGACGTTGGCGACACGCTAATGTTGGAGCTGAAATCCGATGCGCCGGTGATCGTGCGCTGCGGCGACGTGATGCTGACCGAGGGCCGCATGGGCCGCGTCGGCGATCGCGTCGCGGTGCGCGTCGGCAAGCCGTTGCGCCGACCCAATACCACGCTGCTGATGTTCGAGAACGCGGGCGGACCCGGTAACCCGATGGAGGCACCATGACCAACAGCATTGGCATCGGCATCGAATTGGTCGTGGCGTTCCTGCTGATAATGACCATCAGTTATTGCATGATGCTCGACCGCAAGCTCAAGCATCTTAAGTCCGACGAGCACTCATTGCGGGCGACAATCTCGGAGCTGATCACCGCGACCGAGATTGCCGAGCGTGCAATCGCCGGCTTAAAGCTCACCGTCGATGAATGCGAGATGGGTCTCGGTGCGCGGTTGCGCAGCGCCGATCGCTTTACCGCCGACCTCGACCGGAGCACCGCGGTCGGCAAGGTTTTGCTCGAGCGGCTGATGCAAATCGTGACCGCCGGCGGCGCCATTATTCCCGTTGCACCCGCTCATGAGCCGACCGAGCCGCCGCGAAACGCGCAGGCGGTCGCCGTCGCGGCGCACGCCTTCGCCGAACGGCTGCGCATGAAGGTGCATGGCCTCGCCGCATGATCGGTTACTTCCGCGAGCTGCGTCTGCTTCCGATCGCAATGGTGGCGAGCGCCTGCCTGCTGGCGCTGACCGCGGCCGATTTGTTGCTCGAAAGCAATTCCGAACCAACCATCGACGCTCCCGCGGTCATCGCCGACACAGGCGTCGTTCATGCTGGCCCCGGCGGCGCGCAGCCGGGCGACCGCCCGCAATCCTGGGCGCAGCAGATGTTCAATTTTCCCGATTCGAAGGGCGGTCAGCCCGCACCGCTCGACTTGGCGCAGTCGGCGGCGCAGTCGGCGGCGCAGTCGGCGGCGCTGTCGGCGGTATTGCCGCAAATCGCTTCCGACAAAAGCAATGCCGATCTCATCACCGGTTCGGTCGGCGAGATTGCTGACGCCAAGACCGACGCCAAGACCGACGCCAAGACCGACACCAAGACCGACACCAAGACCGATGCCAAGACTGATGCCAAGCCGAAAGACGAGGCAAGCCCGGCGGCCGGCAAGCCGGCAACGGATGCAAAATCCGCTCCTCCGGGAAAGAATCCGCCGCCACCGCCGCCTGACGGCAGAGTCATTCCAAACGCCGGCGCGCCCGGACAGTCGCCGTCCGAACGTGCGATCCTCGATCGGCTGTCCGAGCGGCGGCAGGAGCTCGACAAGCGCTCCCGCGAACTCGACATTCGCGAGGGTCTGATCGCCGAAGCCGAGAAGCGGATCGACTCGCGGCTTGCCGAAATTAAAGCGGCCAAGGCTTCGCTTGGAGTCGCCGTCAAGGAGAAGAATGAGGCCGAGGTGGCCCGCTTCAAGGGTCTTGTGACCATGTACGAGACGATGAAGCCGCGCGATGCCGCAAAGATCTTCGATCGGCTCGAGACCAGCGTGCTGATCGAGGTCGCTTCCCAGATCAACCCGCGCAATATGTCGGAAATCATGGCGCAGATGTCGCCGGATTCAGCTCAGCGGCTGACCGTTGAACTGGCGAACCGCGCCACCGTGGTCACCAAAGACGCCAACGCCGATCTGCCGAAGATCGAAGGCCGCACGAGCACGCAATAAGACGGCGTTACCGATCGAACTTATATCCAATTCGCTCGGTTTCGCATGCGACCGGCGGCAATCTCTTTCAACCCCCGCACGCAGTCGTGACGCCCGAACCAGGCCGGGTCGCGATGAAATTATTCGCCGGCGATCCGAACCGGGCCGTGGCCACGGCGTTAATCCCGACAACGGCACCATTTTTGAGGATAGTCATGGCCCAGACCACAGCCGGTAAGCCGGCCGATTTCACCGGTGCTTTCGGGGATGCCAAGAAGCAGGCAAGCGGCGTGGCCGACGCCTTCACCGACGCCGCGCAGGATGTTTACGGCCAGGCGCGGGACAGTGCGGCCGACCTAGCCGACACGGCGCAAGCTGCGGCGCGCAAGACGGCCGGCTCGTTCGAAACCGCGCTCCGCAAAACCGTCGAGACGCAGCCTTATATGGCGGTCGCCATCGCGCTCGGCGTCGGCTGGCTGCTCGGCCGTATGCGTCGGCCGCTGTAGTTTCCGCAAGAGGTTGCCTCTGCACATTAGGGTCGCCTGCGGGCATCCGCCGCCGGCCCTTATTGCGTCACGCTTGCCGCTTGCGCGGCTGGCCCCGTAGATTGAATTCAACAGCGGAGGAAAACCATGGACACGCGGCTCAAAGACAAAGTGGCGATCGTTACCGGCGGCGCCCGCGGCATCGGCGCCGCCTTCTGCGAAGGCTTGGCCGCCGCCGGCGCCAAGGTCGTGGTTTCCGACGTGCTCGACGGCAATCCGGTCGCCGAGCGCATCGCCGAGACGCAGCAGCAGGCCATCTTTGTGAAGGCCGACGTAACGTCCCGGCAGTCGGTCGAGAGCCTTGTCGCCGATGCGGTGCGAAAGTTCGGCACGGTGGACATCCTGGTCAACAATGCCGGCCTGTTCGCCGACTTGCACACCAAGCCGTTTCAGGACATCGACGAAGACGAATGGGACCGGGTGATGAAGGTCAACGTGCGCGGCACCTTTCAATGCGCCAAAGCGGTGGCGCCGGTGATGATCGAAAGAAAGCAGGGCCGCATCGTCAATATCGCCTCGGGAACGGCGTTTAAAGGAACCGCTAACTTGCTGCACTACGTGGCCTCGAAGGGGGCGGTGGTGTCGATGACGCGCTCGCTCGCGCGGGAACTCGGCCCGCACAAGATTTGCGTCAACGCGATCGCCCCCGGACTGACCATGAGCGAGGCGGTCAAGACCCATCCGGACTGGACCGGCAAGGCCAGCGCCGCCGGGATCGCGGCCCGCTCTATTCAGCGCGAGCAGGTACCGGCCGATCTTATCTCCACGCTGGTCTATCTGTGCTCCGACGCCAGCGATTTCGTCACCGGCCAGACCATCAGCGTCGATGGCGGCGCGCTGATGAAATAAATCACGTCCGTTGGGTGCCGTTCAGTGATTGAGTTCGTCTATCGCTCGATCTTTAAAGGTCCATTTTCCCTTACAAGCATCGACGAACTTGCGGGCGTCTTTTACCACTTCTGTCGCTTCGGCGTTCGTAATGCCATGAACAAGGTCGTAGTCGGCGACCATCCTGTCCGTGCGCGCTCGACCGAGTACCATGCCGCACTGACCGAGATAACCGGTCTCGGCCGCAACCAAATTGCCGAAATGTTGTATGACGTGTTCGTGACTTTTAGGCGCATCTCGATGCTTGCCTATCCCACCGGCAGCAAGAATTGCCGCTGCTGCACAATGATGCATCGCGTAGTAAGCCGAATGGGCACTGGCGTTCGGGGCATGCCCCCAGCCGGCCATTTGCTCGGCCTCTGCCAAATGGATCAGGGCTTTTTCGTACTCTTCCCGAGCCCTAATGCCGCGTTCCAGATCCGACAATGGTTCGATGAGTGAAGGTCGGGGCCTGTTAACATGTTTCTTTTTTGTTGGATGGCCTGATTTTCCGCGACCTCTCACGACACGACAATCCCATCGCGACGGAGCTCCATTGAAAAGGAATTTCTTGGTGAAGCGACCAAATAATCGGCAGGGACGGCAACCGGCCGGATGTGGAAGCCGGCTAAAATATAACGATATGCTACATCTGCCAAAGTGTGATCGACCGACCGTCGATTTTCGAGACCGCGAATGAGGACGGCTACGTCATAATCTGAATCGCGACGCGCATCGCCTCGAGCGCGAGAACCAAATAAAACCACGCTTTCCACTTTACCGGGCAATGCCTTTTCCGACTCGCGGCGAAACTCGCGAAGATTCGCGGCGGCCCTTTCGGTTACCACCGTCGTGAGTCGGCGTTTAAACAAATTGTCCACCATGACATTAAGAAATATGCAAGTGGGTAGAGATGTTCAATAACAAAGTGTGGAGGCTCGCTGGCAGTTGAGAATGCTAGTCAAATCCAGTCTTTCCATTTGAACCAGATCAGCGGCAGCAGCGCGGTGATCGTGATCAGCGCCAGCGCGTAAGGGTAGCCCCAGGTCCAGTCATATTCCGGCATATTCTTGAAGTTCATGCCGTAGATGCCGGCCACCAGCACCGGCGGTATGCCCACCACGGAGGCGATGGTCAGCACCTTCATCACTTCGTTCTGGTCGATGTTGATGAGGCCGCCGGCGGCGTCCTGCAGTAGCTGCACGCGGCTCTCCAGCCCCTCGACGAATTGCAGGAGCGAGGCGATGTCGGAAGAGACCGCTTGCAGCCGTTTGCACAAATCCGCCGCGATCCACTCGCGCCCGCGCTCAGAGGCGAATTTCGCCATCCGGTCGAGGCAGACCAGTGTGTACTGCACGCGCGCCATGCGCTCGCTGGTTCGGCCGGTGCGGATCATCAGCCGGCGCAGCTTGACCGTTTCGTGGGAGAGTTTGGGCTGGGTAGAATTCTCGGCCCGGAAGATCAGGTGCGAGGCGTCGTCGAGGTCACGGGCGCTTGCCTCCAGCAAGTCGGCGGTGCGATCGACCAGCACTTCCAGAAGCCGCACGAAGACGACGGCGGGTTCGAGCTTGTCGCCTTGGTTGACCTCGGCAATGACTGCGTCGAACGCCGGCGAATTATCGAACCGCACGGTTGCGACAATGTTCTTTGCCAGCACGAAGCCGGTCGGCGTCACGATCCAGGACCCGTTTTCCGACGCCAGGATCAATGGCGTCGTCATATAGAGTGCGTCGTGATCGGTGCGCAGCCGGCTGGTCGCCTCGATCTCGACCAGGGCGTCCTTGCTCGGCACCGGCAATCCGAACGCTTGCTCGAATGCGGCGCTTTCGGTTGCGCTCGGATCGATCAGGTCGACCCAGGCGGCGTCTTTCAGCGACGATGTACCGGCGCCGCGGGAAGGGTAGGCGGTCAGCATGGGAAGGTTTGTATCCTATTTCGAGCCAGGCGGCGGCCAGGGCCTAAAGCTGTGAAACGGCCGGCCAATTTCGCCCTTCTGGGGGCGAAGCGTGGCACATAACCTTCTGGAATCATTGGAAAAGCCGTTAAGCGGGCGTTAAAGCGCCGGTCTTATGCTTAAGCCTCCGTTGGGAGCGATTGCCGGCGTGTTCCGCCGTCTCACTGTTGTTGGCGTTGGGTTTGTAATAATGGCGTGCGGTCGCACCATCCGAAATTTGCTTGCCGCATTCGGCCTGTGCGCGCTCGCCGCCGGAATCGTCACGCCGGCACTGGCGCAAAACGACGCCGTCCGGGCCTCGATCAAGATCGACACCAGCGGCGGCTACGGTCGGTTCGTTTTCACCTTCAGCGATGATGTCGATGCCAGCGTCCATACGACCGGCAATGTTCTGATCGTCAGCTTCGGCAAGCCGGTCATGATACCGGTCGACCGCATTCCGGCGCAGGCGCCGGACTATGTCAGCGCGGCGCGGCGCGATCCCGACGGCAAATCCATCAGGCTTGCGCTTGCCCGCAAGGTAAAGGTCAATTCCGTTGTCGCCGGCGAAAAGTATTTCGTCGACCTGTTGCCGGAAGGCTGGGTTGGCGATCCGCCCGGCCTGCCGCAGGACGTCATCGCCGAACTCATCAGGCGCGCGAAAGAAGCGGATCGACTCGAACGGCTGGCGCGGCAAACCGTCGAACCGAAGAAGCCGCAAGCGGTGACCGTGCGGGTGGCAAGCCAGCCGACTTTCACCCGCTATGTGTTCGATATCCCGGACCAGACGACGGTCGCCGTGGATCGCGCCAAAGACCGGCTGACCTTGTCGTTCGACACGCCGATCGTTTTCGATCTCACCGACGCGATAGCTGCTTTGCCGCCGACGGTCGCTGCGATCAACACCGAGCTCGAGCAGGATTCGTCGCGCGTGCATTTCGGCTTTCTCAGCAAGGTCGATCTGCGCACCTTCCGCGACGGTAAGGCGTACGTCGTTGACGTAGTCGATGCTGCCGAAGACAAAGCCGATCAACGCGCCAAAGCGGCCCGGCAGAGCGCCGCTTTCCCTAAGCTCCCGCCCGAGAGCGAAAACGGTCCGCCAGCGGACGCAACCGAAATGCCGACACAACCGGCCGCGACGGACAAACCGGTTGGGACGCCGGTGCCTGCAATCGCCGCGGCGGCTCCTGTGCCGGCGGTATCGCCGCTGGCGAAACCAAATCCGGCCGCTTCGAATCCGGCGAAAGCAAATCCCCCGATGTCGGATGCGGCAAAAGCCGAACCCGCGCCGCAGGATCAAGGCGCCGTTGTTCCGTCGCCGTCGCCCGCCGCGACCAAGCGCGAACCCGCCGCTGGGGCAAAAGCCGAACCCGCGCCGCAAGATCAAGGCGCCGTTGTTCCGTCGCCGGCGTCCGCCGTGAACAAGCCGGCACCCGTTGCGGCGGCAGAAGCCGAACCCGCGCCGCAAGATCAAGGCGGCGCCGTTGCTCCGCCGCCGGCGTCCGCCGTGACCAGGCCGGCACCCGCTGCGGCGGCAAAAGCCGGGCCGCCGGAGCAACGCGCCGCCGATGGCGGCAAATCCGACAAAGGCCTCGCCGTCGAAATGACCCGGCAGGGCGCCAATCTAAAATTGTCGTTTCCGTTTATGAAGCCGACCGCGGCCGCGGTTTTCAACCGGGCCGACACGTTATGGATCGTGTTCGATTCGACTTCCGCTATCGACCTCTCTGCGCTTGACGGCGAATCCAGCCGCACCATTCGCGCCGCCCGGCTCAGCCACGACAGCGGCGCCGATGTCGTGCGTATCCGGCTCGATCATCCGCATCTATCGAGCATCGCGCCGGAAGGGCAGGGTTGGACCGTCACCATCGGCGATACAATTGCCGATCCGATCCACGCGCTCGATATCGCCCGCAATATGGTCGGACCCAATCGCGCGAGCGTGGCGATTCCATTCGACGATCCGCAACGCGTGCATCGGCTGCACGATCCGGAAGCGGGCGACGATCTGCTGGTGGTGACCGGATTTGCGCCCGCACGCGGCCTCATTAACGAACAAGACTTCATCGAATTCCACGCGCTTGCCTCCAGCCAGGGCATCGCGATCGAGCCGATTGCCGATGATGTCGTCATCGACACCGCTCCCGACAAGGTCGTCATCAGCCGTCCCGGTGGGCTGACGCTTTCGAGTTCGTTGCAAAGCGCTCAGCGCGGCACCGCGCTTCATCCGGTGATGTTCGATGCGCAGCTATGGGGTTTTGACCGGCACGCGACCTTCAACGAGCGTCAGTCCAAGCTGATCGCCGATGCGGCCGCCGCACCGGCCCGCAAACGGCTGTTGCCCCGGCTCGACCTCGCGCGCTTCTACCTTGCGCGCGATATGTATTCGGAAGCCAAGGGCGTGCTCGACGTAGCGCTGACTGAGCAGCATCCGGCGGCGGAAGATCTTTCGGCCAATGTGCTACGCGCCGTCGCCGAAGTTATGATGGATAGGCCCACTGATGCGCTGAAGGATCTTTCCGGCCCGGAGATCGGCGACCAGCACGACGCCCCGCTGTGGCGCGCGCTCGCCTTTGCCGGTCAGGGCAAGTGGGGGCAGGCGCGCGACAACTTCAAGCGCGTCGAAGCGGCGGTCGCCACGCTGCCGATCGAGTTGCAGCGCATCGTACTGAAATACGAGATGCACGCCGCCATCGAAGTCAAAGATTTCGCCGGCGCCGCCGACAATCTCAACGACCTCGAGACCATCGGCATTCCACACGAGATGCAGCCGGCGATGTCCGTACTGATCGGTCGGCTCGCCGAAGGGATGAACCGAACCGAGGACGCGCTTTCCGAATATCAGAATGCGGCGGATTCCTGGGACCGCCCGGCGGCGGCGCAGGGCAAGTTGCGCGAGACGGCGTTGCGCTATGCGCTTGGCGATATCAAGCGGCCGGAAGCCATTTCCAGCCTTGAAACGCTCACCACCGTCTGGCGCGGCGACGACACGGAAATCGAAGCGCTGGAAATTCTGGCGCGGCTTTATACCGAGGAGAACCGCTACCGCGATTCATTTTATGTGATGCGAAGCGCGATCGCGGCACGTCCGAATTCCGACATGACCCGGCGTATCCAGGACCAGGCGGCCGCGACTTTCGAACAACTCTTCCTTGGTGACAAAGGCGACGCGCTTCCGGCCGTGGATGCGCTGGCCTTATTCTATGATTTTCGCGAACTTACGCCGATTGGCCGCCGTGGCGATGAAATGATTCGGCGTCTGGCCGATCGGCTGGTCTCCGTCGATCTGCTCGATCAGGCCGCGGAACTGTTGCAGTACCAGGTCGACCACCGTCTGCAAGGCGCTGCACGCGCACAGGTGGCGACGCGGTTGGCGGTGATTTATCTGATGAACCGCAAGGCCGATCGGGCGCTGGCGACGCTACGCTCGAGTCGCACCGCCGACCTCGCCAATGAACTGCGCGACCAGCGCATTTTGTTGGAGGCGCGCGCGCTCTCCGATCTCGGCCGCTACGATCTCGCGCTCGAGGTCATCGCCAGCAAGCAGGGGCGCGAGACGATACGCCTGCGTTCGGACATCTTGTGGGCGGCGCGGCGGTGGGCGAAAGCCGCAGAGCAGATCGAGCTTTACTACGCAGATCGCTGGAAAGAATGGCAGCCTTTGAATGAGCTGGAACGCGCCGACATCTTGCGCGCGACCGTCGGATACGCGCTTGGCGAGGACGCTTTGGGACTAAGCCGCTTCCGCGAGAAATACGCGGCCAAGATGGCGCAGACGCCGGACGCACGCGCTTTCGAGGTTGCCTCGGCTCCGCTCGGCACCAGCGGATCGGAATTCCGCAACATCGCCCATCTCGCGGCGTCGGTCGACACGCTGGAAGGGTTTTTGCGCGACATGAAAGCGCGCTATCCGGAAGCGAGCCCTTTGCCGCCCGCTGGGCCGGGGGAAAGCGCAGCGATTTCGACGGTTGCGCCTACTGCACCGGCGACCCGGCCGGCCATGCCCGCCGCGATACCGCCGCCGACACCGCCCGCCCGCGCGTCAGGCCGCACAGCGCAACGCTAATCCCCGACACAAGAATGCCCGCACTGGGCGCGGGCATTCCTGCTTCATCGTAAACCGTCGGCCTAATTAGTGGTGCATGAAAATCGCCAGAATAATGATAATTGGCAGCGGAATTCCCAACATCCAAAGCAATAACCCGCGTCCGAATCCCATGAAGGTCCTCCCGTAAATGGGTGTCGGCTATTAACGCCGCACGCATCGCGGAGTTCCCAAAGGCGGAAGGCTACGTCCCGTAACTTTGGATCAGCGAGCCGGCGACGAGCGTCCAGCCGTCCACCAGCACGAAGAAAATCAGCTTGAATGGCAATGACACGACGACAGGCGGCAACATCATCATGCCCATGGACATGAGGACAGACGCCACCACAAGGTCGATGATCAGGAAGGGAAGGAACAGGAGAAAGCCGATCTCGAAAGCGCGCTTGAGTTCGGAGATCATGAATGCCGGGATCAGCACGCGCATCGACAGGTCTTCCGGCTTTTGCGGTTTCTCACCCGACATGTTGATGAACAATTGCAAGTCCTTCTCGCGGACGTTCTTCTCCATGAAGCCGCGCAGCGGAACCGAGGCGCGATCGAACGCCTGATTGACGTTAATCTCGTTGGCGATAAGCGGTTTGACGCCGACGTCGTAGGCGCGCGTGAGCACCGGGCCCATGACGAAGGCGGTGAGGAACAGTGCGAGCGAGATCACCACCGAGTTCGGTGGCGAGGTCGCGGTGCCGAGAGCGGTGCGTAACAGCGACAGCACCACAACGATCCGCGTGAACGACGTCATCATCACCAGGATTGATGGCGCCAGCGACAGCACGGTCAACAGCGCGATCAATTGAATGATCCGCTCGTTGAGCCCGCCGCCGGCGGCCCCCTGGCCGAGATTGATGCTGATGTCCTGAGCGGCGAGCGGCGTCGCCGACAACATGAGAACCGCTGCTGAGGCCGCCACCGTCGCAAGACGGACGCGGCGGCCCCAAGGAAATTTCATTTATCCAGTTTTTCCTGGCGGACGCCCTAACAAACTCGCCATCTCCTGTTCGAGGGTGTCGTAAAGCTTGCCTTCCTTCGCCTTGGTCTCGACGCGCGCGGGTTTCGCATCGGCGGGCCGCGCGGGTCGCGGTGGCGGGGCAGGCGGTGTCACGGGTACATCGGTTTTCGCCGCAGGCTCGTCCGCGGTCGCCGCCTCATGCAACTCAGCCGGCTTGTCCGGCGTTTTCGGTTTGCGCAACGCCGCTTCGAGCCGCTGTGCCATTTCCGCGAGACTCTGATCGGCCGCGCTGACGGTTTCGGTGTGCGGCGATGTCGCCGCTGGGCGCGGTTCGGCCGGCCGCGATGGCCGGGAACGCGGCGGAAACGTCGGCATCGCGGCGATGTCTTCGGCGATGGCGGTGAGCGCTTCGCGCTGTGGCCGCGGTATTTCGAACGACGGTGCCGGCGTGGGCGCCACCTCGTCCGGAATCGATTCGACCCGGCCGCGGCGGGGCGGCGGGAATGGTGCCAAAGGCTCGGGTTGCAGCGGCCACGAACCATTGCCGGCTTCCGGCAAAGCAATCGCGCGCGGCAAAATTTCGCTGCCGGCCGGCGGCCGCGCCGCCGGGATGTCGCGCGTGGCGGCAACCGCTCGCACGATATTGGATTCGACGACGACGTCGGTTGGTCCGCCGATCATCACCAGATGCTCGACGTTGTCGCGCCGCACGAGAATAAGCCGGCGCCGCGCATCGACGCTCGCGTAGTCGATGATCGCGAGCCGCGGCAGGCGTCCGCGCGCCGTGCCGCCGATCCGGCTGCTGCCGAACCGTCGCACCGCCCAAGCGGCCGCGCCGATCAATCCCAAAACGATGAGGAATGCCAAAAAGAAACGCACGGCGAGTGGCATTTCTGCGCCGAACAAATCGAACATTTCACCTTACTCCCTTCGACGCCGCCGGCCCGCTGGATTCCCAATGGTTAACGGCGCCGGTAACATTTGCCGCCGCGAATACTAACAAACAATTAAAGTCTGTGGGCGATTTACGGCCCAATCCCCAAGCTCGCAGCATTTCTATGGTAAACGGCGGTTTAATGGCAAAAGCGGGTCCAGATCGGGCTTAACCCGTCATTAACCATACCCCCGGCAAAGTCTGCCCAGCGCGGAAGGGTAGCCCGATGCCGATTTCCGATATTCCGATCCTCTCAATGCTTCGCACCCGCATGCAATGGCACCAGCAGCGCCAGCGCGTGCTTGCCGAAAATGTCGCCAATGCCGATACGCCCGGCTATCGCGCCCGCGACCTGGCGCCACCGAATTTTGAACGCATGTTGCAATCGGCGTCGGTCACGCTTGCGACGACTAATCCCGCGCACATCGCCGTCGGCGACAGCTCGCAATTCGCCGAAAGTAACGATCCTCATTACGAGGCGCGGCCGCGCGGCAACACGGTCAGCCACGAGGATGAAATGCTCAAACTCGCCGGCAACCAGATGGACTACGATGCAGCCGCCTCGGTCTACTCGCACAGCCTGTCGATGATCAAAACCGCTTTCGGAAAAGTTTAGTCTGGCGCCAGCGGAGACGGCCGATGATGGATTTCATCAAATCGATTGCGATCGCCGCCAGCGGAATGCGGGCGCAGTCCGGCCGCATGCGAATTATCTCCGAGAATGTCGCCAATGCCGATTCCACCGCGACCTCTCCCGGCGGCGATCCGTACCGGCGGCGCGTCGTGACGTTTCACTCCGTCCTTGATCGCGAGCTCAACGCAAACATGGTCGAGGTCGGCCGAGTCGCCTCCGACGGTTCGGATTTCCGCATCCGTCACGAACCCGACAACCCGATGGCCAATGCCAAAGGCGACGTCAAATATCCAAATGTGAATCCGCTGGTGGAGATGAGCGACTTTCGCGACGCGCAGCGGTCATACGAGGCCAATATCAACGTTATCACCGCGACGCGTCGCATGCTTCAGCGCACGCTCGACATCCTCAAGACCTGAAGGTGAATCATGGCGCTACCGGCTGTCGCCGCCAATGCTTATGCCGCGCTGTCGCGCTTGGGCGACCAAGCTGCCAATCTCGGCGGTGACGCCAAGTCGCCGGAGGGCGGGCTCAACTTTGGTTCGGTCCTCAAGGATGTGATGTCCGCGGTCACCACCGCCGGACGCAACTCGGATGCGCAGGCGCAGGCGGTGGCGGTCGGCAAGGCCAACATGGTCGACGTGGTCACCGCGGTGGCGGAAAGCGAAACCGCGGTGCAGGCGCTCGTCTCCGTGCGCGACCGCGTGATCGCGGCTTACGAAGACATCCTCAAGATGCCGATATGAGCCGTTGCGGCGGAATGAGCGTGCAGGGGGTACGATGACCGGACCGGAAGTGATGGATGTGGCGCGCGATGCAATCGTGACGCTTTTATTGGTTTCCGCCCCGCTCATGCTGGTCGGATTGGTCGTCGGCGTGGCGGTGTCGCTCCTGCAAGCGCTCACGCAAATCCAGGAAAGCACCCTGGTGTTTGTGCCGAAGATTCTCGCGATCTTCCTCGCGCTGCTGGTGGCATTGCCGTTTATGGCCGATGCGCTGTATTCGAATTTCTTGCGGATCGCCTCGCATATCACCAACGGCTAAAGCGGGTTGGCGGCGTGCATATCGACCTGTCCTTTTTGCCGGCGCTTGGCGCCGCTTTCATGCTGGTATTCGCGCGCACCGGCACCATGCTGATGTTGCTGCCCGGGCTCGGCGAGCAAAACATCTCGGCGCGCATGCGGCTGACCTTCGCGCTGATCATGACCGGCCTGCTGCTGCCGCTGCATCGCAACGCTTATCACATCGATACCGGCGCGCTCGGGCCGGATCTGGTGATGCTGATCGAGGAGATTTTGGTCGGCGCCGTGCTCGGCGTTACCGCGCGGCTGACGATTTCGGCGCTTGAAGTCGCCGGCTCGGTGATCGCCGCCCAGCTCGGCCTCGGCTTTGTCACCGCGGTCGATCCGACGCAGGGCGAGCAGGGCGCGATTATCGGCAATTTCCTGACGCTGCTCGGCATTACGCTGTTCTTCGCCACCAATATGCATCACTTGGTCATTGCCGCGCTCAACGACAGCTACAACTTGTTCAAGCCAGGCGAGGTGCCGCTATCCGGCGACACCGCCGCGCTGATCACCAAAACGGTTTCCGGCGCGTTCCGTATTGGTATCCAGCTCTCGGCGCCGTTTCTGGCGTTTGGGCTCCTGTTCAACATCGGGCTCGGCGTGCTTTCACGGCTAATGCCGCAAATGCAGGTGTTTTTCGTGGCGTTGCCGTTGTCGATCCTGCTCGGGTTTCTGCTGCTGATTCTGGTGCTCGGCGCGATGATGGGGTTGTTCCTCGATTATGCGGGCGGTGTGCTGCATGCGCTTGTTCCGAGCGGCGGCTAGGCGGGGACGGTGGCCGAAGAACGCGACGACAGTGAACATACACAAGACCCATCCCCTAAGCGGCTGGAAGAAGCGATCCGCCGCGGCGACGTCGTCAAAAGCGTCGAGGTCAATACCTGGTTCCTGTTCGCCGGCGGTACGCTGGTGATCATGGTGTTCGCGGCGCCGATGGCATCGAGCCTGCAATCGATCTTTCGCGCTTTGCTGGCCCAGTCCTACGAAATCCATACCGACGGACCGGCGCTGGTTGAATTGGCCAGGACAATTGCCGTCGATATTGCCAGGGCGTTCGGCATTCCGCTCGTCCTGCTCACGGTTTCAGCCTTTACCGGCAATTTCATCCAGCACCGGTTGGTGTTCTCGGCTGAGCCGATCAAGCCGCAATTGTCGCGAATTTCGCCGGCGGCCGGTGCCGCGCGGCTGTTCTCACGGCAGGCGCTCGCCAACTTCGCCAAGGGTTTGGTCAAGCTGTGCCTGTTCGGCGCGGTCATCGGCGCACTGCTGTGGCCGCAGCGGTATCTCTTGCGCGGCCTTGTCGCCACCGACCCGATCACCATTCTGCCGTTCACCCGGTCGCTCATGATGCGGATGCTCGGCGCCGTGGTCGCGATTCTCGCGGTCGTCGCCGCAGCCGATTATCTGTTCCAGTACCGGCAGTGGTTCGAGCGGCAGAAAATGTCGCTGCGGGAGATGAAAGAGGAATACCGCCAGAGCGAGGGCGATCCCGCGGTCAAAGGCAAGCTCCGGCAGTTGCGCCATAACCGCATGCGCAAGCGGATCATGGCGGCGGTGCCGAAGGCCTCGGTGGTGATCGCCAACCCGACCCATTTCGCGGTCGCGCTCAGATACGAGCGCGGCATGAACGCACCGATCTGCGTCGCCAAGGGCGTCGACCTGATCGCCCGCAAAATCCGCGAGATCGCCGAGGCGCACGACATTCCGGTGATCGAGAACCCGCCGCTGGCGCGGGCGCTGCACGGCACAGTAGAAATCGACCAGGAGATTCCGCCCGAACATTACCGCGCCGTCGCCGAAATCATCGGGTACATCATGCGCCTGCGCCGGTTGGTGCCCGGGCCGCGGCCACTGTGAAATGCGGCGCAAAACCTCTTGCGCGGCGGGCGGCCAAGAGGCACTGAGGGCGGGCCGGCAACGACGTTAAGGCAGGGATGACGACACACGGCATCACCGAAAAGCCCGCCGCTCCCGCACGCCGGGCCGTCGACCGCAGCGCCGCCTCCGCCGGCGCGGGCAGCATCGTGCTGGTGCTCGCGGTCGCCGGCATACTGGTTGCCGCTGCGACGATCTTTATGCTGCTTCGCCGCGGCAATGCCGAGCCGTATATCCTGATCTTTCTCGCGGTGCTCGCCACCGTCGGCGTCTTCTCGCTGTTCGCGCTCGCCTCCGGCATCTTGCGGCTATCGAACACGGAAGCCGCCAACCCGCTGATCAAAACGCTGGTCGATGATGCATTCGACGCCGTCTTGGTGACCGATGCCGACGGGCGCGTCATCTATGCCAACACCGCTTATCTCGATTTGATCGACGCCGTCGATGCAAACGACATGCGGCCGGTCGAACGCGTGTTTATCGGCGACGCCGAAGCGTCGGAAGCGATCTATCGGCTGCTGAAAGCGGCGCGCGAGGGAAAGCGCCTGCAGGAGGAAGTGCGGGTTGCAGCGACCAAAAACCGGCCAACCCGCTGGTTGCGCCTGCGCGTGCGGCCGCTCGGCGAAAGCCGAGCCGCGCGCCAACTCACGGCCTGGTCATTGTCCGACGTGACGCGCGAGCGCGAGCGGCAGGAAAACGTTTTTCAGGAATTACAGCACGCTGTCGACTATCTCGATCACGCGCCGGCCGGCTTCTTTTCCGTCAATGACAAAGGCGACGTGATCTATCTGAACGCGACGCTGGCCAACTGGCTCGACCAGGATCTCGCCCAGGTCGGATCGGGTGGTTTGAAGCTGACCGACCTCGTCGCCGGCGACGGCGCCGCGTTACTGACCACGCTGCGCGCCGCGCCGGGTGAACTCAAGACCGAAGTTCTCGACCTGGACTTGAAGACCCGCAGCGGCGGCACGCTGCCGGTGCGGCTTTACCACAAGCTCGCCTTCGGTGCCGACGGCGCACCGGGCGCTTCGCGCACCCTCGTCATCAATCGCGCCCGCGACTATGAGGTCGATCCGCAGCGCGCTGCGGAAGTCCGCTTCCTGCGTTTCTTCCACAACACGCCGATGGCGATCGCCACCGTCGACCGGGACGGTGGCGTTATCCGCACCAATCCGCTGTTTGCGCGGCTGTTTCATAATGCGCTCAGCGCCGAGAGCGGCAACCGGTCGATCGGCCTTGCCGTCGCCGAACGCGACCGCGGCGCGCTGGAAGCCGCCATCGCCCAGGCGGCGCGCGGGCGGGGCGACATCGCGCCGGTCGACGCCGCGCTCGCCGGCGACGGCGAACGGTTTGGCCGCTTTTACGTCACCGCCGTCGAGGAGGAGCGCGACCAGGAAGCGGCCATCGTCTATGCGCTTGAGACCACCGCACAGCGCGAGCTTGAAACCAAGCTCAACCAGCAGCAGAAGATGGAAATGGTCGGCCAGCTTGCCGGCGGCATCGCCCACGATTTCAACAATGTGCTGTCCGCCATCATCATGGCGGCGGATTTTCTGCTCAACGCGCACAAACCGACCGATCCATCGTTCAGCGACATCATGCAGATCAAGCAAAACGCCAATCGGGCGGCGAGCCTGGTTCGGCACCTGCTGGCTTTCTCGCGCAAGCAGACGATGCGTCCGCAGGTGCTCGACCTCGGCGAGGTCTTGAACGATCTGACCATGCTGCTGCGCCGCCTGATCGGTGAGAAAGTCGTGCTCGACGTGGTCCACGGCCGCGATTTGTGGCCGGTCAAGGTCGACATCTCACAGTTCGAGCAGGTGATCGTGAACCTGGTGGTGAACGCGCGCGACGCCATGCCCGAAGGCGGAAAACTGACGCTGCGGACGACCAATGTGCTGGCGAAAGAGTGTGAGCGCTACCACGCCAAAGGCATGCCGGCGGCCGATTATGCGCTGGTTGAGCTCGTCGACACTGGCGCCGGCATTCCGGAGGCGATCCGCGACAAGATTTTCGACCCGTTCTTCTCAACCAAAGAGGTCGGCAAGGGCACCGGCCTCGGCTTGTCCACGGTTTACGGCATCATCAAACAGACCGGCGGTTTCGTGTACGTCGAATCGGTGCTGCATGAAGGTTCGACCTTCCGCATCTTCCTGCCCCGCCACGTCGCCACCGCGCAGGAAATGGCGGAAGGTGAATTGGAAGTGCCGGTGATCTCCGGGATGATCGCTGCAACCGATCAGGTCAAACGCGCGGCCGCCGCTGTCGGCGCCGACCTGACCGGCGAAGGCATTATTCTCCTGGTGGAAGACGAAGAGGGGCTGCGCGCGCTCAACGCACGGGGACTTGCCTCGCGCGGCTATACGGTGCTCGAGGCGGGCAACGGGGTCGAGGCGATCGAGGTGCTGGAGAAATCCGATAAGCCGGTCGATCTCGTCGTGTCGGACGTGGTCATGCCGGAAATGGACGGGCCCACGCTCGCGCGCGAATTGCGGGTTCGCAATCCGGGTCTGAAGATCATTTTCGTGTCCGGCTATGCCGAGGACGCATTCCAGAAAAATCTGCCGGAACACAGTCAGTACGCATTTCTGCCGAAGCCATTCACACTCAAGCAGCTGGTCGCCGCGGTGAAGGAAACGCTGGCCGCGTGAGCGGCGGGTTATTTCACCGCCGGGCCGTCGTGGCAGGATTGCGGGGTTGCCGGCGTATCGTGGTGCCAAAAATCGGGCACGTCGCATTTTGAGCAGGCGCCAAGGGCCAAACCCAGCGCAGCGACGGCAACGAGCCGAACCACAATTATCCGCTTAAGCCGCACGCCTGCCCCCGCCTTACGCCACGCCCGTCATTATACCCACTACCCCGGATACCCACTACGGACTGGGGCCTTGTTGCGGCGCCCGCCCCACGACAGGAGCGTAGCGCTTGCGGATTTCGATTATATTACCGGCCGAATTGAACGGGCTAAAACCAGAAGGAACAGCCAAATGGACATCCATGTTTGCGGTTCGGCGCCGACGGGCCGCGGGAAACCCGAGTGGTTCACCGGCACGGTTTTGCAGGA
The DNA here is from genome assembly GCA_035532335.1 of Xanthobacteraceae bacterium. Classification (GTDB taxonomy): domain Bacteria; phylum Pseudomonadota; class Alphaproteobacteria; order Rhizobiales; family Xanthobacteraceae; genus BOG-931. The sequence continues at coordinate 20,186 of DATKRE010000193.1, read as the reverse complement.
TCCGATTATCGAAGCGCCAGCGCCGGCACGGGTGCGCGCCACCACTGTGCGCTTCGAGCCTGGCGCGCGTACCAACTGGCACACCCATCCGCTCGGCCAGACGCTCTATATCGTTTCCGGCGCCGGGCGCGTGCAGACATGGGACGGGAAGGTGCGCGATGTGCGTGCCGGTGACGTCGTCTGGTTTGCACCGAATGAGAAGCATTGGCACGGCGCCGGTCCGTCAACCACGATGGTGCACGTCGCTATCCACGAAGCGCTCGACGGCAAGCACATCGATTGGCTGGAGAAGGTGACCGACGTCCAATACAACGGTGCATGAGGTAGCGGACGTCACTGTCTAACGCCGCAAAGCTTTAGGGGGCAGTCATGATGCGCAGCGTTGCTGGAGCCGTTCTTCTTGCCGCAACATTAACCGTGTCCGTTTTGGCGTCGGCGACCGATGGGCGCGCCGGCACCAAATTCGACGGTCAGTGGAGCGTCGTCGTCTATACGTCGAGTGGGCCATGTGACGCGTCCTACCGCTTCAGCGGCCAAATCGTGAATGGCGAAATCTCCTACGCCTACAGCATGATCCAGGTGAACGGGCGGGTCGAGGCGAGCGGCGCAACCAACGTGCAGGTTACCGCTAGTGATGCCCATGGCGAAGCGCACGGGCATATGACCGTAACCCAAGGCGGCGGCACCTGGAGCGGGCAAGGGCCGAACGGCCGCTGCGCCGGCACCTGGGCTGCGACGCGGTCGGGTACGACCGGGAATTAAACCGGCGGTCGTTGAGAGGTAATTAGGGAAGGAACGCCTGTGGGACTGAAGCGGGGCGCTGGACACGCCTGCGCAGGTCGTGAAACAGTGTGCGTGTTTCTTTGAGACTGACGGCGATAGGACGCATTGATTTCATTGCGTTGAGGCATGCCGGCGCCGCAAAGTCACGGGCAAACATGATCCACAATAAGGCCGGGGCGATTCTGCTTGCTTCGACGCTTGCAGCGGCGGCGCAGAGCCAGGTTACCTGCGCGCACGCGGCCGGCAGATATGACGGCACCTGGAGTATGGTCGTTTTTACTCGCACCGGACCATGCGACGCGGCCTACCGTTTCAGCGGTCAGATCGTCAACGGCGTCATTACCTATGGCAGCCTTGGCATAGATCTCGCCGGTTACGTCGGATCGGGCGGTGACACTTATGCGCGTGTTTCCGGCGGCGGCGCCCATGCGGTGGCTTACGGACGGATGGGCGCAACGCGCGGCGGCGGGCGCTGGCGCGGCCGCACCTCAAGCGGATATTGCACCGGAACGTGGGTGGCGACGCGGACGTGACCGCGCCCGCTTAGGCGGCTAACCTCCCGCGCCCGCGGGAGGTGATCCATGCGCTATCTGTTTTATTACTGGCCGACGGTTCAGGGCCGTGGCGAATTCGTCAGACTCGCGCTCGAGGAATCCGGCGCCGATTATGTCGACGTCGCGCGCCGCAAGGGCGGCGAAGCGGCGATGATGAAAATCATGGAAGACCGGCGCGCGGCGCGGCCGCCCTTCGCGCCGCCGTTCCTGAAAGCCGGCAAGCTCGTCGTCGCGCAGACTGCCAACATCCTTTTCCATCTCGGGCCGCACTTGCGGCTTGCGCCGCGCGACGAGGCGGCGCGGCTCTGGATTCATCAATTGCAACTCACCATCACCGATCTGGTGGTCGAGATTCACGACACCCATCATCCGATCACGTCTTGGCTCTACTACGAAGAGCAGCGACCGGCGGCAAAGCGGCGGACCCAGGATTTCTGGCGTTATCGCGTGCCGAAATTCCTCGGCTATTTCGAGCGCGTGCTGCAAAAGAGCGGCGGCCAATACCTGGCCGGGCGCCGGCTGACCTATATCGATCTGTCGGTATTCCAGATTGTCGAAGGGCTGCGTTACGCCTTTCCACGGCGCATGAAGCGATTCGAAAAGAAGATTCCCCGCGTGGTTGCGCTGCACGGCCGGGTGGCAAGGCGGCCGCGCATCAGAGCCTATATGAATTCGCAGCGGCGTATCCCGTTTTCCCAGTGGGGCATCTACCGCTACTTCAAGGAGCTCGACCGCTGAACATTATTTGGAAAAGCCTGCTTCGACCTGATCGAAAGGCCGGAGCCGGTCTTCGAAAAAAAACGAGCTTGCTCCAAAAATAATCTAAAGCGCGCTGATTCCCGCCTGGGCGATCTGTTCGTCCTCATGCGATTGCACCCCGGACACGCCGATGGCGCCGACACACTCATTCTGGTGCATGATCGGCAGCGCGCCTTGAATCAATGTACCGGCGGGAAAGGTGGTGAACGCCGGCCGGTCCTTGACACGATCTTCGAAGAATTTGCTCGGCCGCCAGGTCAGCGCGGAGGTATGCGCCTTGCCGATGGCCACTTCGGCGGAAATCGGGCCGCACCCGTCCATTCTCTGGAAGCCCAAAAGGTGCGCGCCGTCGTCAACGATGGCGATCGACACATTCCATTTGTTTTTCACCGCTTCGGCTTCGCAGGCCGCCAGCATTTTCTTGACGTCGGCCAGTGTCAGTGACGGCTTAGTGCGCATGATGACCTCCTTATGCGATTGTGGCGATGAGGCGGCCGTGAGACACTACGGCGCGCTGGAATTGCTTGACGCCGGGCCGCGCCCGACCTTAGTCTGCGTATTGCGCTTCGGGGGCCGCCGGAAGGGGAAATAATGATGCTTCGCTCGACGCAGCTTCATTTCGCGGCCATCGTTTTGGCGATTGCGGCCGTCTCCATGACCGCTCCCGCAGCGCGTGCGTTCACCCAAGAAAACCTCAACGTGAATGGAAACGGTAATTCGAGGTTTGCCGATCCGGATGATCAGGTCAAGAACTTCGGCCAGGGCGCGCAGCCGTTCGGCCCGGACGGACCGGTCGTGCAATTCGGAACGCAGCAGGGACAGCCATACTCGCCGTTTTCGTCGTCCCGTGGATTTCAGGGCGGCATGAACAATGGACCGCCGCCGCAACCTTATGCGATGCCGCAGGGCCACAGCGACTGAAGCTTCAATGCAGTGAAAAGCGGACCGGCACGGTTAGATCGAGCCGGTCCTGCGGCATGCCGGCCGGAAAAGGCGGCAGCGGTTCCGCGCGCATGATCATTTCCATCACTTCGTTGTCGAGGTCGGCATAGCCCGAGCTTTGCACGATGCGATGCGCCAGCACGCGGCCGTTGCGGTCGAGGCTGAAGCCTAACAGCACGACGCCTTGCTCATTGCGCGCCTGCGCTTGCGGCGGAAAGCGCTTGTAACGCTGGATTTGCCGCACCAGGCTGGTCTGCCATGACGGCTCGATGCGTGGTGCGCCGCCCTTGACCTTCTCGGCCGTGCGCGGCGCTGCGGGCCGTGCCTCTTCGGCATTTTCCACCGGCTTGACCGTCGGTGCCGGCAAGATCGCGTCCGTGTCCGGCGGTTGCTCGATTTTTACTTCCTCGGGCGGTTTTTGCTGCTGCTGCGGCTGCGGGACCGGCTTCGATTCGACCATCGTCTCCGGCGCTGGCGCCATATCGCGTGCGACTGCGTCAGGTGTCGAGTCGATTGGTGCAAGCTCAACGGTGATGACATCAGTATCGGCGCCGATCTCCTCCGGCTCGGGGCGGGAGAGCAAATAGGCGATAGCGCCGGCATGAATCGCCACGACGATGCCGGCCGCCACGACCCAGCGGAGCAATTCGCGCGGATTGCGATCATCATGCCACGGCAGCGTCAGCGTGCTCATTTCGCCTGCCGCATTTCCAAGCCCACCAGCGCGACCTTTAGATAGCGGGCCGCGCGCAGCTCGTTCATCACCGTCATCACTTCTCCATACGGCACACTGCGGTCGGCGCGCAGGAGGATGCGCTCGTTCCTGTTGCCGCCGGTTGCGGCATTGAGCGCGGCGGCAAGTTCGGTGCGCGCGACGGGTGCATCGCCGACGGCAAGACTAAGATCGGATTTGAGCGTGAGATAGACCGGCTTGTCCGAGTGCTCTTTCGGCTCGGCGCTGGAGGTCGGCAAATCGACGGCGATATCGACGGTTGCCAGCGGCGCTGCCACCATGAAGATGATCAACAGCACCAGCATCACGTCGATGAACGGCGTGACGTTGATGCCGTGCACTTCCTCGAGCTCATCTTCGCCATGGCCCAGACGCATCGCCATCGGCCTTACTCCGCGGCTTGCGAGACGACTTGCGACTGTCTTTCGGCTTTGGGAAACCGGGCGCGGTCGAGATCGCGGCTTGCAAGCTTCATGACCTGCGCGGAGGCGTCGCCGATGAGCGCGCGGTAATGCGCGGTCGAGCGGGTGAGCATGTTGTAGATCACGACCGCGGGGATGGCGGCGACAAGTCCGAGCGCGGTTGCCAGCAACGCCTCGGCGATGCCGGGCGCTACTACCGCGAGATTGGTCGTGTGCGCCTTCGAGATGCCGATGAAGCTGTCCATGATACCCCACACCGTGCCGAACAAGCCGACGAAGGGCGCCGTCGCGCCGATGGTGGCAAGGACGCCGGTACCGCGCGAGATTTTGCGGCCCGCCGCCATCTCGATGCGCTCAAGCTGCCAGGCGATGCGCTCCTTCGTGCCCTCGTGGTGAAAGCCGGCGGATTGCCGGATTTCGCCGACCGCCGCCTGCAATAGCTGCGCCACTGGACCGGTCTCGCCGCGCAATTGCTCATAGGCCTGCGCTAGCGTTTGGCAGGCGCCGAGGATTCGTAATCCCTGCCGCACCGCGCCCCGAGCGCTGCGCAGTTCGAGGCTTTTGGCGATCCACACCGTCCAGGTGACCAGCGAAGCAAAGGCCAGTCCGATCATCACCGCCTTCACGATGCTGTCGGCGTGCAGGAACATGCCCCAGGGCGACAGATCCTGCGGCAACTCGGCGACCGCGGCCGAATATTCGGTGCCAGTCTGCGCAAGTGCTGCCGGCGCGCCTACCATGCACAGCGCCAGCATGGCGAGCGCGCGCAGCGAAATCAGCGGCGTGCAGAAGCGCTCGCCGCGCTGCTTGGCCGGTATGCGCAATCGCATATGCGTGCGCTTATTCACGTCGTTCGTCACGTCAGGTTGGCTCGCTCTTTAGAATTTGAATAAAGAAAAACTCGCGCGCTTTTCCATCGTCATTCGGCATAGCCTCCAGCCACAGTCAAGCGGCAAAGGCAAAATCAGCAGGATGGACGCGCGAGAGCGCGCGGCCATCACAGTTTCTGCGAAACGCCGGCAAAAAAGCCGCGGCGCGCCCCAAATTGCGGGGCAAAGACGCCAATGCCGCTGCCGTCGCGCAGTTCGTAAACCTTGTCGAAGAGATTGACGATATCGAAGCGCACGGTGAGCGGCTTGGCATTCGGCGACCATTGAAACTCATGCGACACGCCGGCGTTTACGACCAGATAGGGCGGGTTGCTATCCATGTTGGCAAAGCCCGAGCGAAGGCCGCTGCCATAAAGCATGCTCATGCTGAGTAGTGTGCCGTCCCAGCGATACGAAGCGCCGGCCGATCCGGTCATCAGCTGCATGTCGTCGGTGTAGTGCCAATTGGTGAGCAGATAATTATAGCTTGCGGCGTCGATGAGGTATTGGTTCGATTCCACATCGATGGCTCTCATTATGGCATAGGCAAAATTTGCATAGGCTTTGAAGTTTCCGTTTTGATATTTAACCTTGAACTCGGCGCCTTCGCTGTATTCCCGCGCATAGTTGAACTGTGTCAATACGACGGCCTGGCCGAATTGGCCGTCGTCGAGCGCATCGGTCGCGTACTTGTAGTAGGCGTCGGCGCCGACGGTGAGACCCGGAAGCAGCGTCTGGTCCACGCCGACGTCATAGTAGCTCGAGCGCTCCGGCTTCACCGGATCGTTGAGCGGTATGTCCGGCTGATTGGTGGTGTTGGCGAACAGCGCGATATTGGATGAGACGGACTGCGCCTGATAGGGCGGCGTAAAATAACGCGCATAGCCAACGTGAATAGCGGTGCCGGGGAACGGCTTGTAAACCAGCGCGATACGCGGACTGACCTGGTTGGCATCGACGAACTGATACAATTGGTCGAAGCGAAGCCCTGCGTTTAGCGTCAGGTCCTGAGTTAGCTTCCATTCGTCCTGAATATAAGTCCCGATATTCCAGCCGATCTTGGTATTATCGTCGGTGATGGCGAATGGCGTCGACCCCGGAGGAACCACGCCGCCAACGGTGGGCAGGACCGTCGAGACATTGTTGACGTTGGTTTGTTCCTCGGTCACCACAAAACCGCCGCGCAGCGTGTGCCGGTCGTTGACGATGTAAGATGTGTCGAATTGCGTGCCATTGAGAAGGCTTTCGCGAATTACGTTGGAGGCCACGTCGTTGAACACCAGGTCGCCAAATACGTCGGGAACGAAGTTGACTTTGGCGTAGCGCGAAAAGACCGCGAGTTGCGCGTCGCCGTCGGTGCCCTTTTTTTGCAACGCCGCAATATTGACGAGGTAGGTGTCGTATTCGTTCTCATTGAGTGACAACGAGTTGTAATTCGCCGGACCGAAATCGCCGAGCGGCGTCTGATTGGGATTATTCGGGATCTGGAACGCGCTGTGCGAGTAGGCGGAAATCAGACTGAACCGCGTCGATTCGTCGAGCATGGTCGAGGCGTAGCCGAAGAATTTCCCCTGCTGGGTTCGATCGTGGAGCGCGTCCGGGCTTGCTGTCGGATTTTCCAGCCCGAGAGCGTTCCAATTGCCCCGCGCGCTGACGAAATATTCCGAATTGCCGAAGCCGCCGCCGTAGTCGACGCTCGGCGTTATCGTCTGCCGGCTGCCGCCGTAGAGGCTGACCTCACCGCCTGGCACGGCAAAGCTTCTGCTCGTGATGTCGAGAACGCCCGCGGTGCGTCCACCGTATTGTGCCGGCAGCGTGCCCGTGAGCAGCGATAGGCTGCCGATGAAATTGGTGTCGAGAAAGGGGCCGAGTGCGGAAACGCCTTCGGGGACGACGACGCCGTTGATCCGAATTTGCACGCTGGCGTACTCGTTTCTCACATGGAAAGACGGATTGGACACCGCCGAGTCGTAAGAGACGCCGGGAAATTGCAGAATGACCTTATCAATCGGCGTATTGTCGCCTTGCGGCAAAGCCTCGATCGCCTGGCGGCTGAGGGTGTCCATCGTCGCGCCGATCTTCGGCAGCAGGTTATCCCGCGCCTGATCCATCGCCTGCATCTTTGCGTCCAACGCCGCTTGCGCGGGTGTCGGCGCGTTTGGCTGCGCGGCAGCGGCCTGTGCGGCGTTGGGCTTCGGCTTTGGCTTCGGCTTGTGACGCGCCGCCGTGACGACAATTGGCGGAAGTGCAGTATCGTTGCGGGGCATCGCAGTCGGCGCTTGCTGCGGCGCGTTTGGTAATTCTGCTGGTGCTGGCGTGGGAAGAGTTTGCTGCCCTTCCGCGTTTGTCGACTGCGCACTCGCCGCCGTCGCGAGGATGCAAAGCGCTACTCCCCGCAAGATGCGAACGCAAATCGGTGATGACCGTAAACCGTCCACCCCCACAATACGCCACCCGTTATTATTTAGAATTGCTGAAAAGAATATTTGTTTGTTCTCATTCGCCGCGTTAGCGACGAAGCACGGTCGTCGCGACACTGTCAACGAAGTTTGCGCTTCCGCCGCAACATTAGAATTGATCGAATTAAAAGCTGAGAAGGCGAGCGTGAAAGTCTCCGAAGAAATTTTCAAATGCTTCGAGCGGTTGGTTCGGCCGGCGCATGTCCTTCAAATCTTCTTCGACACGCCCATGAAGAAACCGAGGCAGGGATCATATTGCGGCGCGAACACGCTGATGCCGGTGCCATTGCGGACCATGTAAACGGTGTCGAATAGATTCTGGACGTTCAGAGCGCGTGAATCACGGGTAGGACGGCCAAATAAGGCCAATCGTTGTGTCGGTCCGGCGCACTCACCCAAAGGGGCGGCTACTGGCCGCCGCGCAGTTTCGCCAGCAATTCCGCAGTCGGATAGGAGTCCGCGGGCAATCCGTATTTGACCTGTACTGCCTTGACCGCTTCCCGGGTCTTTAATCCCATGAACCCGTCGATGGTACCGACGTCGTAGCCCGCATGCGTGAGCAAAGCCTGCATCTCCTTGACCTCCGCGAAGGAGAGCGCCGTCGGCGGCGTGCCGCGGACGAGCGCCGGCGCTCCGGCAATGCGGGTCGCGAGATAGGCGGCCGTCGTCGAATAAACCAGCGAGTTGTTCCACTGCAGATAGACTTGGAAATTCGGATAGACGAGGAACGCCGGACCGAACCGGCCCATCGGCAAGAGCAGCGACGCGGCCAGGTTATCGGCAGGCAGCGGCCGGCCGTTAACGAAGGTGACGCCGTAGCCCGCCCATTTGGCGCGCGGCAGCGAGGTTGAGAGGTCGGCTTGCCCCCACGGCAAATTCGCCGGCACGCGGACTTCGGTGAGCCATGGCTCGCCGCGCTTCCAGCCGAGGCCGTGCAGATAACTCGCCGTCGAGGCCAGCACGTCTGGCACGCTGTGAATAAGATCGCGCTTGCCGTCGCCGTCGAAATCGACGCCGTATTGGTTGTACTCCGACGGCATCATCTGCGTTTGGCCGAGCTCGCCCGCCCACGAACCGATCATCTCGTCGGGCACCAGATCGCCACGGTCGATCAGGCGGAGCGCATCGAGAAGCTGCGCGCGGAATCGGTCGCTGCGCCGGCAATCGTAAGCGAGCGAGGCGATAGCGGAGAGCGAATGATATTTCCCCATGTTGGCGCCGAAGTCGCTTTCCAGCGCCCAGAACGATACGATTACCGGGGCGGGGATGCCGAATTGCTGCTCGATGCGTGCAAAGGTCGCCGCGTGCGTCTTGATCAGCTGTTGCCCGCGCTGAATGCGGTACGCGGCCGCCATGCGGCCGGCAAATTCCAAAAAAGTCTGGCTGAATACGCGTTGGCCGCGGTCGATGTTGACGACTTTTTGGTCGTAGGTGAGTGACGGTGCGGCGGCGGCGATAGTGCGCTGCGATATTCCCTGCGCCGCCGCCTCATGTTCGAACGCGGCAAGCCAGGACGCATAGTTTCCGGCGGTGCAGGGTGCCGCGTGCGCGACGTTAACGGCCAACGCGCATGCCACCAACACAACCGCGCCGAAGGCGTTACGCATCGCGCCGCTCCTCACAATGCCACCGCGCCCGACTTTAAATACCAATCGAGGATTTCCTCGCCGGTCCAGAACACCACGCCGTCGAAGCGGTGGGCGTAATCGTAGATTTGTTCGAGGTATTTGATCCGGTGCGGTTGGCCGCTGATATAGGGATGGATGGCCAGGGCAATGATTTTCGCGCGTTTCTCACCCTCGGCATACAATCGGTCGAACTGGTCGATGACGCGGCGCGACAGATATTCGCTTTCGTGATGCTGGATGATCATCATCGGAATGTCGTTGAGTTCAACCGAGTAGGGGAGCGTCAATAGCGGGCCGGCCGCGGTGCGGATCATGGTCGGCTCGTCGTCATAGACCCAATCGCCGATATATCTGACGCCGGCCGCGGCGAGAATTTCCGGCGTATCGTAGGTTTCGGTAAGCCCCGGACCGAGCCAGCCGAGCGGGCGCTTGCCATTGAAACGCTCGATGATGTCGAGCGCGCGCGTCACCATCGCTTTTTGATCGGGCTCGGCGTGGATCGGTCCTTGTTCGTAGGAGTGGCCCATGAATTCCCAGCGCTGCGTGCGCGCCTCCTCGGCGACGCGCGGATAATCCTCGCAAACCCGCGCATTGAGCGCGAGCGTCGGCCGGATGTTGAGCCGTTTGAACAAATCGAAAAAACGCCAGACGCCGACGCGCATGCCGTATTCATGCCAACTCCAGTTCGGTACGTCGGGAAGTTGTGTTTGCCCGGTGGGGGCCGCCAGCACCTGGCGCGCCATCGGCTTGCGGATATCCCAGACCTCGAGATTGACGATGGTCCAAAACACCAGCCGCGTCCCGTCCGGCAGCTTCAGCGGCGGTCGGTCGACGATAGCCGAGTAGTCGCAGCGCTCGCGCGGCAGCATTGCGTCGACCATCACATAAACTCCTCGCGAGGATCGTTTTATAGCGCCCAAGCGGTAAGTATTTTAACGGCAACGTCAATAGTTTGGCGGCAAATTCTTACGTTCGATCACATCCGCGTTAGCGCGAACCCTTGGCATCCGACGCCCGTTATGGGTAGGTATGGAACTATACGCATTTGGGCTTATTTAGCTTCCAGCCATTGACGTTGGACCACTCGCAAACGCTTGCCGTTTTCCGGGCTTCATAATGTCACGTCCCGTCGCTCGATTGCACGAAGTCCGCGCCGATCATGCCGCGTCGGCCGAGCCACGCGATTCTCGGCGATTTTGGCTGGAGGCTTTTGGCGCCGTGCGCGGCGAGACCGAACGCCGTGCCGCGCCGCTTTCCGCCGAGGATCAGGCGGTGCAATCGATGCCGGAGGCGAGCCCGGCGAAATGGCATCGCGCGCACGTCACCTGGTTTTTTGAGCAATTTCTTTTGCGCCCGTCCGTCGCCGATTACCGATCTTTCGATGAGCGTTTCGCGTTCTTGTTCAACTCGTATTACGTCGCCGCCGGCCCGCGCCAGGCCCGGCCGGAGCGGGGGCTGATCACCCGCCCCGGTGTTGCGGAAACCACCGCATATCGCGCGCATGTCGATGCCGCCGTGTCGGCGCTGATCGAGACGACACAAAACGGCGAACAGGTTTTTCCCATTGTTGAGATCGGGCTCAATCACGAGCAGCAGCATCAAGAATTGATGCTGACCGATCTGCTGCACGCCTTTGCCCAGAATGCTACGAACCCGATCTACGATCCGAATTGGCAATGGCCACGCAACGCTCGCGCTGCGAATGGCAACGCCGGGCCGGACGCCGTTGTTGCCGGCATTCACATGATCGGCCGGCACGAGCATGACGGTTTTTCATTCGACAACGAGCGGCCCGCGCATCAAGTCCTGTTGCAGCCGGTGCGTCTGAAACGTTCGCTGGTTACCAACGGCGAGTGGCTCGAATTCATCGCCGACGGCGGTTACGCAACGCCGGGTCTTTGGCTGTCGGACGGCTGGACTACCGTCGAGGCGCAAGGGTGGCAAGCGCCGGGCTATTGGCGTTTGATTGATGGCGCCTGGTTCGCCATGACGCTCGGCGGTCTGCGCCCGGTCGATCCTGCGCTGCCGGTCTGTCATGTCAGCTACTATGAGGCGGACGCGTTCGCGCGCTGGTCCGGCCAACACCTGCCGAGCGAGGCCGAGTGGGAAGTCGCCGCCCGGGCGGGTGCGCTCGACGACGCTTTCGGTCACGTCTGGCAATGGACGCGGAGCGCGTACTCGCCTTATCCCGGCTATGTGGCAGAACCGGGCGCGCTTGGCGAATACAACGGCAAGTTCATGGTCAATCAGATGGTGCTGCGCGGATCGTCGCTGGCGACGCCTGCCGGCCATTCGCGCGAGACCTACCGCAATTTCTTCTATCCGCCGGCACGCTGGCAGTTCAGCGGCGTGCGTTTGGCGGAATTCGAACGTTGAACATCGCCGAACAGCGCCATCGAGAAAAAACGTCATGAACATTCAAACCGCACTCCGCGCCCCGGTTGCACGGCCTGTCGATGCAGCAAACGAATTCGCTGCCGATGTCATTGCCGGCCTCGCCAACAAGCCGAAATCGCTGCCGCCGAAATATTTCTACGACCATGCCGGGTCGGCGTTGTTCGACCGCATTACCCGGCTGCCCGAATACTATCCGACCCGCAGCGAGCTTGGGCTTTTGCAGCATCATTCGGCGGAAATGGTTTCGCTGTTGCCGCCGGCTGCGGCGCTGATCGAGTTCGGCAGCGGGTCGAGCCGCAAGGCGCGCATTCTCCTCGGCGTGGCGGCGAACATCGAGGCTTACGTACCGATCGACATATCCGGCGATTTCTTGCGCGAAGACGCTGCCAAGCTTCGCCGCGACTTTCCGCATTTGGCGATTTACCCGGTAGCGGCCGACCTCACCCGCATAACCGAACTCCCCGCCGAGCTCGCGAATATGCCGCGCGCCGGTTTTTTCCCCGGCTCGACGATCGGTAACTTCGAGCCACATGAGGCGGCGGCGTTTCTGCGCCGCGCCGGGGCCGTGCTTGGCCAAGGTGGTGTGCTCATCGTCGGCGTCGACCTCGCCAAGGCGCCGGACATTCTCTACCGCGCCTATAACGATGCCGAGGGCGTCACCGCCAAATTCAACCTCAACCTGCTCACCCGCATCAATCGCGAACTCCGCGGCAATTTCGATCTGGCGGCCTTCGAGCACCACGCTTGCTACAATATCGACAAAACCCGCATCGAGATGCATCTCGCCAGCACAAGGCGCCAAAAGGTGCGGATCGGCGACATGGCCGTCGACTTCCGGGCCGGCGACACCATCCACACCGAGAACAGCTACAAATATTCGGTCGAGTCCTTCCAGGCGCTGGCGCAGGGCAGCGGCTGGTCTTCGGTGGCGGTGTGGACCGATGGGTTATTCAGCGTCCACGCTTTGCGGGTGGCAGCGGACTGACGCCAATCATTGTCTTGCGTTGTCCGATTCCGAACCAATCGCCACATGATGCGTTGGGCTTGCGGACGCGGGCACGGCGGCGCGAGTGAGCTTTAAGCTTGCAACGTCCTGGCCCGAGTCCTCCGCGGCGGTTTCGGGGAGCCGGAAGCTGTTGCCATTGCGTTAGCGCTGCGCATAAAAAGGGTGGCGTGGCGGAAGTCGGCCTCGCCGCGTTCTTTGGTCATCGGGCCGCGCATTTTTAGTCATGCCCTTCCACGAAGCCGATCCCTGGCGACTGCAATATTTCGCGAACGTCACGACGGCGGCAAACGTCACCACCGAGGATGCCGACGCGTGGCTCTGGTATCCGCGCGAGCGCTGGATTTACAACAAGCTACGCGTGGCGCTGAGCCAGGGGCTCGATGCCGGGCCACACGGGACCAGACCGCCGCATTTCCCGGTCTTCTCCAAACCAATCACCAATCTCAAGGGTATGGGCGCCGGCAGCCGCGTGCTCAAGTCGCAGGCCGAATACGAGCGGCATGCGACGCCCGGCCATTTCTGGATGACTTTGCTCGCCGGCCGTCACGTTTCCTCCGATCTCGCGGTGGTCGATGGCGTGCCGCGGTGGTGGCGGCATGTCACCGGTAAGCCAGCCGGCGATGGCACGTTCGATTACTGGACCGTACATGCCGAGCCTGACGCCGAAATCGAGAGCCGTTGCGGCGCCTGGGTGAGGAAACACCTGGCCGGCTATACCGGCATGCTGAACCTTGAAACCATCGGCGGCACCATCATCGAGGGGCATCTGCGTTTTGCCGATCAGTGGCCGGACCTTTACGGCGCAGGCTGGGTCGATGCGATCGTTCGGCTCTATGAGACCGGCGTTTGGGAATTCGCCGATGCCGGACGGCTCGGCGGTTACAGCGTGGTGCTGTTCGGACCGAACGGCGTGCACTACCGTCACCCGCCGCCGGCGCTGATCGAATCGATCAAGCAGATGCCGGGCGTCTCAAGCGTGCAGATCACCTTTCATGAAGACCTGCCGCCTGAACAGCACCCGATGCCGCCCGGCGGCTTCCGCCTTGCCGTCATCAACAGCTTCGATCTGGCGGCCGCGTTGGCCGCGCGGGAGCGGCTGCGCGAATGTTTCTTTAGCGCATCGGTTTCGCACTTGAAGCCGCAGGCCGGAAAATTGCAACGTTCGCCATTGGCGCGCCGTCGTTGAATGGTCTGTGCCGCGCCGGTCCTTCGGCTCGCTAAAGGAGCAATGGGTGAAATTCACCGATATCCGCTACACTGAGGGCGCGCGCGGCAAGCTCGACATCTATCGGCCCCGGGGCGCCGATGGCGCGCCGGTCGTCGTCTTTTTCTATGGCGGACGGTGGTCAAGCGGGCGCAAAGGGCTTTACCAAATCGTCGGTCGCGCGCTGCGGGCGCGCGGTTACGCGGTGGTCATCCCCGATTATCGGATCTATCCGAAGGTTCGGTTTCCCGCGTTCGTCGAGGACGGCGCCCAGGCGGTGCGCTGGACCCGTGACCATATCGCTGCATACGGCGGCGACCCGCGCCGGCTGTTTGTCGTGGGTCATTCGGCCGGTGCCCACATCGCCGCCATGCTCTCGCTCGACCCGCAATGGCTCAATCGCGTCGGGCTCGACGCCACCCGCGATATCGCCGGCCTGATCGGCCTGGCGGGGCCTTACGATTTCCTGCCGTTGAAGGACGCCGACCTCATCGAGATTTTCGGTGGCGCCGATCGCCCGCAGACGCAGCCGATTACATTTGCGCATGGGCGCAAGCCGCCGGCGCTGCTGGTGAGCGGCGATACGGACAAACTCGTGCGTCCCGGCAACTCGACACGGCTTGCCGAGCGGCTACGCCAAAGCGGCAATGACGCGACCGCCTTGCTGTACCGGCATTTCGGGCACATCACCCTCCTCGCAGCGTACGCGCCGTTCCTGTGGAATTTTCTTCCGGCCATGCGCGACCTCGATGCGTTCGTCGCGCGCGTCAGCGCCGGAGCGGTGCCGCAGGCAACGCTTCTCACCATACCGGCAAAGGCCTAACCGGCCGGAATTGCCGACTTTGCCCTGCCGACTTTGCATTGCCGGCAGGTGTTGCGAGGCCGTGGAACCGGGCCTCGCCGGCCCGTATAGTCCCCGCCCTTGGTAATCAGAAACTCCAACAAGGAAGGCAGTCATCATGAAGGTCGTTGCGTTCGAAGGGCAGGGCGGTTCGCGCCTCGGTGTTGTCGAGGGCGATCAGGTCATCGATTTGCAGGCCGCCGACGCCAACGTGCCGGCCGATCTTGGTGACGTGCTGAGAGCCAACAACGGCGATCTCAAGCCGCTCGCCGATCTTGCCAAGCGGGCGCCGGCGAACGCGCGAAAGCCGCTTTCCGGGATCAGTTATCGCCTGCCAGTCGCGCGGCCGGGGAAGATCATCTGCCTCGGCTTGAATTATCTCGAACACGTCAAGGAAGGCGCCCAGCACGACAATATCCCGAAGTTTCCCACCATCTTCATGCGCGGCTGCACTTCGCTGGTGCCGCATGGAGCGCCGATTGTGCGCCCGCTAGTGACCGAGACGCTCGATTACGAGGCGGAGATGATCCTCGTGGTCGGCAAGCGCGCCAAGCATTTGACCGCGGCCAATGCGCTCTCCTGCGTTGCCGGTTACTCCTGCGGCAACGAAGGCTCGGTGCGCGAATTCCAGCGCAAGACCACGCAATGGGACATGGGCAAGAATTTCGACCATACCGGCGGCTTCGGGCCCTGGTTGGTATCCGACGACGAACTTCCCGCGGGTGCCAAGGGACTAAAAATAGAAACCAGGCTCAATGGCCAGGTCATGCAATCGGACAACACCGACAATATGATGTTCCCGGTTGTTGAGATGTTGGTTTACCTCACCCAGGGTATCACGCTCGAGCCTGGCGACATCATCTTTACCGGCACGCCGTCCGGGGTCGGCTTCGCCCGCAAACCGCCGGTCTGGATGAAGAACGGCGACGTTTGTGAAGTCGAGATTCAAGGGATCGGCGTCTTACGCAATCCGATCGCCGACGAGAAGGCCAGTTGACGGCGGCAGCCATGCTGCAGTCGCAAAACTGGTTCGGCGTGGTGGCGGTGCTGAGCGCACTGTCGGCGCCGGCTGTGGCGCAGGCGCAGGAGCCGGTGCGGATCGGCATCGGCTCCGGACTTGCTTTTTTGCCCGCCTACATTTGCGACGATCTCGACCTGATCGAAAAATACGGCAAGGAAGCGCACCTCGACCTGAAAGCGACCTTTCCGCGCTTCACCGGCGCTGGTCCGTTGCAGGATGCGCTCGCCGCGGGCGCGATCGATATCGCGCCGTTCGGCGTCGCGCCGTTGTTGTCGGATTGGGGGAAGGCCAACGGCTCGCCGCGGCAGCTGTTGGCGGTCTCGGGTATGACGACGTTATCGCCGGTGCTTTTGACCAACCGGGCGAATGTGCGAACGCTGGCCGATTTCGGCAAGGACGACCGCATCGCCATTCCGGCCGCCACCTCGCCGCAACTTTATTTCCTGCAGATGCAGTCGGAGAAACAGTTCGGCAAATACGACAAGCTGCGCAGCCGGATCGTCGTGCTGTCCCATCCGCAAGCCACCGGCGAGTTGATGGGGGAAGGTGGCCCACTCGCGGGCTATTTCTCCTCCGCGCCTTACACCGAGATCGCGCTTGCCGAGGGGCGCATCCACAAAGTCTTCAGCGGAGCCGACGTGATCGGCGGCAAGGCTTCGTTCCTGATCCTCGCGGCCTCGAAGTCTTACGTCGCGGCGCATCCCGGCGTGGCCGCGGCGGTAGCGAAAGCGATGGACGAGGCCGCCCGTCTGATCCACGACGATCCATACCACGCCGCCGAAATCTTTCTCGTCCGCGAGCCGTCGAAGACGCTTGACGTTGCCGCCGTCACAGCGATCATCGGCGATATCAAGGACGAGTTCGGCAGCGAGGTTCACGGCGTGCAGACGTTCGCCGAATTCTTAGGCCGGCATGGCGGCCTGAAATCCCCGCCGAAGAGCTGGAAGGAGATCGTCGCGCCGGCTCTGTTGAATTCGCCGAGCAGTTGACGCCGCCGGGCATCCAGCACCGGGCCGGTCCACGAGGAACGAAGAGGTAATGTCATGGCCGATCAAACGATCAGTGTTCTTTGTATTTGCGGCAGCCTGCGCAACGGCTCTTACAATCGGATGGTGATGAACGCGCTGCCCGCGCTCGCGCCAGCCCATATGAAGCTTTCGGAATCGCCGCCGTTCGGCGACTTTCCGATTTACAATGTCGATTGGCACGAGGCCAATGGCGTGCCGCCGGCGGTGCAAAAATTGGCCGACGCCATCCGCGCGGCCGACGGCGTGATGTTCAACACGCCGGAATATAATTTCTCCATTCCCGGCGGATTGAAGAATGCGATTGACTGGGTGTCGCGCGTGAAGGATCAGCCGTTTGCCGGCAAGCCGGTCGCGATTCAGTCGGCGACCGGTGGCGGGCTTGGCGGCGGACGCATGCAGTACGATCTGCGACGCGCCATGCAGTTTCTCAACGCCCCCACGCTGATGAAGCCTGAAATCTTCATCGGCAATGCCCCGACGCGGATCGACGCCAGCACCGGAACGATTACCGATCAGCAGACGGTGGGTTTCATCAAGCAACAGCTGGAAGCGTTCGCCAAATTCATCGAGCAACACAAACCCAAGAACTGATTAGCTAAGAACCGATCGCGAGTAACCAAGGAGGCGACTCATGGGCCGCCTGGATGGCCGCGTCGCTATTGTTACCGGTGGGGCCAAGGGTATCGGCAGGCACTATTCGCAGGCGCTCGCCGCCGAAGGCGCGCGCCTGATGATTGCCGATATTGCCGACGGCAGCGAAGTCGCCGACGGCATCGCGCGGACGCACGGCGCCAATTCCGCCGCGAGCGCGGTCACCGACGTCAGCGACGAAAGCGCGGTCAAAGGGTTGGTCGCGCAAACCATGGAACGCTTCGGTAAGATCGACATCCTGATCAACAATGCGGCGCTGTTTGCGCCGCTGCGCGAAACCAAGTGCACCGAGATCGATACGGCCGTCTGGGACCGCGTGATGGCGATCAATCTGCGCGGACCGTTTTTGATGGTGAAACACGTAGCGCCACACATGCAGGCGCAAGGCTACGGCAAGATCATCAACATCGGCTCCGGCAGCATCTTTAAGGGCCTGCCATGGATGCTGCACTACGTCACCTCCAAGGGCGGCATCATGGCAATGACGCGCGTGTTGGCGCTGGAGCTTGGCAGCCACGGCATCCGGGTCAATACGCTGTCGCCCGGATTGACCATGAGCGACACTTTGGTGGCTGAAAATCCGGCCCATGTCGCAACCGCGCGTGACCGTGTCCTCGCGGCGCGCTCGCTCAAGCGCGATCAGCACCCGCAAGACCTGCTCGGAGCATTGGTCTTTCTCGCCGGTGCGGAGAGCGATTTCATGACCGGCCAAAACGTTTTGATCGACGGCGGCAATTCCAACACCTAGAGCATGATCCGGAAAAGTGGATGCCGGTTTTCCGAAAGGATCATGCTCCAGCGAACAATCTAGTGGTCCAATTCTAACATTCGCATCCGTGTTCGGCACCCTCAGCCGGCATGGCAGTCCAGCAGTGCCTGCGGTGCGGCGCTATTTCCGCGGCCGGGGCCGGCCGCTATATTGCGCTCTGAAACCCGGTTTTACCCTCCTGGAGGACGCCATGGCGGTCGCTGCCGCGAACAAGACGGGCACTGCGCAGCCCGACGGCAAGCACAATGTCGACGCGATGCGGGACGCTTACTACGCGCGCATCGCCAGGCACTCGATGTCGCCGCTCTGGAAGGTGATGGACGAATTGGTGCCTCACCAGCCGGTGACGCGTTGCACGCCCGCGGTCTGGCACTTTGACGAGGTGAAGTCGCTGGTCCTTGAAGCGGGCGGGCTCATCAGCGCCGAGGAAGCCAAGCGTCGCGTGCTGATCCTGCAAAATCCCGGCTTGGGCGGCGAATACCGGGTTACCAATACATTGTTCGCCGGCATCCAGATGATCCTGCCCGGCGAAATCGCGCCCGCGCACCGGCACGTCTCTTCGGCCATCCGCTTTGTACTCGACGGTGAGGGCGCCTACACCGCGGTCGAGGGCGAGAAGGCCTTCATGGCGCCGGGCGATTTCGTCATCACTGCCGGCTGGGCGCCGCACGACCACGGCAATCCCTCAAACAAGCCGATGCTCTGGCTCGACGTGCTCGATGCGCCGGCGGTCAACTTCTTCGAAACGTCGTTCGGTGAGGATTTCGACAGCCCGACGCAGGCGACCACGCGGCAGGACGGCGACTCGTTGAGCTTCTACGGTTCCGGGGTGCTGCCGGACGGCACGCCCGCGCTCAAGCGCACGCCGATCATCAATTACACTTATGCCCGCACCCGCCCAATCGTCGAGCGCCTGATGAAGGCCGGCGATATCGACAACCGCCATGGCGCGCGCGTGCGCTACGCCAATCCAGTTACCGGCGGGCCGGTGCTGCCGACCATGGGTGCGCACCTCGCGATGCTGCCGAAGGATTTTCACGGTGCGCCCTATCGTTCGACGGACGGTACGGTGTTCGCTTGCGCCGAAGGTCGCGGCACCACCATGGTGGGAGACGAAGAGCTGACGTGGGGACCGCACGACGTCTTCGTGGTGCCTTCCTGGAAACGATATTACCACACCGCCTTCGAGCAATCGGTGCTGTTCTCGATTTCCGACCGGCCGGCGCAGGAAGCGCTCGGCATCTGGCGCGAGGACCGGTGAGCGGCGCCGCGGCACCAGGCAAATCGAAGCTGATCAAAGGCGCGACCGGCGACTGGGAAGTCGTCATCGGCATGGAAGTTCATGCCCAGGTGACGTCGAAATCCAAATTATTCTCCGGCGCCTCGACGGCTTTCGGCGGCGAGCCGAACGCGCATGTCTCGCTGGTCGATGCGGCCATGCCTGGCATGTTGCCGGTGATCAATGCGGAATGCGTTAGACAGGCCGTGCGCACCGGGCTCGGGCTCAAGGCCAAGGTCAATCTCAAATCGGTGTTCGACCGGAAGAATTACTTCTACCCCGATCTGCCGCAGGGCTATCAGATCAGTCAGTACAAGTCGCCGATCGTCGGCGAGGGCGAAGTCGTGGTCGATATGGCTGACGGCACGACGGTCCGCGTCGGCATCGAACGGCTCCATCTCGAGCAGGATGCCGGGAAATTGTTGCACGACCGGCATGCCACCATGTCGCTGGTCGATCTCAATCGCTCCGGCGTGGCGCTGATGGAGATCGTGAGCAAGCCGGAACTACATTCGGCGGACGAGGCGAAGGCGTTTCTCGGCAAGGTGCGCACCATCCTCCGGTATCTCGGCACCTGCGACGGCGACATGGAGAAGGGCAATCTGCGCGCCGATGTGAATGTCTCGGTGCGCAAGCCCGGCGCGCCGCTCGGCACGCGCTGTGAGATCAAGAATCTCAACTCGTTCCGCTTCATCGGCCAGGCGATCGAACACGAGACGTGGCGGCAGATCGGCGTGATCGAGGACGGCGGCAAGATCGAGCAGGAGACACGATTGTTCGATCCGGACAACGGCGAGACCCGTTCCATGCGCAGCAAGGAAGAGGCGCACGACTACCGCTA
>DATKRE010000192.1:0-8951 GCA_035532335.1 Xanthobacteraceae bacterium | reverse complement strand
TTATCAAGTTCTGGAGCCGCACCTCTGCTTCTCTTTGCTCCTGTTCCAAGTCCGCCACGCGCCTGTGGAGTGCTAGACGCTCCGTGTCGGCGGATACCATGGGGATCAGATCGACGGCCCTGCTCCTCTGCTCCTTTATCTGATTCAAACGCCTCGCAAGAAACTCCTGCTCTTCCGCTGAGTCCATTTTGCTCGCTCCCGTCTTTTTGTTCGCTGTTACCCCAGCCCTTGCAGGCGGCATTACATCCTTCGTGCACGCATTGAGCCACCGATCCACACCGGCCACAATACCGAGTGGTCCAATTCTAACATTCGCATCCGTATTGCCGTCCAAGCCTTAATCAAAGCAGCATACTACTGCGTATCTCCACTGTGCCGCCTTCATTTCCGCAACTCCCTCATAAGGCGATAAAGCAAAATCGTGGGAATAGAAATTTCCGATAATCAGCGGACACCCCTTCCGCCACCGGCTCTTTTCATATTGCGAACCCCGTTCGGCCGGACGAGGATATTGTACAGTCCAAGCGTTGTCGGGCGCGATGCCCGGTCACGCGCAAGAATGTCACACGTAAGAATAAGGGAGAGCCAGGATGGAAATGCTGCCGCGCAACGGCTTGACGCGTGCCGAGATGATGAAGCGGATCGCCTTTTTTAAGAACCTCAAGGGTTCCGACGGCGGTCTTCCCGACAGTAAAATGCAGGGGTGCATCCGGACGCTTTACAATGTCATCGGCTTCCAGCCGCCGCAAGGCGAGGGCGGCGCCGTCACCTCGCCGGTCGGCGATCAGGCCGCGCGTATGGCGGCGATCAAGATTTCCGAGGGATTCAATCTCGGCTATTGCCGCGCCAAGCCCGGTAACGGGCCGATGATGCACAATCACGACACCAACGAGACGTTCATCCCGATGACCGGCACGTGGCGCTGTAGCTGGCTCGACGAAAAAGGCGAAGTCGATTACGTCGACGTTGGGCCGTTTGACGTCGTGTCGTTCCCGCCCGGCTGCGCGCGCCGATTCGAAAATGTAACGCCCGGAGATCCGAACGCGGAAGCCGTCCTGATGTTCGTGATTGGCGGCGACGGCCCAAAAGCCGAATTCACCAACGAGGCGATGGACGAACTCGTAGCCGCCGGCGCCTGGACACGCTAATCGAAAACCTTCGCAACTCGACCTGAGCGCGCCTACTGCCATCGAGGCTTTGCCGCTCGTCGGCATTGTTTGTAGATCGCACGCGAGTCAATTACCGCTGCGCCCGCCAAACTTTCGCGCGAATCACGCCATCACGATTTTGCCACGATTGCCCACGCAGCAAATAAATCCTGAAAGAAATTGTAGACATTTTATCCCGCGTATGTTTAAACGCGCCCGCATCGGTCGCGGTGCCGATGAATTCCCAAAAACACTCCAGCAAATATCGAGAAGGCGCCACTGCCAATGTCGACACTTGCAATGAATGTTGGTGAGTATCTGCAAGACAAATTTGCCCCGCACTGGCCGATCTTCGTCCGTGTCACTTTCGGGGCTTTTATCGGCAGCCTCGTTCTGCTGCTCATTTTGACCTATGCCAACGTGCCGATCGTTAGCGGGGTCTGAGCCCAGCGAGCCCGGCAACGCACGGCGCGGAGCGGGCATCGCAACTTTCCATTCACGATACAAAACCACCCTCGCATTCCTGCCACAATCTGACCACGCTGGGGCTTGATACCTTCGCGATCGGGGATCGGGGACGATGCGGGGTCGGGCAGCAAGCGCGGCAATAGGACGGTTTGCGCCGATTTGCGCGGCCGCCATGCTTTGTGCGCTGTTGGCGAATTGCTCGAGCAGCACTGATTCACATTATGGCGTGGCGGCGAGCCCACGCGTGGTCGCCGATGGCGATCCGGTGCCGAAGGGCGGCGGCGTCTATCGTCTGGGCGCGCCTTATACGGTCGCCGGCGTCACCTACTACCCGGAAGCTAACCCGCATTACCGCGCCGAAGGTCTCGCCTCATGGTACGGCGAGGACTTCCACGGCCGGCAGACCGCCAACGGCGAAGTTTTCGATCTCAACGGCATCTCCGCCGCGCATCCGACTTTGCCGCTGCCGAGCTATGTGCGGGTGACCGATCTCTCCAACGGCCGCTCGCTGATCGTGCGCGTCAACGATCGCGGGCCGTATCACAGCAACCGGATCATCGACCTGTCGGCGAAGGCGGCGCGCCTGCTCGGCTTCCGCAACGCCGGTACCGCCTGGGTGCGCGTCGAGTATGTCGGCCGCGCGCCGATTGAGGGCTCCGACGACCGCATTCTGGCGGCGACTTTGCGCCAGGACGAGCCGGCGCCGGCCCCCAGCAGTGTCAGACTGGCCGCCGCAGCGCCCCTCGTTCCGGCGACCTATACGCGGACTGCCGATGCCAATCCGGCTCGCTTCGCCAGTGCCGCCGCCGATGATGCAAGCCCGCTACCGGCTACGCGGACGATGGCGTATGCACCGCAACCGGCCAGCAACGACGATACCCGTCAAATCCTCAACGGCCGCGGCCTTTACTGAACGTCCTTAGTTCCCCGGACGCGGTGCAACGCCAAGTGGTGCACCGCTGATCCGGGGCCTTCGCGGACTCTGCATTGGTGACGATCCCGGGTCTGCGCCGCATCGTTGCGCTCTGCTCCATGCTGCCACGCTATTGGTGGCCGTGGCCCACTTGCGCGCGTCAACTTCGCATGAGATTTGATCGTCGATCGCTCCGCAAGGGAGGCGGCGTTGCTGTTTACGCGTTGGCGCCTTGGATTGTCGAATTGGCTTGGTTGCGCGGCTTTAGCCGCTTCGCTTGCGTGCGCGGTTGCCGCCGCGCACGCCGCCACCAATATGGCGACCAAGAAAGACGAGGGTTATCAGACCGGCGTGCCCAACGCAGTCCTGCTCGATCCCGACAGCGACAGCCTGTTGTACGACAAAGGCGGCGATCAACTGGTCGCGCCGGCGAGCCTCGCCAAGCTGATGACGCTCGAATTCGTGTTCAACGAGATCAAGCAGGGCCGCGTCAAGCTCGACGATGAATTCACCATCAGCGAGAACGCCTGGCGCAAGGGCGGCGCGCCGTCGCATGGCTCGACCATGTTCGCCGCCATTCACAGCCACATCAGGCTCGACGATCTGATCCACGGCATCATCGTCGATTCCGCCAACGATGCCTGCATCGCCATCGCCGAAGGTCTCGCCGGCAACGAAACCGCGTTCGGCGCCTTGCTGACGAAACGCGCACGCGAGATCGGGCTGGAAAAATCCACCTTCACCAATGCCACCGGCTATTCCGACCCGAATTTGCGCGTCACGCCGCGGGAAATGGCGCAGCTTGCGCGCCACATCATGCGAACCTATCCGGATTTCTATCCGTATTTCGCCGAGCGCGAATTCGCCTGGAACAACATCCGCCAGCAGAACCGCAATCCGCTCCTGGCCATGGGCATCGGCGCCGATGGGCTCAAGACCGGCGAGACCAGCGAGGCGGGCTCCAATCTGGTCGGTTCGGCGGTGCAGGACAATCTGCGCCTCATCGTCGTGATCATGGGCGCAAAATCCGAGAAAGAGCGTGCCGAGGAAGCGCGCAAGATGCTCGACTGGGGATTCCACAGCTTTGAATCGCGCGTGCTGTTCGCCGAGGGGCAGACGGTCGGCGAAGCCAAAGTATTCGGCGGCGCGACGAGCTACGTGCCGCTGCTCGGACCCGGCATTGTCAGGGTGATGGTGCCGAAGAGCAGCAGCGAGCGGTTGCTGGCGCGCATCATCTATTCCGGTCCGGTGCCGGCGCCGGTCGTGAAGGGGCAGAGCATCGGCAAACTCAAAGTCTGGCGCGGCGACAATCTCGCGCTCGAGGTGCCGCTGACCGCCGCCGAGGATGTCGCACCCGGCACCATGACCCAACGGGCCATGGATGCGGCAACTGAACTGATGATCGGCCTGTTACGCGCCGGCGTGAACAAGCTATGATGGCTTCATAGCGTTCGCGTCGAGCGGCGTGCGCCATTTGCCGATCGCTCCTATATTCCCTCCAGGCGTCTGGTTTGTGTGTTGTTTGAATATCGTGCCGTAAGGCATTGATTAGTTGTGTATTTTACAGATTCACGTGGACCCGTTTCGGACTTGCGCATGGGCGGAAAGTTCATCACGTTCGAAGGCGGCGAGGGCACCGGCAAGTCGACGCAGGCCGCCACGCTCGCGCGTCATTTGGAATCCCTCGGAATACCGGTGCAACTCACCCGTGAGCCGGGTGGCTCACCCGGCGCCGAAATCATCCGCCATGTTCTGCTTTCGGGCGCGGCGAAGCCGTTCGGGCCGGAGGCGGAAGCGATGTTGTTTGCCGCCGCGCGCGACGACCATATCCGCTGCACGATCCGCCCGGCGCTCGAAGCCGAAAAATGGGTGATCTGTGACCGTTTCATCGATTCCACGCGGGTCTATCAGGGCGTGGTCGGCGCGGTCGACGGCCGTTTCATCAAGGCGCTTGAGCGCGTTTCGGTGGGCGACCTGGTGCCGGACCTGACGATCGTGCTCGATGTCCCGGTGGCGCTCGGGCTAAAGCGCGCCGCCGGACGCCGCGGCAAGAACGCCGCCGACCGTTTCGAAGCCGAGGAATTCGATTTTCATCAGAAGCTGCGCAAAGGCTATCGCGCACTCGCCGAAGCCGAGCCGGCGCGTTTCGTCGTGATCGATGCCAGCGCGCCCAAGCAAGAGGTGGCGCGGCGCATCATGCGAGCACTCAACGATCGGGTCGGCCTGCCGCCGCAACCACAACCGCAGCCGGTGCCGTCGGAAAACATGGCATCATGAGCAACAAGGAGAGCGAGTTCAACGAAGCCTCGCCGCCGCGCGTAACGACCACGCTGTTCGGCCATGCCGAGGCGGAGGCGGCCATGCTCGCGGCCTATCGCGGCAGCCGTGTGCCGCACGCTTTCCTGCTCATCGGGCAAAAGGGCATCGGCAAGGCGACGCTCGCGTACCGGATGGCGCGTTTCGTGCTCGCCCATCCCGACCCGGCGGGATCGGCGGTGCAAGCCGCATCCTCGCTCGCGGTCAATTCCGAGCATCCGGTCGCGCGCCGCATCGCCGCGCGGGCCCATGGCGGTCTCCTTGTTCTCGAGCGCACGGAGAACGAAAAAGGCGTGCTGCGCCAGCAAATCGCCGTCGAGGACGTGCGCCGTACCGTGCCGTTCTTCGGCGCAACCGCAGGCGAGGGCGGCTGGCGCATCGCCGTCGTCGATGCGGTCGACGAACTCAACCGCTTCAGCGCCAATGCACTCCTGAAGGTGCTGGAAGAACCGCCGCAAAAGGCCATGCTGTTTCTCGTCTGCCATTCCGCCGCGCGCGTGCTGCCGACCTTGCGCTCGCGCTGCTCGGTGTTGGCATTGCGGCCGCTGGCGCAGGCTGACGTCGCCGCCGCGGTCGCCACCGCCATGCAATTGCCGGCGGACGATCCGCGGATCGTGTCGGCGGCCGCCGCCGCAGGCGGCAGCGTCGCGCGCGCGGCGGCGTTCCTCGATGAAGATGCGCTGGCATTGCGCCAGCGTGCGCTTAACGAGCTTGAGCGCTTGCCCACGCTCGATCCCAACGCACTTCATGCGCTCGGCGACGCGCTGGCCGGCGTCGATCCGCTGCCGCTTTTGGCCTTCGTCGACACCATCAACGGCTGGCTGGCGCAGCGCGTCGAAGGCAATCCCGGCGCGCTTGGCCGGGTCGCGCCGCTGGCCGAGGCCTTCGCGCGCATCAACCAGGCGACGCGCGACGCCATCGAATACAATCTGGAGCGAAAGCCTCTGGTGTTTAATGTTTTCGGCTTGCTTGCCGAGGCCACGCGCGGTTGATACCAACGCCTCCATGTCCGGCAAGCCCTATTACATCACCACCGCGATTGCGTATCCGAACGGCGTCCCGCACATCGGCCACGCCTACGAGGCGGTTGTCACCGATGCGATCGCCCGCTTTCGCCGGCTCGAAGGGTATGACGTATTTTTCCTCACCGGCAGCGACGAGCACGGCAGCAAAATGCTGCAAACCGCGGCCCGGGAGAACCTGACGCCGCGGCAACTGGTCGAGCGCAACGTGCCGCGCTTCCAGGCCATGGTGAAAATGCTCAATTGCTCGAACAACGATTTCATCCGCACCACCGAGCCGCGCCACTATCGCGCCTCGGAAGCGATCTGGCAGCGCATGCAGGCGAACGGCGACATCTATCTCGACAAATATTCCGGCTGGTACTCGGTGCGCGACGAAGCCTATTACGACGAAAGCGAGACCCGGCTCGACGATAAGGGCCAGCGGCTCGGCCCCAACAACACGCCGGTCGAGTGGGTCGAGGAGGAAAGCTATTTCTTCAGGCTGTCGGCTTACGCCGACAAGCTGCTCGCGCTCTACGCCGACCATCCCGATTATGTCCTGCCGAAAGAGCGCTTGAACGAGGTGGCGAGCTTCGTGCGCGGCGGCTTGCAGGATCTTTCGATCTCACGCACCACGTTCGACTGGGGCGTGCCGGTGCCCGGCAATCCGAAGCACGTCATGTATGTGTGGGTTGACGCGCTGACCAACTACATCACCGCCGTGGGTTATCCCGACACCGACAGCGCGAAATTCAAGAAATACTGGCCCGCCGATCTGCACGTCATCGGCAAGGATATCGTGCGCTTCCACGCCGTGTATTGGCCGGCCTTTCTGATGTCGGCCGGCGTTGCGGTGCCGAAGCGAATTTTCTCGCACGGTTTTCTGTTCAACCGCGGCGAGAAAATGTCGAAGTCGGTCGGCAACGTCATCGACCCGTTCGATCTGGTCAAAGCCTACGGCGCCGATCCGCTGCGCTATTTCTTCCTGCGCGAAGTGCCGTTCGGGCAGGACGGCAATTACAGCCACGAGGCGATCGTCAATCGCATCAACGCCGATCTCGCCAACGATCTCGGCAATCTGGCGCAGCGCTCGCTGACCATGGTGGCGCGGCAATTCGGCGCCGCACTGCCGAAACCGGGGGCGTTCTCCGCCAACGATCAGGCGATCCTCGCCGCCGCCGATGCCATGATCGGCAAGGCTCGCGAGGCGATGAAGACGGAGCAGCTCCACCACGTCCTCAATGCGGTGTGGGCGGTGGTGGCCGACGCCAACCGCTATTTCGCCGGCGAGGCGCCGTGGGCGCTGGCCAAGACCGATCCGGCGCGGCAGGGGACGGTGCTTTACGTCACCGCCGAAGTGCTGCGACAGATCGCGATTTTGGCACAACCGTTCACGCCGGCGTCGGCGGCAAAGCTGCTCGATCTGCTCGGCGTCCCGGCAACCGAGCGAGATTTTTCTTTCCTCGGCGGCAACCATCGCATCGCCGCCGGCACCAGCCTTCCTCCGCCGGCGCCGGTATTTCCGCGCTACGTCGAGCCGGCCGCCGCGACGGCGCAATGATCGTGCTGCAAAGACATGCTTGTTGACAGCCACTGTCACCTCGATTTTCCGGATTTTGCCGACGAGATCGACGCCGTCGTCGCCCGCGCGCGCAACGCCGGCATCGCGCGCTTTGTCACCATCTCGACGCGCGTGGCGCACCACTCGCAATTACTTTCGATCGCCGAGCGGTTCGCCGATGTCTACGCCTCGGTCGGCACCCATCCGCATTACGCGCACGATGAACTCGACGTCA
Organism: Xanthobacteraceae bacterium; assembly: GCA_035532335.1. Taxonomy (GTDB): domain Bacteria; phylum Pseudomonadota; class Alphaproteobacteria; order Rhizobiales; family Xanthobacteraceae; genus BOG-931. The sequence continues at coordinate 1,306 of DATKRE010000192.1, read as the reverse complement.
CCGCCGCCGATCTGATCGCGCTTACTCGCCATCCGAAAATCGTGGCGCTCGGCGAGGCCGGCCTCGATTACCATTACGACAACTCGCCGCGCGCGGCGCAGGCGCAGGGCTTTCGCGCTCACATCAAAGCGGCGCGCGAGACTGGCCTGCCGCTGGTCATTCATTCACGCAGCGCCGATGCCGATACCGCCAATATCCTGGAAGAGGAGACCGGGCAGGGCGCCTTCCCGGCCGTGCTGCATTGCTTCACCGGCAGCCGCGAACTCGCCGAACGCGCCATTGCGCTCGGGCTCTTTATCTCGTTCACCGGCATCCTGACGTTCAAGAATTCGACCGAGCTGCGTGCGATCGCGGCCGCGCTGCCGGCCGACCGTATCCTGGTCGAGACCGACGCGCCTTATCTTGCGCCGGGACCGTTTCGCGGCAAACGCAACGAGCCGGCCTATGTGGTCGAAACCGCGAAGGTGCTGGCCGAGACGCGCGGCGTCGCTTTCGAGGAGATCGCGCGAACGACGACGGACAACTTCTTCCGCCTGTTCGGCAAGGTGCCGCGGCCCACCGGCGCCGATGCCTTTGCGAATCCGCCCGTACTTCAGTAAGCCCGCGGCATGACGCTGACATTCACCATTCTCGGCTGCGGCTCCTCCGGCGGCGTGCCGCGCCCGGCGCTTGGCTGGGGCGATTGCGATCCGGCCAACCCGAAAAACCGCCGCCGTCGCACCTCGCTGTTGGTGGAGCGGCGCTCCGCCGACGGCATCACCCGTGTGCTGATCGACACGCCGCCCGACTCGCGCGAGCAGCTGCTCGATGCGCAGGTCGATCGCCTGGACGGCGTCCTTTACACCCATGATCACGCCGACCACACCCACGGCGTTGACGATTTGCGCAGCTTTTTCATCAAGCAGCGGCAGCTCGTCGATGTTTATCTCGACGAGCAAACCGATGCGATGATGCAGTCCCGCTTTGCCTATTGTTTCAAGTCACCGCCGGGCAGCGAATATCCGCCGATCCTCAAGGCGCACCGGCTGACCGCCGCGCAGCCAGTCATCGTTACGGGGCCGGGCGGCGCCATCGAGGCGCTGCCGATCCTCCAGCAGCACGGCGACACTCCTTCGCTCGGTTTTCGCTTCGGCGCGTTCGCCTATAGCTGCGACCTGAGCGGCCTGCCGCCCGAAAGCGCTGCGGCATTCGCCGGGCTCGATACCTGGGTGGTCGATGCGCTGCGCTACCGGCCGCACCCAAGCCATTTCTCGCTGTCCGACGCACTCGGCTGGATCGAGCGGCTAAAACCCAAGCGCGCGATCCT